>DASTVO010000372.1:0-2291 GCA_035759075.1 Actinomycetes bacterium
GCGATCTGCGTGCGGCTGCCGCTGCCGCCCGGCGCCCTCACGACGCTGTGGAACGACGACGGGCGCTTCGTCTCGTCGTACCTGTCGGCCTTCGACGGTCACTACCTGACCGGTGACGGCGGCTACGTCGACGAGGACGGGTACCTCTACGTGATGGGCCGCACGGACGACGTCATCAACGTCGCCGGGCACCGGCTCTCGACCGGGTCGATGGAGGCCGTCGTCGCCGGCCATCCCGCGGTCGCCGAGTGCTGTGTCATCGGGGTGCACGACGACCTCAAAGGTCAGGTGCCCCGCGGGCTGGTGGTGCTCAAGGCCGGGGTGGAGACGGACCCCGACGACCTGCGGGCCGAGCTGGTGGCCCGGGTGCGCGACGAGATCGGCGCAGTCGCGTCCTTCAAGCTCGTCGACGTCGTCCCCGGGCTGCCGAAGACCCGGTCCGGGAAGATCCTGCGCCGGTCGCTGCGAGCCATCGCGGACGGCACGGACGAGCCCGTCCCGTCGACCATCGAGGACCCGTCGGTGCTCGATCTGCTGCGCCCGACCCTGCAGCGCTGACTGTCAGCGTCGCTGTCTTGACGAGCACGCGCTGTCGCGACCACGTCGGTAATGACAGGTCTACCAGCGGGTCGCCACCCCGACATCGGAGCGGCTCAGTGCCAGGCGCCCTGTCCGGACTCCTCCGATCACGACGAAGTAGCCACTGTCGGCGGAGTGGGGCCGACCGGCGACACTCGGGAACGGCACTTCAGGGCCGACCGTCACCCTTCCCCAGGGGGACTGCACGCACAGCCGCAGCGTAGGTGGGTCCATGATCGTGAGGGGAATCAGGCTCTGTGCGGGCCTGATTCCCCTCACGATCATGAACAGACGGCGGTCCGCGCTCACCTATGTGTGCTGGCAGGAGCTGCGGCGCGGGGTGCTGTTCATCGACACGGAGGGCCGCAGCTTGTCGAATGTCGGTCCGGCGCGTCAGGACAGCGCGACCAGTGCGCCCAATGCGATGCCGAGGGCGAGCAGCCAGAGCAGCGTCGGCAGCGAGCGCCACGACACGTCACCCACCTCCGGTGCGCGTCACCGCGCCGTCGACCACGCTGACGGCGACCGGTGGGAGCGGGTCGGTGGCCGGGCCCCGCAGCACCGCGCCGGTCGCGGCGTCGAACACGCTGCCGTGGCAGGGGCAGCCGATCCGGCCGTCGGCGACCCCGTCGACCGTGCACCCCTGGTGCGTGCAGGTCGCCGAGAAGCCGCGGACCTCGTCACCGGACCTGGTGAGCACCACGTGCTCGTCGCCGAGCACCAGGCCGCCGCCGTCCGGGACGTCGGCGAGCGCGGCGAGGGGCGTGGACGTCCCGGCGGCGGGCGCGGGGCCGTACGCGTTGGCCGCTGCGGTCGCTCCGGTGCCGCTCGCGGCGTCGCTGCGCCGGGTGAGCGCGTAGCCGACGACCGCGCCGGCGGCCACGACGCCCGAGCCGCGCAGGACCGACCGGCGGCTGAGGGTGCTCATGTCAGCGGCACCCCCGACCGGGTGAAGAACCACAGCGCCGAGGTGAGCCAGACCAGGACCAGCGAGGTCAGCACCGTTCCGCCGAGCACCGGCAGCGCCCACCCGGGCAGGCCGCGCACCCGCAGACCGAGCATCTTCGCCGCGTACGCGCCGTAGAGGAGGCAGCCGGCGACGCTGTGCACGAGCACCCGCGGGCTGCCCGCGGCGAAGCCGAGCGCCCAGAGGCAGTGCAACGCCACCGGAAGCGTCACGCTGAAGGCCACCGCCCCGGACCACCGGTGCAGCGGGCCGACCCACGGCGGCGCGCGCCGGGCCGCGCCGGGGAGACGCCCCCACATCCACAGCGCTGTCGTCAGCTGGACGACCAGCAGCAGGGCGGCGGCGCTGGCGAGCCAGGCCTTCATCTGCAGCATCCCGCTGAAGCCGAAGGTCTCGAACGGCCGGCCGGCGGGCGTGTGCACCCCCGCGTACACCCCGAGCGCGACCGCGACGGACGAGCCCACCAGCACCACCGCCAGCCCGGCCGGCTGCGCCGCGCCCACCCGCGCGTCCGCGGCCTCGACCATCAGCCCTCACCTCACCGCAACTGTCGGGCCCGCCGGCTCGCCGCGCAACGAGGAGCATCCGGGCGAGCGGGACGAGTCAGGCGTACCGCCGTGCCGCCGACACGGCCTGGGACCCGTAGCCGCCACCGAAGAGCGCCGCGTGCACGAGCAGCGGGTGCACCTGGTGCAGCGGCACCCGGTCGCGCCACCCGGCCGGCAGCGGGTCCGTCTCGTCGTAC
>DASTVO010000373.1:0-3137 GCA_035759075.1 Actinomycetes bacterium
GGTCGCTTCCGGTTCGACTTCGCCTCGCCGACCGCGGTCCCGGCGACCGTCCTGCGCGACGTCGAGCAGGAGGTCAACGAGATCCTGGCCGCCGACCTCGACGTCCGCGCCGAGGTGATGACCCAGGACCAGGCCCGCCAGGTCGGCGCGATGGCGCTGTTCGGGGAGAAGTACGGCGACCAGGTCCGGGTCGTCTCGGTGGGCGACTGGGCCCGCGAGCTGTGCGGGGGCACCCACGCCCGCCGCTCCGGCCAGCTCGGTCTGGTCAAGATCCTCGGCGAGTCGTCCATCGGGGCCGGGGTGCGGCGGGTCGAGGCGCTCGTCGGCGTCGACGCCTACCAGTTCCTGGCCCGCGAGCACGCGCTGGTCGCCCAGCTCACCGAGGCCCTCAAGGTGCGCCCGGACGAGCTGCCCGACCGGATCGCCGCGCTGACGGCCAAGCTGCGCGAGGTGGAGAAGGACCTGGCGGGGCTGCGCTCCGGGCAGGTGCTCGCCGCCGCCGCCCAGCTCGCGACCGCGCCCACCGACGTCTTCGGCGTGGGTGTCGTGACGCACCGCGCGCCCGACGGCACCTCGGCCGACGACCTGCGCAAGCTCGTGCTCGACGTGCGCGGCCGGATCCCGGCCGACCGCCCGGCGGCCGTCGCCGGGGTCGCGGTGTCGGGCGACCGGCCGGTCGTCGTCGTCGCGGTGAACGAGAAGGGCCGCGAGTGGGGGATCAAGGCCGGTGAGCTGGTCCGGGTCGCGGCCTCGACCCTCGGCGGCGGGGGCGGCGGCAAGGACGACGTGGCCCAGGGCGGCGGCTCGGACGCGGGCAAGGTCGACGAGGCGCTGCGGCAGGTCGAGCACGCCGTCGGCCAGCGCGTCACCGGCAGCGCCTGACCGCCGCCGTGAGGTCCGGGGTGCGGATCGGGGTCGACGTCGGGTCGGTCCGGGTCGGCGTCGCCAGCTGCGACCCGGCCGGGATGATCGCCACGCCGGTGGAGACGCTGCGCCGCGGCCGCGGCGACCTCGACGCTCTGTCACGGTTTGTCACAGAACGTGAGGCAATCGAAGTGGTCGTCGGCCTGCCGACCACGCTGGCCGGGCGGCACGGGCCCGCGGCCGAGGCGGCCGAGGCGTACGCGGGGGAGCTCGCTGCGCGCCTGGACGTGCCCGTACGGCTCGTCGACGAGCGGCTCTCGACCGTCGGTGCGCAGCGTGACCTGCACGCGAGCGGGGTAGACACGCGCAGAGGGCGCCGCGTCATCGACCAGGCAGCGGCTGTCATCATTCTGCAGGGAGCCCTGGACGCCGAACGGCGGACCGGGACGGCACCGGGACGAGTCGTCCGGCGCGAAGACGGCGCCGCGGCACCGACCCCGCCAGCGGGGGACGGCGACGACGAGGTGAGAGGCGAGCGATGACGAACCTGTCGGTCTGGACCGACGAGGAGGTCCAGCCTCCTCGCCGCCGGCGACGCAAGCCGAAGAAGAGCCGCAGCGGGCTGGCGGTCGCGGTCGCCCTCGTGGCGATGCTGGCCATCGTCGGCGGGGGAGCGGCGCTCGTGTTCGGGCTCGGCGCCAAGGTCAAGGACGCGCTGAGCACCAGCGCCGCCCCGGACTACGCCGGCCCCGGCCAGGGTGAGGTGGTCATCGAGGTCAAGCCCGGGCAGACGGTCTCCGAGGTCGGCGCGACGCTGCAGAAGGAAGACGTCATCAAGAGCCGGCTGGCCTTCTTCCAGGCCGCCAACGCCAACCCCGAGTCCTCCTCGCTGCAGCCCGGCTTCTACGCCCTGCAGCGCAGGATGCCGGCCTCCGACGCGCTCGCCGCGCTGCTCGACCCCACCTCGCGGGTGCAGGCCAAGGTCACCCTGCCCGAGGGGCTGCGTCTCGACGAGACGCTGGAGACCCTGGCCAAGGGCACCGAGATCCCGCTGAAGGACTTCAAGGCCGCGCTCGAGGACGCCGGGAAGCTCGGGCTGCCGGACTACGCCGAGGGGAACCCGGAGGGCTTCCTCTACCCGGCGACCTATGACGTGCCGCCGAACGCCACCGCCGAGTCGGTGCTGGAGCAGCTCTTCGACGCGTACGCCGTGGCGGCCGAGGAGGCCGGGGTCGAGCGCACGCCGCGCTCGCCCGAGGAGCTGGTCATCATCGCCAGCCTGGTCGAGGCCGAGGCGCGGCTGGACGAGGACTTCGGCAAAGTCGCCCGGGTTGTCTACAACCGGCTCGAGGCCGGGATGCCGCTGCAGTTCGACTCGACGGTCAACTACGCGCTGAAGGCCGACAAGGAGATCGTCACCTACGAGGACCTGGGTGAGGACTCGCCGTACAACACCTACCAGAACACCGGGCTGCCGCCCGCGCCGATCAACTCGCCGGGGCTGAAGGCGATGACGGCCGCGGTCAACCCGCCCGACGGCGACTGGCTGTACTTCGTGACGACCAACCCGCAGGACGGCACCACGAAGTTCACCGGTGACTACGACGAGTTCCTCAGGTTCAAGGCCGAGCTCAAGTCCAACCAGTGACCGACGGAGTGACGCGGCGGGCCGGGGTCCTCGGCTCGCCGATCGGCCACTCGCTGTCGCCGGTGCTGCACCGCGCCGCGTACGACCTGCTCGGCCTGACCGGCTGGACCTACGACGCGTGCGAGGTCACGCCGGAGCAGCTGCCCGGGTTCCTGGACGGGCTCGGCCCGGAGTGGGCGGGGCTCTCGCTGACGATGCCGCTCAAGGCGGCGGTGCTGCCGCTGCTGCACGGGGCCGCGCCGGTCGTCGAGGCGGTCGGTGCCGCGAACACGGTGCTGCTGCGGGGTGGCCGGCGGTTCGGTGAGAACACCGACGTCCCGGGCATGGTCACCGCGCTTCGGGGGGCGGGGGTGACCGACGTCGAGCACGTCGCAGTCCTGGGCGGCGGGGCGACGGCGCGCTCCGCGCTGGCCGCGGTGGCCTCGGTGACGGGCTCCGCCACCGTCTACTCACGGACGGCGGAGCGGACCGGGTCGCTGCTGGCCACGGCATCGAAGGTGGGGCTGACCGTCGACGTACGGCCCTGGTCGGCGGCAGCCGCCGCGTTCGGCGCGCCGCTCGTGGTCAACACCAGCCCGGCCGGGGCGGCGGACGCCTGGGTCAGGGCCGTCCCGGCTGCCGTCGG
>DASTVO010000374.1:0-4820 GCA_035759075.1 Actinomycetes bacterium
GACCGCGACCAGCACGCCGGCGACGACGCTGACCACGCGGCGCAGCCCGGTCCGCAAGGTGTCGTACAGCGTCAGCTGCACGACGAGCAGCGCCGTCAGCGGGGCGAGCACCGGGCGCGGGTTCTCCGACAACGGGAGCGCGGCCACGTACGCCGCCACCGCGGCGACCGTCGTCTTCAGCGTCCGGACTCCGCGCCAGCGGACCCGACCGTCGCCGGTCAGCAGGAACGGCGGCACACGCACGACGGTCACTGTCCCACGACGGGTCGCAGCGCAACCCTCAGGCCCGGCTCACCAGTCCAGCCCGCGGGCGGCGAGCGCCGCCTCGGTCTCCAGCCGTTCGATGGTGCGCAGCGGCGGCATCTGGGGCACCGGCACCTCGAGCGTGCGGCAGGCGGAGAGCAGGACCCAGTCGTACGCGAGGGCCGCCGCGGACAGCCGCTCCATCTTCGAGGGCTGCTCGGTCGCGTACGTCCGTTCGATGTGGTCGGCGAGGCGGCGCAGGTCGGCGGCCAGCTGCTCGACGGAGACGGTCTGCGGCTTCGGTGGCCGGGGGTGCACCCGCTCCCAGGCTCGCTCGAGAGCGGAGGCCGGACGGTCCAGGTGGCCGAGCAGCCAGGCGGTCGCCAGCAGCGACACGACCAGCCCCAAGAGCGCCAGTACGAGCACCACGTCGACCTCCTGCTCCCCAGGATGCCTCGCCGAGGAGGCCGTCACCAGGTCGAGCTCGGCGCCTACATCCTGCGGCGCGCGGGCTCCTGACCCCGGACGTCCAGCACGGAGCCCTCGCGGGCGACCACCACGCACAGGTCGTCGGCGAGCTCGGGTGCCCACCGGGCGATGTCGTCCAGCGCGGTGTCGGTGCGCGCCGGTGAGTGGTGGAACAGCACCAGCGTGCCGACCTCGCAGTGCACGGCCAGGGACACCGCGTCCTGCACCGTGCAGTGCCCGTAGTCCTCGGCCAGCCGACGCTCCGACTCCAGGAACTGGGCGTCGTGCACCAGCACGTCGACGCCGTCGAGCATGCGCATCAGCTCGGCGGACACACCGGCGGCCGGCGCATGGTCGGGCAGGTAGGCCAGCGACCCGAGAGCGTCCTCGACGCGGTAGCCGAAGGTGCGGCCGCCCTTGTGCTCGATGTCGACGGCGGTGACCGCGAAGTCCTCCACCGTCCTCCGGCCGGCGTCGAGCGCATGGAATCGCCAGCTGCCGCGCAGACCCTCCGGCGTGATGGGGAAGGCGGGCGGCGACAGCGTCTGGGCGAGCAGGTCCCGCCCGGTCAGCCCGCCCTGGCTCGGCAGGTAGAGGTCGACCCGGGAGTCGTCGCGGTCGCCGGCGACGAAGAACGGCACGCCCTGCATGTGGTCCCAGTGCAGGTGGCTGAGCAGGATCGCGCCGTCGTAGGCAGCGCCACCGAGCCGGCCGGTGAGCGTCCGCAGCCCGGTTCCCGCATCCAGCACCAGCGTCGGGAGATCGGCACCCTCGGCGGTCACGGCGATGCACGACGTGTGACCGCCGTACCGGGAGAAGTCGGCACCGGGAGCCGCCGTCGACCCGCGGACCCCGAGGAGCTCGACCTTCACGGCTCACCCACGCGCGGAACCGTAGCGTGAACGCGCGCGGACTACCCGCGCAGCCGCAGCAGCCCCTCCTGCACGACGCTGACGGCGAGGTCGCCGTCGGCGGTGAACAGCCGGCCGGTGGCGAGCCCCCGGCCGCCCGAGGCTGACGGCGACACCTGGTCGTAGAGCATCCAGCGGTCGGCGCGGAAGGGCCGGTGGAACCACATCGCGTGGTCGAGGGAAGCGGGCTGCAGCTTGGGGTCGCCGATGTAGGTGCCGTGCGGCATGACGGCGGCCGACAGCAGGGTGAGGTCGCTGGCGTAGGTCAGCACCGCGGCGTGCAGGGACGGGTCGTCGTCCAGCGTCCCGTTCGCCTTCAACCACACCCGGGCCACCGGGTCCGGCCGTCCGTCGGCATCCGACGACGCCTGCCCGGCCCAGCGCACGTCCAGCGCCGACCACTCCCGGTCCCAGTCGTCCCGCGGGCGCCCCGAGATCCGGGCCAGCACGTCGCCGAGCTCGGGGCAGTCCTGGGGTGGCGCCACCTCCGGCATGCGGTCCTGGTGCTCGAGACCGCGCTCGGGCACCTGGAAGGACGCCGACATGTAGAAGATCGGGCGACCGTGCTGGCGGGCCACGACCCGACGGGTGCTGAATGAACGGCCGTCGCGGGTGAGCTCGGCGTCGTACACGATCGGGACGGCCGTGTCGCCCGGGCGCAGGAAGTACGCGTGCAAGGAGTGCAGCTCGCGGTCCTTCTCGGTGGTGCGCGCCGCGGCGACCAGCGCCTGGCTCGCGACCTGCCCCCCGAAGACCCGCTGCAGCGAGGTCTCCGGCTGGCGGCCCCGGAACAGCCCTTCCTCGATCTCCTCGAGGTCCAGCAGGGAGACGAGCTCCTCGATCGACTGCGGCATGGGTGTCATGGTGGCCGGTCACGGCCGGCGGTTAGCGTGCGGGGGTGGCCACCAGGACGAAGCCCGGCCGGAGCGGGGTGCGTGACGCGCTGCGCCCGCGCTGGTGGGCGTGGCACCTGCTGCTGGTCGCCGTGCTCGTGTCGTTCGGCTGGCTGGGCTGGTGGCAGCTGCAGGGCTTCGAGGCGACCTCGGCACCCAGCACCCCCCGGGCCGGGGTCGTCGGGGTGGACGAGCTGACCTCGCCCGGCGGGCGTCTCGGCACCGACGGCCCGGGCCGCCGGGTGTCGGCCGACGGCGTGTGGCTGGCCGAGGACCAGCTGCTCGTGCCCGGGCGCGAGCTCGACGGCCGGACCGGTTCGCTCGTCGTCACCCCCTTGCGCACGGCAGCGGGGGTCCTGCCGGTCGTGCGGGGATGGCTGCCGGCGGGGTCGGCGGCGCCCCCGCCGCAGGCCGGACCGGTGACCGTGACCGGCGTGGTGCAGTCCTCGGAGAGCGAGGCCGACGCCGCGGTCGGCGCAGGCGCCGTGCGAGCCGGCGAGATCGCGTACGTGGCGACGGTGACGCTGCTCGAGCGCCTCCCCTACGACCCGGACACGCTCTACGACGGCTACGTCGTGCTGCGGGCCCAGCAGCCGCCGGACCCGTCCGGGCCGCGGCTGGTCGCGGCCGACCGCTCCCCCGACACGTCGGGCGGGCCGGGGCGGTGGCGCAGCCTCGCCTACGGGCTGCAGTGGTGGCTGTTCGCGGCGGCCGCCGTGGTCTTCTGGTTCGCGGTGCTCAGGCGCGCGGCGCGGGAACGCGCTCCGCAGCCCCCGCCTGACGGTGCGGACCCAGCTCACGCACCACTCGCCGCTCCGCGACGAACGACATGAACGGCACGGTTCCGGCGAGCAGCACGAGCACCGTCCTCGTCAGCGGCCAGCGCAGCCGGTAGGCCAGCGTGAAGGCGGTCACCAGGTAGACGAGGTAGAGCCAGCCGTGCATGACGCCCACCACACTGACCAGCCGCTCGTCGTCGCCGAGGTACTTCAGCGGCATGGCGACGAAGACGAGCAGCAGCAGCAGGACGCCGGTCGTCCACGCCATGACCCGGTAGCGGGTCAGCTCGCCGGAGGACACCGAGGAACGGGGAGGCACGCCCCCGACCCTACGTCGCCGTGACCGGCGGTCGCTGACGGCGGTCAGCGCGGAGAGTCCAGCCACGGCTCCTTGAGGTCGGTGTAGGTCACGTCGGACATGAGCGCCATCTCCTGCTCGCGCAGCGCCGCGAGCTCGGCCGGCGGTTCGGCCCGCTCGCCCTTGCGCGCCGCCTCCTCCGAGGTGAAGTAGACGACCATGATGGTGCGGTCGCCGTCGTGGACGCCGTTGATGCCGCCGATGACGTCGTCGCGGAACCCACTGGTCCTGGTCAGCTCGTCCCACTGCCGGTCGAGGCGGCGCAGCTCGTCGACGTCGGAGACGCGCGCCTCGATCACCTGGACGAAGCCGGCGTCGTCGGAGCCGCCACCGCGCCACACCTCGGCGCCCGGGCAGTCGTGGAAGGTGACCTCCCCCTCGAACAGCTTCGCGGTCTCCATCCACCACTGGTGCTGCTCCGGCCGGCTGCTGTTGGCACGGGCGTGCTCCTCGGTGTCGAAGCGCACCGCGGCGAAGAACGTGCCGTCGTCGGTCACGCCCGCCGTGCTGCCCAGCCACCCGGTCGCCCCCGGCGCGAGATCCCGCTGCCAGCGGGTCATCATCTCGCGCAGCTCGCCCTTGGTCTCCGGGGCGACGCGCCCGCGAATGGTCTGCAGGAACTGGCTCGTGCTGCCTGCCATGACGTCCTCCTCCCGGTACCCCGGGTGAGCCCCGGGCCACCACCCGCGACGTTAGGCCGGGCTCCGGAAGGCGTCCAGGGGAGGAACGGGACACCTCGCTCTCCCGGCAGCGACCTTGCAGTTGTGACACGCCGGTGAGTCGCACCCACAAGGTCGCGCTAGGTGGCTCTGAGCAGGTCAGGTGCGGCCCGGCGAACCCTCGCGGAGCCGGTCGCCCGGCCAGCCGTGCATGCCGCCGAACCGCTGCCCGAGGCGACCCAGGTCGGCGACGCTGACAGCTCGGACCGTCCCGCCATCGCGTACGCCCGTGACGTGGACCTGCTCGCCCTCCTGCAGCGACGACGCCCCGTCGACCCCGCCCAGGTAGACGGTCTCGTCGGTCAGCGCGTACGTCTCGGCAAAGCCGTCCTCGCTCCTGACCGTGAGCGACGAGCCGGAGGCCGAGGTCACCTCGCCGCGCTGGACGACGACCGTCCGGTAGCCGTCGCTGTCCGGGTCCGGCACGACCAGCTCGCCGTGCAGCGGCG
>DASTVO010000375.1:0-3562 GCA_035759075.1 Actinomycetes bacterium
GAAGAGCTCGCTGCGGAACGTCTGCCGGGAGACGTCGAACGCGACCGCGACGTGGGTCGGCTGCTCGTCGCGCAGCAGGTTGATCAGCATCGAGGTGAAGCCGTAGACGCCGTTGGTGTGCTGACCGGTGCTGGTCGAGAAGTTCTCGACCGGCAGGGCGAAGAAGGCGCGGTACGCGAGCGAGTGGCCGTCGAGCAGGAGCAGCCGGTTGGGGGTCGAGCTGCTCGCCTGGCCGGTGGTCGAGTCGGTCGCCGCGGTCACGGTCCCGACCCTAGTGCGGGCTGCCGACATGCTCCGCGCTCGCCCTCGCGCCCCGACGCCGCCCGACGCCCTTCCCGGTGCTCGGTTCCCCGCCTTAGTGCGCTGCACGCACAAATGCGTGCAGCGCTGGAGTGGGCCTCGTGCGCTGCACGCAGAAATGCCTGCAGCGCACCAAGGCCGCGGGAGGTGGACCCCGTGAGCCCACCGCGGCGGCGCTGACGATGCCTACGATCAGCCTCATGACGCAGCAGACCGACCCGCTGGCCGCGTTCCGGTCGATGTCCGCCGGGACCCTCGCGGAGCGGATGGGCATCGAGATCGTCGAGGTCTCCCCCGAGCGGCTTGTCGCCACAATGCCGGTCGAGGGCAACACCCAGCCGTACGGGTTGCTGCACGGCGGGGCGTCGGTCGTGCTGGCCGAGACGCTGGGGTCGATCGGTGCGGCGCTGCACGCCGGGCCGGACCGCGTCGCCATCGGGCTCGACATCAACGCCACCCATCACCGGGCGGTGCGCTCCGGCCGGGTGACCGGGGTCGCGACGCCGGTGCACGCCGGGTCGACGATCGCGTCGTTCCAGGTGGAGGTCACCGACGAGAAGGGTCGGCGGGTGTGCACGTCCCGCATTACCTGCCTGCTGCGGGACGCGGCGCCCGGCTCCTAGTCGGCGGTGCGGGCCACTGCGGCACGTACCCGGCGCAGCGTCTTGCGCTTGGCCACGAGGTGGTCGGCGAGGCTCGGTGCGGCCGGGCCGCCGAGCCGGCGGCGCAGCACCGGCACCGAGACCGACCGGCGTACCACCACCGGGCTGAAGCCGAGCCTGGCGTAGAACCGCTGGGTCTCCCGCATCTGCGGCAGCACGCTGGTCATCACGTGCTCCACGCCGGCCTCCTCGGCGAAGCTCACCGCCGCCGCAAGCAGCGCCTTGCCGACCCCACGCCGGCGGAACCCGTCCCGGACGTGCAGGTAGTCGGCGTGCACGGCACGCTGCTCGAAGAGCGGCGCGTACGCGGTCGCGGTGAGCACGGCCATCCCGGCCACCTCGCCGTCGAGGACGGCGACCAGGGCACGGGTGTTCGGGTTGTCCATCAGGCGGTGCAGCCGCTGGCGCACGCTGTCCTCGGACGGGACCGGCACCACCCGGTCGAGCCGGCCGGCCATCTCCCGCAGCTCGTCCCACATCGCCATCAGCGCCGGCACGTCCTCGGGACCGGCTTCCCGAACCGCAACACCTGACCGCGTCACAGGTCCTCCAGGGGCAGGGGACGCGGCCAGCACCGCCGAAAGGTCGCGTCCGGGACGAAATGTCGCCAACCAGGCTGCCCCGTACAGCCCGGCGGGACACTACGCCTCCCGGATCCGCCGCGCGAGACGATCTCCCGATTACGTCGATGCGAACAGCCGGTGACAGGTAGACGGCGGCACGTCGAACGGGCGGTGGTCGCGGCCGTGGGGTCGATGTGTCAGGTGGGACATGGGCCTGTGACCTGGGGCACTATGCTCGCGACCGTCGGTGGCTCTCGTCACCCGTGTCCGGCCCGACTGCCCCAGCCCCCGGAGGTGTTCTGGTGCCCAGAAGAGTCGCCATCTTCCTGGCGACGCTCCTGTCCTCACTCGTCTGCGTCATCGGACTGGGGGTGGGCACGGCGCAGGCAGAAGGTGAGTCGATCTTCGGGTTCCTCCGGAACCCCGAGGGCAAGGAGCTCGTCCCGGTCGAGGGAGCAGAGGTCACCGTCACCGGTCCCGGCGGGTTCAACGAGACCGTGACCACCGACGAGAACGGCCGCTGGACGGTCGAGACGAACAAGTCCGGCAACTTCGAGGTGAAGCTCAACCAGGACTCGCTCCCCAAGGGGGTGACGCTGCGCGACCCGGACGCTGACACGCTCAAGGTCCCCGTCGCTTCCGGGCAGGACAAGCCGGTGCTCTTCGCCCTCGGTGAGAGCACCCGCAACGTGCAGAGCAAGTGGTCCCAGGCGGCCCAGCTCTCCGCGGAGGGGCTGCGGTTCGGCCTCATCCTGGCTCTGGCCGCCGTCGGCCTGTCGCTCATCTTCGGCACGACCGGGCTGACCAACTTCGCCCACGGCGAGCTGGTCACCCTCGGCGCCGTCGGCGCGTGGTGGATCAGCACCGGGAACCTGCCGTTCCTCCCCGACTACGGCGGCATGAACTTCCTCGTGGCCGGAGCCCTGACGCTGATCTTCATGGGCCTGGTCGGCTGGGCGAACGACGCCGGGCTGTGGCGCCCTCTTCGCCGCCGAGGTACCGGCCTGATCGCGGCGATGATCGTCTCGATCGGCCTGGCGCTGCTGCTGCGGTACTTCCTGCTCTACCTGTTCAGCGGCAACACACGCTCGTATCCGGCCTATCGCGGCCAGAAGGGGCTCGAGCTCGGGCCGATCACGCTCAGCGCAGTGGACTTCGCCAGCATGGGCATCGCGATCGTCGTGCTCCTGGCCGTGGCCTACGCGCTGCTGCGGACCCGCATCGGCAAGGCGACCCGGGCGGTCTCCGACAACCCTGCCCTGGCCGCGGCCTCCGGCATCGACGTCGACCGGGTGATCCGGGTTGTCTGGGTCTCCGGCTCGATGCTCGCCGGCCTCGCCGGGATCCTGCTGGGCATCGCGCAGGGCATCAACTGGCAGACAGGGTTCCAGATCCTGCTGCTGATCTTCGCGGCGGTGACGCTCGGCGGCCTGGGCACCGCGTTCGGTGCCCTGATGGGCGCGATCGTCGTCGGCATGTTCGTCACCGTGTCGACCTTGGTGATCCCCACCGAGCTGAAGAACGTCGGCGCACTGGGCATCCTCATCGTCATCCTCCTGGTCAGGCCGCAGGGCATCCTCGGCCGGGCACAGCGGGTCGGCTGAGGCGGGAGGACGACAAGACATGAACTGGGAACGCATCCTCGTCAACGCCCTCGAGGCCGGCATCGGCCTGGAGACCGTGGTCTTCGCGCTCGCGGCCATCGGGCTGAACGTGCAGTTCGGCTACACCGGCCTGCTCAACTTCGGCCAGTCGGCCTTCCTGGCCGTCGCGGCCTACGGGATCGGCGTCACCGTGGCGAGCTTCGACCTGCCGCTCTGGCTCGGGGTCATCATCGGCATCGCGCTGGCCATCGTCCTCGCGCTGCTGCTCGGCATCCCGACGCTGCGCCTGCGAGCCGACTACCTGGCGATCGTCACGATCGCCGCAGCCGAGATCGTCCGCCTGGTCGCTCGCTCGGTGACCTTCGAGGAGACCCTGGGCGGCTCGGACGGCCGGCAGGGCTTCGCGGGCGACTTCTACGCGCTCAACCCCTAC
>DASTVO010000376.1:0-12627 GCA_035759075.1 Actinomycetes bacterium
CTGGAAGGTCCCGATCTGGCTCTCCCTCACCGTCATCGCCACCAGCATCACCGTCGCAGTGTGGGCCAGCCTCCGGGCAACGAGAGGCCGCGAGGACACCGCGGGAAGCGCGGTGCCCCAGCCGACCGAGATGGCTGCCACGCTGGTCGACAGCGACACGGAGCGGAAGAGGTGACGAGGCGCGGCGGGTGCCCGGGCCGTCACACCGGTCCCGGGCCGGGGAAGGACCTGTCGCCGAAGAGGATGCGCCGGGCGGCGGCCTGCCCGAGCGGCGTGCGGAGCAGCGTGAACGCAGCCGCCGCAGCAGCGGGCGTACGCACGTGTGCCAGGCCCGTGCGCAGCATGAGCCGCCCTCGGAAGCGGACCCGCAGGGCGGCGCCGTCGTAGTCGGCCAGGGCGTCCGTCCTTCCGGTCCGGAGGGCGTCGTCGAGCGTGACGGCGGCCAGCTCCGCCTGCCGCAGGCACGGGTCGAGGCCACCGGCGGTGAGCGGAGAAACAGCGCCGGCTGCGTCGCCGACGAGAAGGCCGTCGGCGGAGCCGATCCGTCGCAGCACGCCGCCGACGGGGATCGGGCCACCGCGCCGCTCCACCTGCCCCGCGCGGTCGAGGCCGGCCAGTCCCGGCGCCGACGCGCTGAACCGCCGCAAGGCCCGACGAAGCCCGTCGGGGAAGCGGTCGGCATAGCCGGCCACGCCGACGTGGGCGTGCCGCCCGTCATTGACCACCCACGCCAGGTAGCCGGGAGCGAGTGAGGGGTCGACCACGCAGTGAAAGGTCGGAGGCTCCTCGCTGCCAGCGGTCTCGAACACCTCCTCGGCACCGACGAGCAGGTGGTCGTTGCGATCCAGGCCGAGGTCACGAGCGACGGTCGAGCGGGCTCCGTCGGCGCCGACGACGAACCTGGCCCGCACGCTCGTCGGACCGTCCCGACCGTCGACGAGGAAGGTGTCGCCTCGCCGGCCCGCGTAGCGCGTGCCCATCGCGATCCGCACCCCGGCGTTGCCCGCGGCGTCGGCGGCTGCCAGGTAGATCTGCGCCATGTCGCCGACCCGGAACTCGTCACGGGAGCTGACCAGGGTCACCGGGCGGCGCCGGCTCGGTGGGTAGAGCACGACCCGCCGGATCGGTGGCCCGAGCGACTCTTCCCGCAGCGGGAAGTCGTCGAGCGTGCGCCGGACGAAGATCCCGGTGGTGCGGATCGAGTCCGCGAGCCTGGGCCGCCGCTCGACGAGCAGCACGTCATGGCCGTGCCGGGCGAGCAGGGTGGCCGTGTGCAGTCCGGCCAACCCCGCACCGACCACCAGGACGTCGGCGCTGGCCGCGGTCACTCGAGCGGTGGAACCGCGAGGGGCGAGCCGGCGTCCACGATGGCCGGCTCCATGTCCGCCGGTGCGTCGTCGGGCTCCCAGCGCAGCAGGTCCCCAGGCTGGCAGTCGAGCGCTTCGCACAGCGCCGCAAGGGTCGTGAACCGCACCGCCTTGGCGCGACCGTTCTTGAGCACCGCCAGGTTGGCGGGTGTGATGCCGACGCGTTCCGACAGCACGCCCACTGCCATCTTGCGCTTCGCCAGCATCACGTCGATGTCGACGACGATCGGCATCAGATCACCGCGTCCAGCTCGGCCTGCAGACCCTGGGCCTCGACGTCGCGCGCCACCGCCTGGGCGAGCAGCATCCGCATCACGAGGACGATCAGGGCGATCCCCGCAACGACCACGGCGACGCCGCCGATGAGCAGGACGACCCCGGGGGCCACCGCCTCCCCAGGTGCGAGAGCCACCCCGAGCCCGAAGGTGAGCAGGGAAGCAGCCGACACCGCGCCGATGACGATGTCGACATAGCGGAACGCGGCGTCGGAGAACACCGTGCCGCGCCGGACCATCGTCAGCAGACGCCACACGCACACGGCGGTGACCTGCATGGTCGCGATGCCCAGGATCACGATGACGACCACCGAGATGCGCGCCGCCGCGGACAGCTCGGAGCCCTCGAGGTCCGCCCAGAGCAGCGGCACCATCACCGCCTGCACGAACAGCGAGCCGGCCAGCGCGATCGCGAGCACGATGCGCAACGCCACGACGGTCAGATGTCCCATGGAGTCCCCCCTGATCGAAACACGGCAGGAATCTATCGCTAATCGATAGACCATCGCAAGTCGGTTCCACCCGGGACGGGTCGACAGGTCCCCGCTTGTGGCTCGGTGGCGCCGTTCGCTGATCACGGTTGGGTGAGGGTGATGTCCTCCGATACCGCCTCCCAGGGCCTGGCTCGCGGCCTGGACCAGGTGGAGACCCTGCTGCGCTCGGTCTGCGAGGACGACCATGGCCGGCCGACGCCGTGTCCGGACTGTGTCCCTGTTCGAGTCGCGCCTGGTTGAAGCGGGTGGGTCAGCCGTGCCTGACGGCTGGCCCCGGGGCGGTGAACGGCTCGGCGGTGACCCGGACTGCCACCCGGCAGCCGCCGGTGGAGAGCCGGCAGATGACGAGATCCGTCCCGTCGTCGTATCCGTCGAGGAGGACCACTCGGTCAGGGTCGAGCCACTGGGTCAGCTGCAGGACATGGGGGTCGTCCTGGTTTCCCCGGCGGGGATGCCTCGCGGGATGGCTCAGGCGGAGCGGCTGGCCGGTCAGGGCGACGGTCGAGGGGAACCCGGGCTCCCCCGCTTCCCAGGTGCCGCGCGCGACCAGGCGCTCACCTCGCCGCACGAAGCTGAGGAACATCGCGCCGCGGCGGACGTGCGGGTCACGTGACTGGCCGGTGAACAGCCCGGGCCGGGTTCGCCGGTCGGCGTCGTACTCGGCTGTGCTGACCGAGGTATGACGCCCGGACGCCGTGTCGAAGCGCATCACACGAGCAGTCCGGTCGCACCCGTACGGCGCTCCCCCCAGGTACTGGTTGCAGGAGCTCCCGTCGGGGGACCAGTAGACGGCGTCGTCGTAGACCGCGAGGGGTACGGCGGAGCCATCGGGGGCCGGCCACGACTGTCCGGGCTCGGCGGTCCCGAACCGGGCCAGCTCCTTCATCTGCCCGGTGTCGTAGACGACGAGCGCACCGGGTGCGCTCTTCGTTCCCGGGTCGATCCACGCCAGCGTCGAGCCCGCGGCAGTGGCGGCAATCCCGAATCCTCGGACCCTGCTGCCGAAGGTGGTGCCGATCCGGACCGGGGTGGACCCGTCGGTGAACCACACCGCCGCGGGACCGTACGGGAGTCCCCATCCACCTGCGTCGCGGACAGGCGCTGGGCCGGTGACGAAGACCGCACCGTCGTCGGTGGCGTCCACGTAGTCGACCAGCGCCCCCCAGCCAGGCGAGCTGTTGGCTTGCTGCCGGACGTCGATCGTCGTGTCGCCCCAGTGGATGGTCGTACCCACTGCGTAGGTCAGCAGCCGGCTCGCCGGCCGTGTCTTCACGAGGTCGCCCTGCTGCGTACGGTCGGGGCCAGCTGGCGGAGACTGCGCATCCCGGGTGTCCGGGTCGGCGAGCAGAGCACCACCGACCACCACGAGGACTGCGGCAGTGACCACAGCCACGGCTGCGAGACGTCGCCGCCGGATCCGTGACTCGCCCGCTCCCACCAGGGCCGCCACATCCAGCTGCGGCGCAGACACTGCCTCGGCCCTCTTGCCGAGGTCGCGAAGCGAGGAGTTCATGACGTCACCGCCGACTCGTCCGAGGTAGGCACGGTGAACTGAGCACCCATCCGGTCCCGCAGCTTGGCCAGCCCCCGCGACGCGTGCCGCTTCACGCTGCCCACCGTGCAGCCCATCAGCTCCGCGGTCTGGACCTCGGAGAGGTCCTGGCAGTAGCGCAGCACGACCGCAGCCCGCTGCCGCGACGGGAGGGCATGCAGATGGGTCCACAGGTCGGCATCGGCCGCGATCAGGTCCGCCACGTCGGCCACCGCGCCGTCAGGCAGTGCCTCGGCCGGTCGCTCGTGGAACGAGTTCCGCCTGCGCCAAGAGATCGAGGTCGTCACGATGACCCTGCGGGTGTACGCCTCGGCGTTGACCACGTCGCGCAGCCGTGGCCAGGCGACGTAGGTCTTGACCAGGGACTCCTGCAACAGATCCTGGGCCAGCTGGTAGTCGCCCAACATGAGGAGCGCGGTCCTGAAGAGATTGGACGAGCGGACCGCCACGAACTCGTGGAACGCCGCCTCGTCCCGCTCTCGCACCGCCACGACCCCTCCCACGGGTCATCCCTGAACCATCGTCCCCCTATAAGGACGCGGTGAGCGGCCCCGGACGATGACAAACCGCGCAGCCGTTCCAGGCGAACGCTCGGTGCTGCCGGTACGGTCCCGTGTCGCGCGGTGGTTTCGGCGCCTCTCGGTAACGTGGCCCGGCGTGACGGCCGCGGAGGTGTCTCGGGCGACGGTGCCGGAGCCGTTCGACCTGCTCGGCCCGCTGCCCGAGGGCACCACCGTGCTGGAGGCCAGCGCGGGCACCGGCAAGACGTTCACGATCGCCAACCTTGTCGCGCGCTACGTCGCCCACGGGGTCGCCATGGAGGCGCTGCTGGTCGTGAGCTTCAGCCGCGAGTCGACCCGCGAGCTGCGCGAGCGGGTCCGCGAGCGTCTGGTGAGCGCACGCGACGGGCTGGCCGACCCGCCGAGCATCCCCACCCACGACCGGGTGCTGAGGCTGCTCGCAGAGGCCGACGCCGCGGAGGTTGGCGTACGACGACGACGGCTCGAGGAGGCCGTGACCGTCTTCGATGCTGCCACCGTCACCACCACGCACGGCTTCTGCCAGCAGGTGATGCTCGCCCTCGGCACCGCCGGCGACCACGACCCCGGCGCGGTGCTCCTCGAGGGCGTCGGCGATCTCGTCGCCGAGGTGGCCGACGACCTCTACCTGCGCAAGTGGGGCACCCCCGGCGCGGAGGCACCGGACATGAAGCGAGCCGAGTTCCACGCCCTCGCGCTGGCCGCCGCGACCGACCCGGCCACCGAGCTGCTGCCCGGCCCGGACACCGACGGCGCGCCCGGCCAGCGCGCGCGGATCGCCGCCGCCGTACGCGCCGAGGTCGACCGGCGCAAGCGCCGCCAGCAGCTCATCGACTACGACGACATGCTGATCCGGCTGGCTGCGACGCTGACCGACCCGACGACCGGCCCGGTGGCCCGCGATCGGCTGCGCGCGCGCTACCGGGTGGTGCTCGTCGACGAGTTCCAGGACACCGACCCGGTGCAGTGGACGATCCTGCGCGAGGCGTTCCACGGCCACCGCACCCTCGTGCTCATCGGCGACCCGAAGCAGGCGATCTACGGCTTCCGCGGGGCGGACGTGCACGCCTACCTCGAGGCCCGGGCCAGCGCGTCGGTCGTGCGCACCCTGCCGACCAACCACCGCAGCGACGCGGCGCTGCTCGACGGGATGGCCGCGGTGTTCGGCGACGCCGCACTCGGCGACGAGCGGATCCGGGTGCTGCCGGTCGACGCCGCGCACGCCGGGCGGCTGGTCGACGCTCCGGTGCCGCTGCAGCTGCGCGTGGTGCCGCGGGACGGGCTGCCGCTGGCACAGAACGGCACCGTGCGGACACCCCCGGCCCGCGAGCTCGTCGCCCGCGACCTGGCCGCGCAGGTCGTCTCCTTGCTCTCCGGCGACACAGCGGTCCGGCCGCGCGACGGCGGCGAGGCGCGCCGCGTCGAGCCCGGCGACATCGCCGTGCTGGTGCGCCAGAACAGCCAGGCGCAGCTGGTGCAGGCCCAGCTGCAGCAGGCGGGCGTCCCTGTCGTGCTCACCGGCCGGACGTCGGTCTTCGCCACGCCGGCGGCCGCCGAGTGGCAGCGGCTGCTGGAGGCGCTCGAGCAGCCGCACCGCACCACCCGGGTGCGCCGGGTCGCGCTGACCTGCTTCGTCGGGCTGGACGCGGCGGGTCTGGACGCCGCCGGGGACGCGTTCGCCGACGAGCTCGCACTCAGGCTGCGGATCTGGGCAGCGGTGCTGGCGGACCGCGGTGTTGCCGCGATGTTCGAGGCGGTGTCGCTCGACCAGCAGCTGCAGCCCCGGATCCTCGGCCAGGTCGGCGGCGAGCGGCTGCTCACCGACCTGCGGCACATCGCGCAGGTCATGCACGAGGCGGCGCTGGAGGGGCAGCTCGGCCTCACCGCCCTGCTCGTCTGGCTGCGCCGGCGCCGCGAGGAGGCGACCAACGAGGGCGGCCAGGAGCGCAGCCGACGGCTGGAGACCGACGCGGCCGCGGTGCAGGTCATCACGGTGCACACCAGCAAGGGCCTGCAGTTCCCGGTCGTCCTGGTGCCCTTCGCCTGGGACAACTGGAGCGGCCGCGAGCCGGCGACCGCGGTGTTCCACGACGAGCACGACCACCGGGTGCGCGACGTCGGCGGCCCGGGAAGCCCCGACTGGAGGGCGCACGTCGCGGCGCACAAGCAGGAGGAGACCGACGACGAGCTCCGGCTGACCTACGTCGCGCTGACCCGGGCGCAGTCGCACCTGGTCGTCTGGTGGGCGCCGTCGTACAACACGCCGACCGCGCCGCTGCACCGGCTGCTCCTGCACGACTCCGCTGCCGTGGCTCCCCTGCACGTCCCGGTGCCCGACGACGCGACGGCGCTCGCCGCCTTCCGGGCCCGGGCCGCGCTCAGCGACGGCGGCATGGGTGTCGAGGTGGTGCGGGAGCGACCGCCGACGGTGTGGGCGCCACCCGCGTATCCGGCAAGCGCCCTGTCGCTCGCGGCCTTCACCCGCGCGCTGGACACCGGCTGGCGCCGCACGTCGTACAGCGCGCTGACCTCAGCCGCCCACGAGCAGCGGCTGGGCAGCGAGCCGGAGGTCGCACAGAAGGACGACGAGGCCGACCTCGAGCCGGTGCCGGCGGCCTCGTCCGGCGCCGACGATGCCCTGCGGGAGGTCGGGTCGGCGTGGGACGCGCTGCCCGGGGGCGCCGCGTTCGGCACGCTCGTGCACACCGCGCTCGAGCAGCTCGACGACCCGGGCGACGAGGACGCCGTCGCGGCTGCCGTGGCTGTGAGCGTGGCCCGGTTCGCGCCGGAGCTCGACGCGTCCGCCCTGACCACCGGGCTGCTGGCGGCCCTGGCCACCCCGCTGGGTCGGCTCGCGCACGGGCTCGCCCTGCGCGACGTGCCCGGCAGGGACCGGCTGCCCGAGCTCGACTTCGAGCTGCCGCTGGCCGGCGGCGACGAGGCGAGCACCGCCCGGGTCATGCTGGCCGACCTGGTGCCGCTGTGGCGGGCGCACGTGCCGACGGGTCCGCTGTCGTCGTACGCCGACGCGCTGGCCGGGCTCGCGGACGTGCCGCTGCGCGGCTACCTCACCGGCAGCATCGACGCGGTGCTGCGGGTGCGCGACGGCGCCGTGCCGCGCTACCTCGTCGTCGACTACAAGACCAACCGGCTGGCGGGGTACGACGAGCCGCTGACCGCCTGGCACTACCGGACGGACGCGCTGGAGACCGCCATGATCGAGGCGCACTACCCGCTGCAGGCAGCGCTGTACGCGGTAGCGCTGCACCGGTACCTGCGGTGGCGGCAGCCCGGGTACGACCCGGAGGTGCACCTCGGCGGCGTGCTGTACCTGTTCCTCCGCGGCATGTCCGGGCCGGGCGTGGTCGACGCGTCCGGTGACGCGCCCGGGGTCCTCTCCTGGCGGCCGCCGGCCGGCCTGGTCACCGGGCTCTCCGACCTGCTGGCGGGACGCGCGTGACCGCGACCCACGGCGCCTCGCTGGCGCTGCGCGCGGACGGGCTGCTCGCCGACTTCAACCGGGCCGGCATCCTGACCGCCGCCGACGTGCACGTCGCCCGCCGGCTCGGCGCGATCGGCGGCGAGACCGACGACGCGGTGCTGCTCGCCGCCGCTCTCGTGGTGCGCTCGACCCGGCACGGCTCGGTGGTGCTCGACCTCGCCACGGCGGCGGAGACGACCAGCCCGGACGTCGACGACGACGGCGACGCCCCGGCGGTCGACGTGCAGCTCGACTGGCCGGACGACTGGATGGCCCGCTGCGCCGGCAGCCCGCTGGTCGGGTCCGAGCAACGCGGTGGCCCGCTGCGGCTGGCCGGGTCGCGCGTCTGGCTGGCGCGCTACTGGGACCAGGAGGAGCAGGTCGCCCGCGAGCTGCGCGAGCGGTGCGCGACGCGACCCGACGACCTCGACGAGGCCGTCCTGACGGCCGGGCTCGGCCGGCTCTTCGCCCCCGGGGACGACGACCAGCGGGCGGCGGCGGCTGTCTGCGCGCGCTCGCGGGTGAGCGTGCTCGCCGGCGGCCCGGGCACCGGCAAGACCACGACCGTCAGCCGGCTGCTGGCCCTGCTGCGCGAGCAGAACCCGGACTGGCGCATCGCGCTGGCCGCCCCGACCGGGAAGGCGGCGGCCCGTCTCGAGGAGGCGGTCCGGTCCTCGACCGCCGGCCTGCCGGCCGAGGACCGCGCCCGGCTGGGCGAGCTGTCGGCCACCACGCTGCACCGGCTGCTCGGCTGGCGGCCGGACGCGCGCAGCAGGTTCCGCCACGACCGCACCAACCGGCTGCCGGTCGAGGTCGTCGTGGTCGACGAGTCGTCGATGGTGTCGCTGACGATGATGGCCCGGCTGCTCGAGGCGCTGCGGCCGACGACCCGGCTGGTCCTGGTCGGAGACCCCGACCAACTCGCCTCGGTCGAGGCCGGTGCGGTGCTCGGCGACCTCGCCGCGGCGCCGGAACAGGTGGACGTGGCGACGCTGCGGACCAACCGGCGCTTCCCCGCGACCAGCGGCATCGCGCGGCTCGCGGCCGCCGTGCAGGAGGGCCGCGGCGCCGAAGCCCTAGAGGTGCTGCGGTCGGACTCCTCCGCGGAGGTCGAGCTGGTCGAGGTCGCCGACGACGTCCCCTTGGCGCCCGCACAGCTCGACGGGGTGCGCGCGGACGTCGTCGCGTCCGGCATGGCGCTGCTCACGGCCGCCGAGTCGGGGGACGCCGCCAGGGCACTCGACGCGCTCGACGGGCACCGTCTCCTGTGCGCGCACCGCCGTGGCCCGCGCGGGGTGGCGCACTGGAGCGCACTCGCCGCCCGCTGGGTCGCCGACGAGCACCCGGTCGCGCCCCGCGCCGACGGGCGGTACGCCGGGCAGCCGCTGCTGGTCACCGCGAACGACTACGAGATCGGGCTCTACAACGGCGACACCGGCGTGGTCGTCGACGACGGCCACGGCGGTCTGGTCGCAGCCTTCGGCCGGGGCGGTGCGCCGATCCCGGTGCCCCTCGTCCGGCTCGGTGCGGTACGACCGCTGCACGCGATGACCGTGCACCGCAGCCAGGGCAGCCAGTTCGCGCGCATCACCGTGCTGCTGCCGGCCGCGAGCTCTCCCCTCGCCACCCGCGAGACGCTCTACACCGCGGTGACCCGCGCGACGACCCACGTGCGGGTGATCGGGTCGCCCGACGCGCTCGTTCGGGCGGTCGGTACGCCCGCGGCGCGTGCCACCGGGCTGCGGGACAGGCTGACCGGCTCGTTGACCTGAGCGGGTCCCCGCGCTCAGGTGCGAGCGCACCGTGCCGACAACAGTGTGTGACCCCTGATGCGGTCCTGACGCGCCTGCGGACGCCGGCAGCCCTGATCTGGGTGGTCGCGCCGCTGCTGGTCGGCGCCGTCTTGCTGTCCGCGACCGGGTCGTACCTGGTGCGCACGGTCACAGCGCTCGCCGCCGCGTACGTGTTGCTGCGCGCCGCCCGCCGCCACCACGACGGGCTCGGACTGGCCCGGGTGTTCTTCGCCGGCGCCCTGCTCGTCGGCGCGCTCTCCGGCCTCGCCTCGGCCGGCTACCTCGCCGTCACGGGCCACGCTGCCGGCACCGGCTGGCTCGCCGACTGGATCTACCTCTGCTACGCCCCGTTCGCCGTCCTCGGCGCGCTCGCGGTCCCCCGGCCCACCGGGTCGAGCGGCGGCTGGGTGCGGGCCATCGCCGACGGCGCGGTCGCGGCCGGGTCGTTCTGGTACCTCTCGCTGGTCCTGCTCATCGACCCCCACCAACTCGGTGACAACCTCGCGCCCGCCGCCAAGGCGATCACCCTCGCCTATCCCCTGCTGCCGGCCTTCGTGATCGCAGTCATGCTCTCCGCACTCCCCCGCGTCGAGCAGGGCGCCCGCCCGTTCCTCACCCGCGCGGTCGGCGGCGTCGCGCTGCTCGGCGTCTCCGACGCCGCCTTCTCGGTGGCGTCGTGGAACGACACCTACGACCCGGCCTCGTGGATCGCCGGCGCCAACGAGCTCGGCCTGCTGATGCTGCTCGCCGCCGCCCTGGTCGGCGCCCGCCCGTCCACGGCCCACGATGCCGGCCGCGCGGACACCGACGCCACCCATGGCGCCCTCGTCGTCTTCGCGCCGTTCGCGCCGCTGCTGCTCGCGCTGGTCGCCGCGGTCCGCGAGCTCGCCGACGGGCGGGGGGTTCCCAGCTCGCAGGTGGGGCCACTGATCCTCATCGGCTTCGCTGTCGTCGTCCGCCACGTCGCCAGCGCCCGCGAGACGGCGCAGCTCGTCGGCCGGCTCACCGCCCGGGAGCAGGCCGCGCACGTGCAGGCCATGACCGACCCGCTCACCGGCCTGCACAACCGGCTCGCCTTCATCGAGCACCTCGACGCCTCGCTGCGCGACCCGGACCAGCACCCGGTCGCCGTCGCGATGCTCGACCTGAACGACTTCAAGGACATCAACGACACCCACGGCCACGACACCGGCGACGAGGTGCTGCGGCACACCGCCGACCGGTTGCGGCACGTCGTGCCCACCGGTGCGGTGGCCCGGCTCGGCGGGGACGAGTTCGCCGCGTTCATCCCGGCCTCGCAGGACAACGGCGCAGCCTTCGCCGCCGAGATCGCGTCCGTGTTCGCCCAGCCGGTCCGGGTCGGCAGGCGGCAGTTCCAGGTCCGGCCCAGCGTCGGGGTGGTGCTGGACGAGCGCCCGCCCGGTGCGGCACGAAAGGGCGACGCCTCCCACCTGCTCGCGCACGCCGACGTCGCGATGTACGCGGCGAAGTCGAACAAGTCGGTGCAGGACGTCCCGGTCGCCGTGCTCACCGGACGGGCCCGCGCCGCGGCCGCCGCGACCATCCGGCTGCGCGACGAGATCAGCGCGCCGCGGCTCGAGCAGTTCCGGCTGGCGTACCAACCCGTCGTCGACCTGCAGACCGGCGCGATCGTCGGCGCCGAGGCGCTGCTGCGCTGGGACCACCCCGACGTCGGCGAGGTCAGCCCGGCCGTCTTCGTCCCGCTCGCCGAGCGGGTCGGCAGCGTCGGCGTCCTCGGCGACCACGTGCTCACCCGCGCGCTCGACGACCTCGTCCGCTGGGACGCCCAGACCGAGGCCCACCTGCAGGTCGGCATCAACTTCTCCCCCCGCCAGCTCACCGAGCCGACGCTGGCCGACCGGGTGGTGGGGATGCTCGCCGACCGCGGCCTGGACCCTGACCAGCTCGCGGTGGAGGTCACCGAGGAGGCGCTGGTCGACGACATCGAGGCGGTCGTCGACACCATCGCCGCGCTGCGTGCCGCCGGTGTCAGTGTCGCGGTCGACGACTTCGGCACCGGCTACTCGTCGCTGCGGTACCTGCGCCGCTTCGACGCCAACATCGTCAAGATCGACCGCGAGTTCGTACAGGCCGCCTCCACCGAGCCGCGCACCGAGGCGCTGGTGCGCTCGGTCGTCTCGATGGCCGACGCGCTCGACCTGGTGTGCGTCGCCGAAGGCATCGAGACCCTCGAGCAGCTCGCGCTGGTCCGCGCGCACGGCTGCCGGCTCGGTCAGGGCTACCTGCTGGCCCGCCCGATGCCGACCGAGACGCTGGGGCAGCTCGTGGCCGCCGGACACGTCTACCCGGTCGACGTCAGCCCGCCGTCGCGGCCGGCAGCCACCCGGTCCGGCTCGGTGGTGCCGCTCTCCCGCGCGACCTGAGACCCTGGGCGGCGATGACCACGTCACGCCGCGTCTGGGTCGTCTGGGGGATCGGCGTCTCCGCGTACGTCGTGGCCGTGCTCCAGCGCACGTCTCTCGGCGTGGCCGGTCTGGACGCCGCCCGCCGGTTCGACACCTCGGCGAGCGCACTGGCCGGCTTCGTCGTGCTGCAGCTGCTCGTCTACGCCGCGCTGCAGGTGCCGGTCGGCATCCTGCTCGACCGGTACGGGCCGCGGCGGATGGTCACGGTCGGCGCGTTCCTGATGGCCGCCGGGCAGCTGGTGCTCGCGGTCAGCGAGTCGGTGCCGATGGCGGCCGCCGGTCGGGTGCTGGTCGGGGCCGGGGACGCCATGACGTTCATCAGCGTGCTGCGGCTGGTCAACGCCTGGGTGCCGCCGAAGCGGGTCGCGCTGATGACGCAGGCGACGGCGCTGGTCGGACAGCTCGGACAGGTGCTCAGCGCCGTACCGCTCGCCGCCCTGCTGCACGGCCCCGGCTGGACACCGGCGTTCCTCTCCGCCGCCGGCCTCGGCGTGCTCGTCGGCCTGCTGGCCGCCCTGCTGCTGCGCGACTCCCCCGCCGGCCCGCTGCACACCGAGCACGCGCTGACGCTGCGGCAGGCCGGCGACGACCTCCGCACCGCATGGCGGCACCCCGGCACCCGGCTCGGGCTGTGGGCGCACTTCACCGCGCAGTACTCCGGGACCGTGTTCGCGCTGCT
>DASTVO010000377.1:0-3150 GCA_035759075.1 Actinomycetes bacterium
GACCAGGCGCGAGATCTACACCCTGGCTCGCCAGGAGGAGGTCCTGCGGGACGTCCTCGGCGTCACGAATGAGCAGTTCCGGCGCGACGTCGCGGCCTACGGCGCGACGGTGCTTCGCTAGCCATCGCGCCCCGCGGGTACCGTCGGCGCCCGTGCCCTCCACCTCCGCCGACCGCGCGCCGCTGGTCGTCCTCGGCTCCGGCCCGGCCGGGCTGGCCGCGGCGTGGCAGGCGGCCCGCCGCGGCCACGAGGTCACCGTGCTCGAACGGGCCGACCGTGTCGGGGGACTGGCCGGGTCGTTCGACGTCGCCGGCGTGCGGGTCGACCACGGCAGCCACCGGCTGCACCCCGCGACGCCACCGCACCTGCTCGCCGAGCTGCGCCGGCTGCTGGGCGAGGACCTGCAGACCCGGCCCCGCAACGGGCGGTTGCGCGTCGCCGGGTCATGGGTCGGCTTCCCGCTGCGACCGGCCGAGCTGCTGCGCGCGCTGCCGCCGGGGACCATCGCGCGGATCGGCGCCGAGTCGGTCACCGCGCCGGTGCGCCGCCGCGAGCAGCCGTCGTTCGCGGCGACCCTGCGCAAGGGCCTCGGGCCGACGCTCTACCGGGAGATGTACGCGCCCTACGCCGAGAAGCTGTGGGGGCTGCCGGGCGAGCGCATCTCCGCCGACCAGGCCGCCAAGCGGGTCACCGCCGACACACCGTGGAAGGTGGCCGCCCGGGTGCTGCGACTGGACCGCTCCGCCCGGGCCGGGCAGGGCCGGGTCTTCCACTACCCGCGCCGCGGCTTCGGGCAGATCGTGGACGCTCTGGCCGACGCGGCGACCGCGGCGGGTGCGACCATCCGGCTGGAGGAGGAGGTCACCGAGGTCGGCCAGCGCGAGGACGGGGTGACCGTCCGCACCGCTTCCGGCCGGGCGGTCGAGGCGGCGCAGGCCTTCTCGACGGTCCCGCTCCCGGTGCTGGCCCGGCTCGCCGACCCCGGCCCGCCGGACGGCGTGCTCGCGGCGGCGGCGCGGCTGCGCTTCCGCGCGATGGTGCTCGTCTACGTCGTGCACGAGGGCGGCCGGTGGTCGCCGTACGACGCGCACTACGTGCCGGGCCCGGAGACACCGGTCACGCGGCTGTCCGAGCCGGCGAACTACCGGGTCAGCGACGACGACCCGGCCGACCGCAGCGTGCTGTGCGCCGAGGTGCCGTGCGCGGTGGGCGACGCGCTGTGGTCCGCGTCGGAAGACGAGCTCGCCGACCTCGTCGACGAGGCGCTGCGGGTGACCGGCCTTCCCCGCGTACGTCGTGGAGCTGTGGTCGTGCGGCGGCTGCCGCACGTGTACCCGGTCTACGAGCCGGGCTACGAGGAGCACCTGGCCGGGCTCGACCTCTGGGTCGGGTCACTGCCGCGGGTGACGACCTTCGGCCGGCTCGGGCTCTTCGCCCACGACAACACCCACCACGCGCTGGCGATGGCCTACGACGCGGTGGCGGCGCTGCGCGCGGACGGCTCGCGGGACGAGACCGCCTGGTCGGCGGCGCGGGCGCGGTTCGCCGACCACGTGGTAGAGGACTGAGCAACCGGCGGGGTCTGCAGCTCGCGGTGCACGGCCGGGAGGACCCGGCGCAGGTAGCGGCCGAGCCGCACGAAGCTGGTGCCGGACTCGCGGAACGCGTAGCGGATCGGGACCTCGGCGTAGGCGTAGCCCTTGCTCAGCAGGTCGAGGGTGAGCACCTGGGCGTAGTTGTAGTCGTGCGCGACCTCACCGTCGGCCGCGGCCGCGGGGGAGAAGGCCCGGAAGCCGCTCTGCCCGTCGCTGAGGTCCGGCCGGCGGGTCATCCAGCGGACCCACCGGGTCAGGACCAGGTTGCCGGCGCGCCGGTGCGGCAGCATCCGCCGGATGTCGCCGCGGAAGCGTGACCCGACGACGTAGTCGGCCGAGCCCTCGAGCACCGGGGCGACGACGGTCGCGATGTCCTCGGGGAAGTACTCGCCGTCCGCGTCGAGGTAGACCACGGCCGCCGGGCTCACAGCGCTGGCCTCGGCCAGCCCGCGGCGCACCGCGGCGCCGAGCCCCAGGTTCCGCGGCTGGGCGACCACCCGGGCGCCCGCGGCGTGCGCGATCGCCGCGGACCGGTCGGTCGACCCGTCGTCGACGACGAGGAGCTCGACCGGCCGGCCGGCGCAGGTCGACGGCACCCGCGAGACCACCCCGCCGACCGCGTCCTCCTCGTCGTGGACGGGGATCATCACCACGACCGGTGCGTCCGGGGCGATCGGCAGCGCCGGCGGTCGGGCGGGCGCGGTCCGGGGGAGCCGCAGCCGGCCCCAGAACGTCGGCGCCGGCAGCACCAGGGCGACGCCACCGACGACGAGCGAGTAGACGGTCTTCACCGCGTGGGTGGTCAGGGCGACCGCGAACGCGACGCCTGGCTCGATGCCGGCGGCGACCATCGCCGCCGTGGCCGCTGCCTCGTAGGTGCCGAAGCCCCCGGGCGTCACGGCCACGGCCTGCGCCGCGATCGTCACCGCGGTGACGCCCACCGCCTCGTAGGCGCTCAGGTCCACCCCGGCCACCTGGGCGACCTGCCAGACGACCGCGGCCTCGAGCGCCCACGCGAGCAGCGCCGACCCGAGGACCGCGGTGCCCGGGACCCGCACGGCCGCAGCGTGCCGCCGACCCCAGGCGACGCCGACGGCCAGGACCGCCAGCAGGGCGACGACGGCCGCCGCCAGGCCGGCGTCACCCGCGACGGCCCGGACCGGCACCGGGGAGACCAGCAGCGCGAGCGCCAGCACCGCCAGCAGGTCGGCGGCCCGCAGCGCGACGGTCGAGGAGGTGGCCGGACCCCAGCCGATGGCGGTGCGCCGGGTCACGCTGACCGGGCGCAGCGCTTCGCCGAGGCGCAGCGGCAGCACGTGGTTGCCCAGCAGCGACACGTGGATCGCGGCCCACGCCTGCCTGGCGGGCAGCCCGGGCAGCACCCGGGTCCAGGCCCAGGTGCGCAGCCCGAACGCGGCGGCGTACGCGGCGAGGGCGGCGGCCAGCCCCAACGGGTCGGCGAGCACCGCGGACGCCACCCGGAACAGCTCCTCACCGCGTACGGCGCCGGCCAGGTAGACCGCGGCGACCGCGAGCAAGGCCAGCCCGACGACCG
>DASTVO010000378.1:0-2536 GCA_035759075.1 Actinomycetes bacterium
ACCGCCGGCGTGTGGCTGGCTCGGCCGGCATCCTTGGCACAGGAGCGGGAGCTGGCCACGGCGATGGCTGCGGCCCGGGCCGGCGAGTACCAGGCGCTGCGCGTCGAGGCCGAGGCCGCCGCCCGCCTCGGGGACGCCGACAGGGCTCGCGCGCTGCGCCGGCTGCGCGCCGAGCTGCGCCGGCTCCGCCGCCGCGACTTCTTCCCGCCGCCCGAGCGCGACGCGGCCGTCGCCGCCATCAACCAGCTCGCCGCGCCCATGGCGTCCACGACGACGTCCGATGACCCGGGCGCGGCCCAGGAGGCGGTGAGGTCGTGAGGTGGGTCGAGACCCTGCTGCGCCGCTACGACCTCACCGACCCGGTCCTGTGGCGCTTGGCCGCGCTGGTCCACGAGGCCGACGTCGACGACGGGCACTACGACGCCCCCGAGGCCCCCGGTTTCGACCTCGCGCTGCGCGCGCTGTCGATGGTCGAGCCCGATGACCGCGTGCTCGCCCTGACCCCGCCGCTGTTCGACGGCGTCTCGAAGTTCTTCCACCGCCAGCTCATCCTCGACCGGGAGCCCGCATGACCGGAGAGCCGGGCGCCGGGCGACCCACGCTGGGCACCGCGCACACCCCGGCGGAGGCGCGGGATGTGGTGCCGTTCCGGCAAGCGGTCCGGGTGTGGTTCGCCATCTCGCTGCAGACCTTCGGCGGCCCGGCCGGACAGATAGCCGTCATGCAGCGCACGTTGGTCGACGAGCGACGCTGGATAGGGCAGCGACGGTTCCTGCACGCCCTCTCGTACTGCACCCTGCTGCCCGGCCCGGAAGCCCAGCAGCTGGCCATCTACGTCGGCTGGCTGCTCAACGGCCTGCGCGGCGGCCTGGTGGCCGGCACCCTGTTCGTGCTTCCCGGCATGCTCGCCCTGCTCGCCCTGTCGGTGCTCTACGTCGGCGCCGGCGACACCACGCCGGTCACCGCGTTGTTCGCCGGGCTCGCGCCCGCCGTGCTGGCCATCGTCGCGCAGGCCGTCGTCCGGGTCGGCGGTCGCGCCCTCGGCCACCCCGCGCTCATCGCAGTGGCCGTGGGCGCGTTCCTGGCGCTCGCAGTCCTTGCCGTGCCGTTCCCGGTCGTCGTCGCCGCCTCCGCCGCAGTCGGCTGGGCGCTCGGCCGGTGGGCGCCCGGCACGATGCACGGCACGACCGGGAACGACCGGGTCGACGATGCCCCCGCGCCGCTCATCCCCGACGACGCGCTGCACCGCGAGGCGCCCAGCCGTGCCCACACGGCAAAGGTCCTCGCGGTGGGCCTGCTCGCCTGGGGCCTGCCCCTGGCCGTGGTGGCCGCGCTCACCGGCCGGCACAGCGTGTTCACCCAGCAGGGCCTGTTCTTCTCCGGCGCCGCCCTGGTCACCTTCGGCGGTGCCTATGCCGTGCTGGCCTACGTGGCCCAGAAGGCGGTCGAGGTGTACGGCTGGCTCGGCCCCGGCGAGATGGTCCGCGGCCTCGCGCTCGCCGAGACGACCCCGGGCCCTCTCATCATGGTGGTGCAGTTCGTCGCGTTCCTCGGCGCCTACCGCGACCCGGGCAGCCTGAACCCGTGGGTCGCCGCCACCCTCGCCGCCCTGCTCACGACGTGGGTCACCTTCGTCCCGTGCTTCATCTTCATCTTCCTCGGCGCGCCCTACGTCGAACGGCTCCGCGGCAACCACGCGATCTCCGCGGCGCTGACCGGCATCACCGCCGCCGTCGTCGGCGTCATCGCCAACCTCGCCCTGTACTTCGCCGTGCACACGCTGTTCGCCGACACCAGCACCGCGGCCCTCGGCCCGCTCAGTGTCGAGCTACCCGACCTGGGGTCGCCGCGGCCGCTCGCGATCGGCATCAGCGTCGTCGCGTTCCTCCTGCTGTTCCGCGCCAAGTGGTCCGTGCTCCGCACCCTCGGCGCCTGCGCCGCACTCGGCCTCCTCGCGGCGCTCGTCGGCATCCCGCTCCACTGACCTTCGGCGGGACGGGTCAGAGGTCAGCGAGCAGCTCGCGCATCCGGGTGAGCGGCCTGGCACCTGTCGAGTCGCCGCGGACCGACTCGGGGCTGCCATTCGACCTGCCGGAAGACGGTGCCGGGCAGCTCCGGCGCAGCGGCTACATCTCGACGACGTACCAGTCTGCCGAAGGGGACAGCAGCGCCGGCGTCAGCAGCGTCCTGCTCCTCGAGACCGAGGCCGGCGCGCACGACTGGATGGCGTACGAGACGAGCGACGAGGGGATCCGGCACCAGATCCCGGCGCCACCGGGTGGACAGGACCCGACCTGCACGGCAATGCGATCGGCCACGTCCACTGGGCCCAGGGCGATCTACGAGCGCACGGGTGGCACGTGCCCGGACTGAGGCGCGTCGATGGGAGCTGCGGGAGCACGCTTCGCCCGCCTCCCGTGCTCAGGCGGCCGCAGCGTCCATCCGCAGCTGGGCTATCCGGCCCAGAAGCCCGACCTCCTCGGCAGGCGTGAGCGACGCGCCCCGCCGCCGCAGCCACGCCGGGACCTCACGGGGC
>DASTVO010000379.1:0-14739 GCA_035759075.1 Actinomycetes bacterium
GGAGTCCGGACTGTCCGGCCTGCGGCTCGTCGGCGACGGCCCGGTCGACCTCGACCGGCACGAGCTGTCCTCGGCGTTCGGGCCGTGCGGGGTGCACCTCGACGTGCGCTACACGGCCGTCGCACCTGCCGGCGCCGAGCCGGTCGTCAGCGGCGAGTCGCACGACCTGCAGTGGTTCGCCGTGGACGCCCTGCCGCCGGAGTCGGTGCTCGACCTCGACCGGCTGGTCGCGCGGGCACGGGCAGCGGTCACCGCGCCAGCAGCGCGCGGGTGACCTCCCAGCCCTCCAGACCCCGGTCGAGGGCGGCGAGGTCGGCGGGGGCGCGGACCCGGTGCCAGCCCGGCCCCACCGACACCGCGGTACGCCGGGGAGCTGCGCCGCTCAGCCTGGTCACCGCGTCGCCGGTGTCCAGACCGACCCCGGTGGCGGCCACCCACCCCGGCACCGGCCGCGTGGTGGCCAGCGCGACGAGACCACCGCCGGCGGCCGGGAGCACCGCGACGTCGGCCGAGCCGAGACCGCGGTGCAGCTTGCCGACGAGCAGTCCGGGCAGGTCCGGCGCGTCGGCGGCGACCACGGTGACCTCGTCCCCGCCGAGTGCGGCGAGCGCCTCGAGCACCGGCTCGGCCGCGGCGGCGTGGCCGGGCATCCGCAGCACCTCGGTACCCGGCCAGGTCAGCTCGGCCAGAGCGTCGACGTCCGGGTCCGCGGCGTCGACCACGAGGACCGGCTCGACCAGCGCCAGCCCGGCCACCGTCTCGTACACGTCCTCGACCATCGCCGCCCGCAGCTCCCCGGTCGGGTAGGCCGCCGGCAGCGCGAGCACGCCGACCAGCCGGCGGGTCACCCGTCGGCGTCGGGAGCGTCGTCGTCGGACAGGCCGAGCCCGGCGGTCGCCGACACGCCCTCGAGGTAGCCGCGGGCCCGCTCGGTCCGCGGGTAGCGGGCCACCTCGGCCCAGAACTCCGGCCCGTGGCCGGGGACCAGCAGGTGCGCGAGCTCGTGCACCAGCACGTAGTCGACGACCCACGGCGGCATGCCCTGCAGCCGGGTGGAGAGCCGGACGGTCCCGTCGACCGGGGTGCACGAGCCCCACCGGCTGCCCTGGTTGGTGACCCACCGGACGCTGGTCGGCTGGGCCCGCCCGCCGAGGAAGCGTTTCGAGAGGTCGCGGGCGCGGCTGAGCAGCTCGGCGTCGCTCGGGCGCAGCTTGGAGTCCTGGCGGGCCAGCCGCTCGAGCATCACCGACACCCAGCGGCGTTCCTCGGCCCGGCTCATCCGGGCGGGGATGAGGACGACGGTCCGGTCGCCGTCGCGGTACGCGGACACGGTGCGCCGACGTCGCGCGCTGCGCCGGACGTCCACGGCGGACGCGTCCACCGCGGCCGTCTCGGCGGGGTCGTCGCGCTGCTGTCTCGCCCGTCGGCCGGTCATGGCCGAAACGCTAGCGACTTTTCTCCGTCCACAGACCTCTGGTTGCGTTTCCGCAGGTCAGCGGCGGTTCGGAGCACGATCCACATCTGTTTCCACAGGGTTGCCGACAGCGTCTCCACAGCGACACCCCGACCCGTCCCCAGACCCTCCACATCGCGGTCCACAGCCGTTCGGACCGTTCTTCCGCCGATCCGTTGACCCCGCGCTCGACGGGCTCATAGCGTCCACCCGACGAGGCCCCCGGGACGACCGGCCGGCCCGCTCGCAAGGGGAAGGCGAGCGGTCCGGGCGAGCGGTCCGGGGGCCTCGCCGATGTCCGGCTCGGTCCGCCCCGCCCCCGCCCCCGCCCACGTCCGCGTTCGGCGACGTTACGCACCGACACGCCGACGCGACACGCCATCGCCGCGTGCGCAACGTCGCCCAACCGGCGCAGCACGCCCGGCCACCGTGCGCAACGTCGCCCAACCGGGCAGCACGCCCGGCGAGCTACCGGCCGGTGAACCGGGGCGTACGGCGCTCGCGCTGGGCGGCCAGCCCCTCCTGCAGGTCCGCCGAGGCGAGCGTCACCGGCTGGGCCAGCGCCTCCCACTCCAGTGCCGCCTCGAAGCTCGCGTGCCCGCCGGAGGCGAGCGCCCGCTTGGTCAGCCGGCTCGCGACCGGGGCCGTCGCCGCCACCTCTGAGGCCACCGCCAGCGCCTCGTCGAGCACCGAACCCGACGGCACCGCTCGGTTGACCAGCCCCAGCGCGGCTGCCTCCGCGCCGCTCACCATGCGCCCGGTGAGCAGCAGCTCGCGGGCCACGGCCAGCCCCGCGACCTCGGGCAGCAGCCAGGTGGTCGCCATCCCGGGATGCATGCCCAGGCTGGTGAACGGGGCGCCGAGACGGGCGTCCTCCGCCGCGTACCGCAGGTCGCACGCCAGCGCCACGGCCAGCCCGGCCCCCACCGCCGCCCCGTTGACCGCCGCGATCGTCGGGACGTCGAGCTCCCGCACGGCCAGCCAGGTCCGGTAGAACGCGTGCATCCGGTGCCGCAGGTCGTCCACGGTCGCGTCCGGCTCGCTGCCGATCCAGGACAGGTCGCCGCCCGAGCAGAACGCCGACCCGGCGCCGGTGACCACGACGGCGCGCACCGAGCGGTCCAGGCGCAACGCCGCCATCGCCCGCCCCCAGGACGCCGTCATCGCCGCGGACATCATGTTGCGACGGTCGGGGAGGTCGAGGGTGACGACGACGACGCCGTCGGCCGGACGGTCCACCCGGAGATCGGTCAAGTCGTCCAGCTTGTCCGAGGTGACGAAGGGGCTGCTCATGGGGCCCGAGGCTACCGAGCGCCGGAGCCGGCCCGGCCACGCTCGCGCCACGCTCAGCTCACGCTCGGCCCCCCGCCTCCCACGCTGGGGCGCACGCCTGCTCTAGGGTGTCCCGCAGGTCCGGTCCGGCATGTCCGCCGGACACGGAACCGTCAGATCGAGGAGGACCTGTGGCTGAGAGCTACACCGGAGACGCCTACTGCGTGAAGTGCAAGGAGAAGCGCGACTTCACCGGCGAGATCAAGGTCAGCGAGTCGGGCCGCCGCATGGCTCAGGGCATCTGCCCCGTCTGCGGCACCAAGCTGAACCGCATCCTCGGCAAGGCCTGATCCACCCGACACGCCAGACGTCCCGGAGGGGGCGGTCCCGTCACCGGGGCCGCCCCCTCCGGCATCTACGCTCACGAGCGTGACCGACTGGGCGGCTCGGGTGCTCGACGAGGTCGATGGCGGAGCAGCCGCGGCGGAGGCCCGGCTCGCGGAGCTCGTCCGGGTGCCCAGCGTGGGCGGCACCGACGCCGAGCACGAGATCCAGTCGATGCTCGCGACCGAGCTCACGACCACCGGCCTCGAGGTCGACCACTGGCGCCTCCCCCTCGACGAGCTGACGGCCGAGCCCGACTTCCCCGGCGTCGAGGTCGAGCGCGCGGAGGCCTGGGGGCTCGTCGCGCGGCTGCCCGGCAGCGGCGAGGGCGCCAGCCTCATGCTCAACGCGCACGTCGACGTCGTCCCCACGGGTGACCTGCGGGCCTGGTCCCGCCCGGACCCGTTCAGCGGGCAGGTGCACGACGGCGAGCTCTACGGCCGCGGGGCGTGCGACATGAAGGCGGGCCTGGTGGCGGCGATGGCCGCCGCCCAAGCCGTACGCCGGTCAGGTGCTCGGCTGCGCGGGGACCTGCTGCTGGCGTGTGTCCCCGGTGAGGAGGACGGCGGTCTCGGCACCTACGCCACGCTGCGCCGCGGCTGGCGGGCCGACGCGTGCGTCCTGCCCGAGCCGACCGGCCTGCACATCGTGCCCGCCAACGCCGGCGCGCTGACCTTCCGGCTGACCGTGCCGGGGCGCGCGACCCATGCCTCGCGACGCACCGAGGGCGTCAGCGCGGTGACCAAGCTGGTCCCGGTCCTCGCCGCGCTGGAGCGGCTCGAGGCCCGGCGCAACGCCGACGTGGACCCACTGCTCGCGCGCTGGCCGATCGCGTACCCGCTGTCCATCGGCAGGGTCGAGGCCGGCGACTGGGCGTCGACGGTGCCCGATCTGCTCGTCGCGGAGGGCCGCCTCGGGGTGGCGCTCGACGAGCCGGTGGACGACGCCCGCCGGGCCCTGGAGGACGCGGTCGCCGAGGCCTGCGCGGACGACCCGTGGCTGGCCGAGCACCCGGTCACCGTGCAGTGGTGGGGCGGGCAGTTCGCCTCCGGCCGGCTCCCCGCCGACAGCGACCTCGCCGACCGCGTGGGTCGGGCGCACCAGCGGGCCGGGGGCGGGGCGCAGGAGACCTGGGGCGCCCCGTACGGCAGCGACCTGCGCCTGCTCAGCGGCGCCGGCATCCCCACGCTGCACTACGGCCCCGGCGAGTCGGCGCTGGCCCACGCCGCCGACGAGCGGGTGCCGCTGGCCGAGGTGCACACGGCGACCCGCGCCCTCGCCCTGCTGGCCCTGGACGTCTGCGGCCCTGTGGACGCCTGACCCGGCCGGTCCGCCCGGTTCTGCCACGCTCGGGACTCCCGCGGGGACGCCGTCCCTCCCGACCCGAGGAGCCTCCGTGCAGCCGGTCCGCCCTCAGCTCAAGCCCGCGCTGCGCAAGGTCTGGCGGGACGGCACGACGCTGCAGCTCGGACTCGACCCGTCGCGAGCCGTCGTGATCGGCGGGCTGGACCCGCGGTCCGCGCGTCTGGTCGACGCGCTCGACGGCACCTGCGACATCCCCGGCCTGAAGGCGACGGCCGCCCGGCTGGGCGTCACGCCACGGGCTGTGGAGGACCTGCTGGTGCTGCTCGCCCGCTCCGGCGTGCTGGAGGACGCCGCCGCGGACCACCGGGTGCTCGCCTCGCTGCCCCGCGCCGAACGCGACCGGCTCGGCCCGGACCTTGCCGCGGCGTCGATCCTGCACGCCGGCGCGGACAGCGGCGTGGGCGTCGTCAGCCGGCGCCGCGGGCGGGTCGTCGCGGTCCACGGCGCCGGGCGCGTGGGCGCGCCGCTGGTGGCCCTGCTCGCGGCAGCCGGGGTCGGCACCCTGGTCGTGGAGGACGCGGGTGTCACCACCCCCGCCGACCTGAGCCCCGCGGGACTCGGCCCGGACGACACCGGCGCCCGGAGGCAGGACGCGGCCGCCAGGGCGGTGCGGCGGATCGCACCGTCGGTCCGGACGCGACCGCCGCCGGCCCGAGGTGCCCGGGACGCGACGGACCTGGTCGTGATCACCGGCGAGCCGGCGGCGAACGACCGCCGGACAGTCGACCGGCTGGTCCGCGCCGGGGTCCCGCACCTGGTCGCCCGGGTGCGCGACACGACCGGCCTGGTGGGGCCGCTGGTCCTGCCTGGACGGTCCTCGTGCCTGCGCTGCCACGACCTGCACCGCGCGGACCGCGACCCGGCCTGGCCGGCGGTCGCCGCCCAGCTCAGCGCGGCCGGACGGCACCGGGTGAGCGCCTGCGACGTCATGCTGGCCACGGCGGTGGCCGCCCACGCCGGCCTGCAGGTGCTGGCCTTCCTCGACGGCGACACCGGGTCCGGTGTCCCCTCGACGGTCGACGGGACGCTGGAGATCGCCCAGCTGGACGGGCGGGTACGACGGCGCTCCTGGACCACGCACCCGGCCTGTGGCTGCACCTGGCCGCGCGCCGAGCCCGAACTTTGACACACTGCCTGGCGTGGAGGACCTGCCGCGACGTGCCGCGGCCCGCACGGTGAGACTGGCGGGCCTGCCGCTGGGCTACGCGGGCAGGGCCACGCTCGGGCTCGGCAAGCGGATCGGCGGCCGGCCGGCCGAGGTGGTCGCGGCGGAGGTTCAGGCCCGCACCGCCGAGCAGCTCTTCAAGGTGCTCGGCGAGCTCAAGGGCGGGGCCATGAAGTTCGGCCAGGCCATGTCGGTGTTCGAGGCGGCCCTGCCCGAGACGCTGGCCGGCCCGTACCGGGAGACGCTCACCAAGCTGCAGGAGTCCGCCCCGCCGCTGCCGGCCCGCACGGTGCACGCCGTACTGGCCCGCGAGCTGGGCGCCGACTGGCGCAGCCGGTTCCGCGAGTTCGACGACAAGCCGGCCGCCGCCGCCTCGATCGGGCAGGTTCACCGGGCGGTCTGGTCGGACGGGCTCGAGGTCGCGGTCAAGGTGCAGTACCCGGGCGCCGGCGAGGCCCTGATCTCGGACCTGAACCAGATCGGGCGCATGAGCCGGCTGGTGGGGCTGCTGGTCCCCGGGCTGGACGTCAAGCCGCTGGTGGCCGAGCTCAAGGAGCGCGTCGCCGAAGAGCTCGACTACCGGCTGGAGGCCTCCCACCAGGCCGACTTCGCCACGGCCTACGCCGACGACGAGGACATCGTCGTGCCCGGCGTGGTCGACGGCTCCGACCAGGTGCTGGTCACCGAGTGGGTCGGTGGCACCCCCCTGTCGAGGATCATCGCCGAGGGCAGCGAGGAGCAGCGCGACCGCGCCGGGCTGCTGCTGGCCCGGTTCCTGTTCTCCGGCCCGCCGCGCGCCGGGCTCCTGCACGCCGACCCGCACCCCGGCAACTTCCGGCTCCTCGACGACGGGCGGCTGGTGGTCCTCGACTACGGCGCGGTCAACCGGCTCCCCGACGGGCTGCCCACCCCGATCGGCCCGCTGCTGCGCGCCGCCATAGCCGGCGACGCGGCCGGCGTCCTCAACGGGCTGCGCGCCGAGGGGTTCGTCCGGAGCGGGGTCGACCTCGACGCCCAGGCCCTGCTCGACTACCTGTCGCCGATCCTCGACCCGGCCCGCGAGGAGACCTTCCGGTTCTCCCGCTCCTGGCTGCGCCGCCAGGCCGTCCGAGTCGGGGACCCGCGGTCGCCGGCATACAGCACCGGGCTGCAGCTGAACCTGCCGCCGGAGTACCTGCTGATCCACCGGGTGACCACCGGCGCGATCGGCGTGCTCTGCCAGCTCGAGGCGCAGGCCGCGTGGCGGGAGGAGCTGCAGCGGTGGCTGCCCGGCTTCGCACCGGACCCGCCCCCGCGCACCCGGTCCGGTCGGGCGGCCCGGCCGAAGAACGGGTCACCGCGCCGCGCGGCCACCAAGCCGGCCGGCTGAGGTCACCACCACTCGGAGTCCAGCCGCCCCTCGATCGCCCGGACGTTCTCGCGGCTGCACGCCGCGCAGTAGTAGACGGTCCGGCCGCGCTCGACCGACGAGCTCCACGTCACCGGCAGCTCGGGCTCGGTCGTGCCGCACCGCGCGCAGGTCACCACAGCCGCATCCTCCCTCAGCCGACGCCGCGCTCCTCACCCTTCCCCAGGAGCAGCCCGTCGTCGAGGGCCGCCGGGGCGGTCACGGGACGGTCGGTGCACGGCCGGACTCCGGGTCCTGGTTGATGCCGTCGGGCAGGAGCCAGGCCTCGTGCCGGTAGAGCGCCCGCTCGACCGCGCCGTGGTCGCCGACCACGACCCGCACGATGTTCACCAGCGACTCCGTGTCGGCGTGGAAGTACTTCGCGTGGTCGGCGCCGTCGAGCCGGAAGGGGTGCCGGGTGACGTCCTCGGCGCGGAAGCGGTACCCGCCGAAGTCCTCGTGCGTGGGGTCGGTCCCGAACCGGTCGAGGTAGCTCACCGGGTCGCGGCTGCTGGCACCGACGAACACGTGGCCGTCCGGCACCTGCAGCTCGCGGGCCGTTGCGACGTTGGGGCCGGGGCTGCCGACCAGGACGGCGTCGTCGGTGCCAGTGACGTGGTCCCGCAGCGCCGTCCCGGCCGTGGTGCTGCCGTAGCTGTGGCCGACCACCGTGAGGTGCGGCATCACGTCGCGCGCGGCCTGCACCGCGAGGACGTCCCCCGCCAGCAGGTCGGCGCCGGCCGCCGCCGCACCGTCGCCGGCGACGTCGCCCAGGCGAGGCGCGTCGTAGCCGATCCAGGCCACGGTGGCCGTCGCGGCGCCCGGCGCCTGCCGGCCGGCCTCGGTCACCACCCGGATCGCGTCCTCGGTGAGCCCGGCCAGGCTGCGGCGGACGTCGGCGCCGAGCCCCGGCACGAGGAACGCCACGTGGTCGGCCGTGTCGAGGTCGCCGACCGCCACCGCGACCCGGCCCTCACCCCCGAACGCCCGCGGCTCGAAGACCAGCAGCTGGGCGACGAGGCGTGGGCGGGTGGCGGGACCGCGCTCCTGGCGTACGCGGGCGAGCGCCCGTCGGGTGACGAGGCAGGTGTCCAGCCAGCGCTGCTCCGCCTCGGTGAGCACGCCCCGCGTACGCAGCGACGCGATGTCGGTCGCCAGGCGGTGCTCGTTGGCCCGGCTGCGCACCGCCGCCGGCAGCCCCGCCAGGCCACCGAGGCGGTCGGCCGAACGGCACACGGCGCGGTCCTGCTCGTCGGCGGTCAGCACCATCCACCAGGCCCGGACCAGGGCCGGCGGCGTGCCGGGCGGCGGCACCGACCCGACACCGGCGGCGTGCCGGGCGGCCAGCAGCAGCGGCAGCGTCGCGACCAGGTCGGCCTCCCGCTCCTCGAGCGGCAGCCGGTGGCGGGCGGAGGCCGGGAGCACCTGCGCCGCCGCTGCCTCCAGGCCTCGAGCGGTGCGCACCGCGGACGCGCGGACCTCGGCCAGCACCTCCCGGTGCCGGGCGTGCAGCCCGGCGAGCTCGGCGGCGTGCGCAGCCTGCTGGTCCTCGAGCTGCAGCCGGCGCAGCGGGCCGGGCAGCTCCGCCGCCGCGTACGCCTCGGTCTCCCGCCGGTGCCGGTCCCGGGCCGCGTCGTACTCCCGGCGCAGGGCGTCGACCCGGGCGCGGGCCTCGAGGAGCACCACCGCGTGCGCGCGCAGCCGCCGCCCGCTCGCGTGCAGAGGTCCGACGACGGATCCGGCGAGGCCGGTGACGAGCCGCAGCTCCTGCCGGCAGGACAGAGCCGCCGGTCCGGACCACGCGGCGGCGAGCCGGTCCCGGTCCCGGTCGAGGGTGCCTGTGACCTCGGCCACCCACGCCGCCAGCCGCTCGCTGCGGGTCGCCGCCGACTCGACCGCCCCCGGCGCGTCGACCGGGTAGGACAGGGCCTCGGCGCCGGTCACCGCCGGGAGCCCATGACGGACACCTCGACCGACTCGTACAGCCCGGCCGCCGACCGGCAGCGCGCGGCCAGCAACGCGAGGTCCAGCCCGACGACCTGCAGCACGTCGCCGCAGACGTCACCGAGGGTCCCCAGCGCCTCACCCAGCACGGGGTCGGTCACTCCCGGGCCGAGGGCCTCCGCCCGGGCCACCAGCGCGCGGGCGGCGTCGGCCTGCGCGCGCAGGTGCGCCGCGGCGTCGACAACACCGGGCGTCTCGACCCTGACCTCCACCGTGCGCCCTCCCGGCCGCGGCTCCGGTCGGACCGCGTCTGGCGCATCAGGGTAGGAAGACCGGCCGCGCCGGCCGCGGTGTTCTCCACAGCCCCCGAGCGGTCGGGGCTGTGGGTAGCCGCACGGCGTTCCCGCGGGAACGTGTCAGGGCAGCTTCGGCCCCGGCTCGAGCAGCGGGGCGCACAGGTCGCCGAGCCGCTGGACCCGCTCGACGGTCTCGGGTGCGGTGAACCGCAGGTCCTCGACCCGCTCCGCCCCGGCCACCTCGTCCCAGGTCACCGGGGTCGACGCCCAGGGCAGCGGGCGGGCGCGCAGTGCGTAGGGCGCAACGGTGGTCTTCGCGGCGTTGTTCTGGCTCCAGTCGACGAACACCTTGCCGCCGCGCAGGTTCTTGGCCATCCGGGAGACCACCAGGTCGGGTCGCTCCTTCTCCAGCCGGCGGGCCAGGTCCTTCGCGTACGCGGAGGTGTGCTCGTCGGAGGTGGGTGCGACCGACGCGCTGACCTGCATGCCCTTCGACCCGCTCGTCTTCGCGACCGGCACCAGCCCGTCGGCTTCGACGAGGTCCTTCAGCAGCAGCGCCACCTCGGCGCACTCGACGATCGTCGCCGGTGCGCCGGGGTCGAGGTCGAGCACCAGCAGGTCCGGCTCGCGCACCCCGCCGCGGGGTCCGACGGTCCACTGCGGCACGTGCAGCTCGAGTGCGGCCAGGTTGGCCGCCCACACCAGCGTCGGGAGGTCGTCGATGACCACGTAGTCGAGCTTGTCCCGGCCGGAGCTGCTGCCCGGCGCCGGAAGGCGGACCGTGCGCACCCAGTCGGGCGTGCCGCGCGGTGCGTTCTTCGCGAAGAAGCCCTTGGTCTCGACACCGTCGGGGAACCGCTGGAACGACATCGGCCGGTTGGTGATGTGCGGCAGCAGCGCCGGCGCGACGCGTACGTAGTAGTCCAGCACCTCGCCCTTGGTGAACCCGGTCTCGGGGTAGAGCACCTTGTCGAGGTTGGACACCTGCAGCCGGCGCCCGTCGACCTCGACCGTCGACCTGTTCTCCGTCGCCACGACCCCACTCTCCCCCGTCGCTTCGTCAGCGATGCATCAGGACCGGTCGTGAACAGGGCAGGACCCCGGCCGCTGGTGCGACCGGGGTCCTGCGGGGTGTCCCTCTGACCGTGCCCGTGACCTCCTGGCGGTCACTGCGCGATGGCGAGGGCGAGGAGACGGCGGGCGCGCAGCGCGGCCTGCTCCGCCTTGCGCGACGCCCGGTGGGCGGCGGCCAGGCGGTAGGCCCGCTGACGGCGGACTGCCTCCTCGAGACGCTGCGCCGAATGAGCGCGCGCCAGGTCCTCATGCATGAGTTGCATCTCGGTGCTCCTGTTCAGGATGTGTGTCTGGTGGTCTGGTGCGGTCGGCCTGATGACCTCCGCAGGGCCGGTGTCGGCACCGGTCTGGCGGGCGGTCACGCGGCGACCTCGGACTTGCGGGGACGGCCCCTCGGACGCTTCCGCGGGACGACGACTCCCTGGACGAACCACTCGCCGCCCCAGACGCCCCACGGCTCACGGCGCTCGAGCGCACCGTTGAGGCAGTCCAGGCGGGCGGGGCAGTCGGCGCAGAGGGCCTTGGCGTACTCCACGTCGGCGGGCGACTCGGCGAAGAACAGCTCCGGGTCGTTGACCCGGCAGGGCAGCTGCTCCTCGACGACGCGGTCGGCGAGTGCGGACAGGTTGGTCATCGCGGCGAGCGACGACAAGGCGTCCTGGTCGCCCTCCCGGTCGAGAACGGTGAGCTGCATGGGTGTCACCTCCATCGGTGTCAGTCGGTCGGTGGTCGGCTGTGTTGTCAGCTCGAGAGCCATGTCGCTCTCTCTGTGTCTGGGCCACTCGTGGTGGCCGGGCGGATGACGGACAACGAAAAGGCCGCGGATCCCGGGTGTCGGGTTCCGCGGCCTTGGAGGTGCCGGTAGAGGGGTGTACCTATACCGGTGGGCTCCAGGAGCGGGACCCCGCGAGACCGTCGAACACGACGACATCGCTGATCGGGAGCAGAGCGGTGGCCTGGGCAATGGGCGCGACGGTGCGGTTGCGCACGGCAACGGACACAGTGGTCCCCTGGCCGGACGTCCACGTACCCGCGAGCAGAGCACCGCGGTCGACCACGGTCAGGGCAGGCAGGTACGTCATCGACGTCACAGTGCTCTTCATCGTGGTCACCTCCTGCTCTGCTCTCGTGCGGGTGCGGACGGTCTGCTGACCGAGCGACGCAAGATTAGGGGCACCCGCCGTCAGGTGCAATCTATTTTTTGACTGCTGTCGGAAAGTGGTCCGGAGTATCCGGATTCGTCCCGACGCGCGGGGCCTTCCCGGCGCAGAGGGCCAGCACGTCGGCGCCGTAGCGGTCCAGCTTCGTGCGCCCCACGCCGGACACCGCCAGCAGCTGGGCGGCCGAGGTCGGCCGGACCTCGGCCAGCGCTGTCAGCGTGGCGTCGGTGAAGACGACGTACGCGGGGACCGACTGCTCCCGGGCCTGCTCGGCCCGCCACTCCCGCAGCCGCTCGAAGAGCTCCTCGTCGTAGCTGGACGGGCAGTCCTCGCAGCGCCCCAGCTTGCGGGCGACCGGAGCCGTCAGCGCCTTGCCGCAGACGCGGCAGCCCGCAGGACCCCGCTTGCGCGACCCTGCCTTCGCGCCCGCGGCCGGGGTGCTGCGCGACGAGTGCATGCCGTCGAGGAACCGTGACGGGCGGCGGCCTGCCCGGCCGCCCGGCGAGCGCGACACCGCCCAGCTGATGGCGAGATGGACGCGGGCGCGCGTCACCCCCACGTAGAGCAGCCGGCGCTCCTCCTCGACCTGCTCCGCCGTCTCGGCGTACGTGATGGGCAGCATCCCGTCGGTCGCTCCGACGACGAACACGGCGTCCCACTCCAGGCCCTTGGCCGCGTGCAGCGACGCCAGCGTGACGCCGTCGACGGCCGGTGCGTGCTGGGCCTCGGCGCGCTCGTCGAGCTCGGCCACGAAGTCGCGCAGCGTCGCGTCCGCGCGCAGCGCGGCCAGGTCGTCGGCCAGCCGGGCGAGGGCGGCCAGCGACTCCCAGCGGTCACGGACCGCGCCGGCACCGGGGGGCGGCGTGGTCGACCAGCCGCCGCCGGAGAGCACCGCCCGGACGGTGTCCGGAAGGTTCTCGGTGCCGTCGTGCGAACGCGCGGCGCCGCGGAGCAGCAACCGGGCCTCGCGTACCTCGGGCCGCTCGAAGAACCGCTCGCCGCCGCGCAGCACGTAGGGCACGCCGGCGTCGGCCAGCGCCTGCTCGTAGGTCTCGCTCTGCCCGTTGGTGCGGAACAGCACCGCGACCTCACCGGCCGCCGTCCCGGCAGCCACCAGAGCCTTGATGCGGCCGGCCACCCACCGGGCCTCGGCGGGCTCGTCCGGATGCTCGCGCAGCTCCGGCGGCGGGCCGGGCGGCCGCTGGGCGACCAGCTCGAGCCGGCCGTGCCGAGCGGTCGGCGCCTTGGCGACCAGCCGGTTGGCGAGGTCGACGACCTGCGGGGTGGAGCGGTAGTCGCGGACCAGGCGCACCTGCTTCGCGCCGGGGTGACGCTCGCGGAAGCCGAGAAGGAAGTCCGGCGAGGCGCCGGCGAAGGTGTAGATGGTCTGGTGCGGGTCGCCGACCACGCAGACCTCGTCGCGCCCGCCGAGCCACTGGTCCAGCAGCGCCTGCTGCAACGGGCTGACGTCCTGGTACTCGTCGACCACCAGGTGGTGGTACTGCCCGCGCACCGCGTCGGCGACCTGCCGGTGCTCGGCGATCAGCCCCACCGTGTAGAGCAGCACGTCCTCGAAGTCGATGACGTGCCGGTCGCGCTTGACCTGGTCGTAGGCGGACAGCAGCCGGACCACCGTGGCCGGGTCGAGCCCGGCCGGGGCGCTGCGGCCGACCTTCGCGGCCGCGGCCGGGTAGTCGTCGCGGTCGGTCATCGTGACCTTGACCCATTCGACCTCGGCGGCCAGGTCACGGACGGTCGCCCGGTCGGTGGCCAGCCGCAGCCGGCCCGCGGCCTCGGCGACCAGCGACGCCTTGTGCTCGACCAGCGGCGGCAGGTCGCCGCCGACGTGGCGCGGCCAGAAGTAGCGCAGCTGGCGCAACGCGGCGGCGTGGAAGGTGCGGGCCTGGACCCCCGCCGCACCCAGCGCGCGCAGCCGGGTGCGCATCTCCCCCGCGGCCCGCGCCGTGAACGTGACGGCCAGCACGCGCTGCGGGACGTACACGCCGCTGTGCACGCCGTACGCGATGCGGGCGGTGATCGCCCGGGTCTTGCCGGTGCCGGCGCCGGCCAGCACGGACAGCGGGCCCTGCAGGGTCGTCGCCACCTCGCGCTGCTCCGGGTCGAGCATCTCGAGCAGGGCGTCGGCGTCGGGCACCGGCCCATCCTCCCAGCCGCCCCGGACACGGCCGCCCGCCGCCCGCCGAACCCTCCCAAGATCCCCTCCGGCGTGCTCAGGAGGCGAGTCGACTGCGTTCCTGGGCACGAGGACGGGGATCATGACCGGGAAGGGATCGCACCGGTGGTGAGTTGTCACTGGGGAACGGGGAAGAATGCCCCGGATCGCCCGGCGTCGACTGAGAGGACTCCCGCGTGTCGTCCAGCACCGTGACGATGTACAGCACCGTCTGGTGCGGCTACTGCCGCCGCCTGCGGGACCAGATGGAGCGGGAGGGCATCTCGTACCGCGTGGTCGACATCGAGGACGACATCGAGGCAGCCCGGTTCGTGATGTCGGTCAACGGCGGCAACCAGACCGTCCCGACGCTGGTGTTCCCGGACGGCACCGCGCTCACCAACCCCACCCTCAGCCAGGTGAAGTCGCAGCTCGCCGCCGCGTGAGCAACCGCCCCCTCTCGCTGAGGGTGAGATGACACCGGGAAGCAGCCATGGCCGGGCAGCCGGCATTCTGTGCGTATCGCAGTCGGACCTGTTCGTGTGCCTGAGGGCGTCCGCTCAGATCGGCGGTAGCTCCGAGCGCACACGTTCCGCGAGCGCCGATATCGACAAGCTGCGGCCCCACGTGTCGGTGAACAGCACCCAGCCCCGCAACTCCGGGCGAGGCCGACGCCTGTGGCCCGACCACTCCGCGGACCGAACTGGCTGCTACGTCAAGATCGGAGCAATCCGACCAGAGCGCCTGGCACTGAGCCGCTCCGATCAAGCGGTGACGACCCGCCGCGCACGGGTAATGCTCGCGAGCACCCGGCCACGCACCGTCAGCGCGAGCAGGGCAGCCGCTCAGGCCAGGTCGAGGACCCAGCCGCTCTTCTCCTTGTGGAAGCCGAGCCGGTCGTAGTACGGCGAGACCATCCCGGCCGGCGTGACGACCTTGCGGAACCCGCGGTCGGTGAACAGCCCGCTGCGGCGGTAGACGAACTCCCCCGGCGTGAAGTCCCGGAACCTCGGCGTCACGTAGTCGATCTCGACCTGGGCGACCCCGTCCCCGACGTCGCGCAGCA
>DASTVO010000380.1:0-5396 GCA_035759075.1 Actinomycetes bacterium
ACCTGGCCTCCAGGTCGGCGACCCGCTGGCGGGCGAAGGCCACGACCGCCTCCCGGCCGCCCTGCTCCTCCACGAAGCGCAGAGCGCTGGCGGCGAGGTCGTCGTAGGCCTGGTCGACGGAGTCCCGGCCGGCGTCGGTGACCGCGAACAGGCGGGCCGGACGGCCGCGGCCGCGGGTGGCGGTCGTGCGGGGCTCGCGCTCCTCAATGAGCCCGTCCCCGGCCAGCGCGTCAAGATGGCGGCGGACCGCCGCGGGCGTGAGCCCGAGGCTCTCCGCCAGCGCCGCGGCGGTGGTGGGGCCGTTCTCGAGGATGGTGCGTGCGACCCGGTCGCGGGTGCGGTCCTCGAGCGTTGATTTCACAACATCAGTGTCGCGTTATTCGGGCGGGCTCGCAACCTCGGCCCCGCGGGGCCGGAGGTGGCCTGCCTCACACGTACGCCTCGCCTCGCGGCGTTCGTAGACTCCCCGCCATGTCGCAGCCGCAGGCCGTCGAGGTCGTCGACCTCGTCAAGGCCTACGACGGGAAGGTCGCCGTCGACGGGCTCTCGGCGACCGTCCCAGCCGGCGCGATCACCGCGGTGCTCGGCCCGAACGGCGCCGGCAAGACCACCACGGTCGAGACCTGTGAGGGCTACCGCCGTCCCGACGCCGGCACGGTCCGGGTCCTCGGATTCGACCCGTGGCGGGACGCCCGGAGGCTGCGGCCCCGGGTCGGGGTGATGCTGCAGTCCGGCGGCGTCTATCCCGGCGTCAAGGCGGTCGAGATGCTCCGGCACGTCGCGTCCCTGCACGCGCACCCGCTGGATGTCGGCGAGCTGGTCGAGCGGCTCGGCCTGGGCTCCGCCGGCGGCACCCCGTACCGCCGGCTCTCCGGTGGGCAGCAGCAACGGCTGTCGCTCGCCATGGCCGTCGTCGGCCGCCCCGAGATCGTCTTCCTGGACGAGCCGACCGCCGGCCTGGACCCGCAGGCCCGCCGGGCCACCTGGGAGCTGGTCGAGGACCTCCGTCGTGACGGCGTCACCGTCGTGCTGACCACGCACTTCATGGACGAGGCCGAGCGGCTGGCCGACCAGGTGGTGGTGGTCGACCACGGGAAGGTCGTCGCGGTCGGTACCCCGCGGGAGCTGATGGCCGCGGGGGCGCAGGGCACGTTGAGCTTCCGGGCCACGGCCGGGCTGGACGTCGACGGCTTGGCCGCCGCCGTCCCCGGCGCGTCCCGGGTCGACGAGGTCTCCCCCGGCCGGTACGTCGTGCAGGGCCAGGTCGACGCCCGGCTGCTGGCAGCGGTGACCGCCTGGTGCGCGGACCGCGACGTCATGCCGGAGGGCCTTGCGGTCGGGCAGCGCTCCCTCGAGGACGTGTTCCTCGAGCTCACCGGGTCGGAGCTGCGGGCATGACCGGCCCAGGAACGCGGCCCGGGACGTACGCACCCAGGCCCGGCGCCGCGTCACTGCCGTCGATGGTCCTTTCCCAGGCCGGGCTCGAGGTACGACTCGTGCTGCGCAACGGCGAGCAGCTGCTGCTGACCGTCGTGATCCCGTTGCTGGTGCTGGTGGTCTTCGGCAGCGTCGAGGTGCTCGACCTCGGCAGCCGGGCCGAGCGGCTGGGCTTCCTGGTGCCCGGCGTCGTGGCGCTCGCGGTGATGTCCACGGCGTTCACCGGGCTGGCGATCGGAACCGGCTTCGAACGCCGCTACGGCGCCCTGAAGCGGCTCGGGGCCTCGCCGCTGCCCCGTAGCGGGCTGCTCATGGCCAAGGGTCTCGCGGTGCTGGCCGTCGAGGCGCTGCAGCTGGTGCTGCTCGGCGCCGTCGCCCTCGCGCTGGGCTGGGACCCGGACGGGTCCGTCGTCGCGGCGCTCGCGCTGGTGCTCTCCGGGACAGCGGCCTTCGCCGCCCTCGGCCTGCTGATGGCCGGCACGCTACGGGCCGAGGCGACCCTGGCCGCGGCCAACCTGGTCTACCTGCTGCTGCTGGTCAGCGGCGGCATCGCGGTGCCGCTGGACCGCTTCCCGGACGCCGCCCGTCCCGTGCTCGAGGCGCTGCCCGCCGGGGCGCTGGCCGAGGGGCTGCGCGACGTGCTCCGGGACGGCGCCGGGCTCCCGCTGGCACCGGTGCTGGTGCTGCTCGGGTGGGCGGCAGTGGCCGGCGCGCTGACGGCACGCACCTTCCGCTGGGAGTGACCCGCGACTGACCCAGGAGTGACCCGGGAGTGACCCGGCCCGGCCCGACGCCGCGCCCGTACGCTGGTCGCATGCTCTCGCCCGTCCGGTCGTGGAGGCCGTCCGCGACCGCGCTGCGCCGCACCTTCCTCGGCGCCCTCGTCATGAACATCGTGATCGTGGTGACCGGTGGGGCGGTGCGCCTGACCGCGTCCGGCCTCGGCTGCCCGACCGTGCCCAAGTGCACCGAGGACTCGATGGTGGCGACCCGGGAGATGGGCGTCCACGGCGCGATCGAGTTCGGCAACCGGCTGCTGACCTTCGTCGTCACGGCGGCGGTCGTGGCCGCGCTCGTCACGGCCTGGCGAGCCCGCCGCCGCGACCTGGTCCGGCTCGGCGGCGTGCTCTTCCTCGGGATCGTGGCGCAGGCGCTGCTCGGCGCGGTCACCGTGATCACCGGGCTGAACCCGGTCACGGTGATGGCGCACTTCCTGGTCTCGATGGTGCTGATCGCGGTGGCGCTGCACGCCTACCGGCGGGCCGGCGGCGACCCGGTCCGTGACCCCGGCGGCGTGCGCGCGGAGATCCGGGTCGGCGCCTGGGCGCTGACCGGGGCGGTCGCGGCGACCCTCGTGGCCGGCACGGTCGTCACCGGGACCGGCCCGCACTCCGGTGACGAGGACGCGTCGGACCGGCTGCCGTTCGACCTGGAGACGGTGAGCCAGGTGCACGCCGACCTGGTGTTCCTGGTGGTCGGGCTGACGGTCGGGCTGCTGGTCGCCGCCCGCGCCAGCGCGGCTCCCGCGTCGCTGGCCCGTCGGGTGTCCGTGCTGCTCGGCGTGGTGCTCGCCCAGGGGCTGGTGGGTTACGTGCAGTACCTCACGGACCTGCCGGTTGCGCTGGTCGCGGCGCACGTCCTCGGCGCCTGCCTGGTGTGGGTCGCGACGCTGCGGGTGCTGCTCGCGACCGCACCCGGACCGGTCCCGGCGCAGCGCGGCTCAGAAGGGCAGCAGCGGGTCGACCGCGACGGCGACGAACAGCAGCGTGAGGTACGTGATCGAGCCGTGGAAGAGCCGCATCGCGCTGCTCTCCAGCGGTGAGCCGGAACGCGCCCGGCGCAGCAGCAGGTGCGCCTCACGCAGGAACGCGACGCCGAGGAGCAGCGCGGCCACCGCGTACACGGGGGTGGTGCCGGCCACCGGCCAGAGCAGCAGCGAGACGGCCACCATCACCCAGCTGTAGGCGACGATCTGGCGGGCGACGGCCACCGGGCTCGCGACCACGGGCAGCATCGGTACCCCGGCGGCGGCGTAGTCGTCGCGGAAGCGCAGCGACAGCGGCCAGTAGTGCGGCGGCGTCCAGAAGAAGATGATCGCGAACAGCACGACCGGGGACCAGGACAGCGACCCGGTCACGGCTGACCAGCCGATGAGCACCGGCATGCAGCCGGCCGCGCCGCCCCACACGATGTTCTGCGGGGTCCGGCGCTTGAGCGCGACCGTGTAGACCCCGACGTAGAACGCGATCGCCGCCAGGGCGAGCGCCGCGGGCAGCAGGCCGGTCGTGGCCCACAGCCAGCCGACCGACACCACGCCGAGGACGACGCCGAAGACGAGCGCCTCCCGGGGGCTCACCAGTCCGGTGGCCAGCGGGCGCCGCTCGGTGCGGTGCATCACCTGGTCGATGTCGCGGTCGAGGTAGCAGTTGAGCGTGTTGGCGCTGCCGGCCGCCAGCGCGCCGCCGACGAGGGTGGCGGCCACCAGCGAGAGCGACGGGATGCCGCCCTCCGCCAGCAGCATCGTCGGGACGGTCGTCACCAGCAGCAGCTCGATGATGCGCGGCTTGGTCAGGGCGACGTAGCCGGAGAGGACCTGCCGGACGGTCCGCCGCGGCCGCACCTGCCCGTCGGCGACGGCGAGCCCCGGTCGGCGTGAGTCGACGGCCGTCACACGCACCTCGTTCCGGGGTCGGTCCCCGCTGCGGGCACGGGGCGTTGCTGGTCGTTTCGGCGCGGGGCACCGGGGCAGGCCAACTGTATCCGCCCGTTGACCGCGCAGGTGCCCGGCGGGTCGCCGATGAGTAGGCTCGCCGCACGCTCGATCACCGCCCGACAGGCGCCGCCCACCACGCCGCCACGACGCCGGACGCGACGTCCGCGAAGGAGCCTGAGAACGCCGTGAGCCCCACGCAGAAGCTCGAGTGGTCCGACCTCGACCAGAAGGCCGTCGACACCGTCCGGGTGCTGGCGATGGACGCCGTCCAGAAGGCCGGGAACGGGCACCCCGGGACGGCCATGAGCCTGGCCCCGGCCGCGTACCTGCTCTTCCAGCGCTACCTCCGGCACGACCCGACGGACCCGGCCTGGGCGGGTCGTGACCGGTTCGTCCTGTCCTGCGGGCACTCCAGCCTCACGCTCTACATCCAGCTCTACCTCTCCGGCTACGGCCTCGACCTCGACGACCTCAAGGCGCTGCGCACCTGGGGGTCGCTGACCCCTGGCCACCCCGAGCACGGTCACACCGCCGGCGTCGAGACGACCACCGGGCCGCTGGGGCAGGGCGTCGGCAACGCGGTCGGCATGGCGATGGCGGCGCGCCGCGAGCGCGGGCTGCTCGACCCGGACACCCCGGCCGGCGAGAGCCCCTTCGACCACACGATCTGGTGCTTCGCCTCGGACGGCGACATCGAGGAGGGTGTCGCCAGCGAGGCGTCCTCCCTCGCCGGGACGCAGCGTCTGGGCAACCTGGTCCTGCTCTACGACGACAACCACATCTCGATCGAGGACGACACGAACATCGCCCTGTCCGAGGACGTGTGCGCACGGTACGAGGCGTACGGCTGGCACGTGCAGCGCGTCGCCCCGAAGCCGGACGGCGACCTGGACCCGAACGCGATCTACGACGCGATCCAGGAGGCCAAGAAGGTCACCGACCGCCCGTCGTTCATCGCGATGCGCTCGATCATCGCCTGGCCGGCCCCGAACGCGCAGAACACCGAGGCCGCGCAGGGCGAGTCCCCCTTCGACCACTTCGTGTACGTGATCGCGGGTGACGGCTGTCTCCAGGAGGGCATCTCCGCCGAGGCGTCGTCGCTGGCAGGCCACCAGAAGCTGGGCAACCTGGTGGTGCTGTGGGACGACAACCACATCTCCATCGAGGGCGACACCTCCGGCGCCATCTCCGAGGACACCGTCGCGCGCTACGAGGCGTACGGCTGGCACGTGCAGCGCGTGGAGCC
>DASTVO010000381.1:0-6436 GCA_035759075.1 Actinomycetes bacterium
TCGCGGTCCTGCTGCTGATGTCGGCGAACCTGCGCGGCGTGCGCGAGTCGGGCACGGCGTTCGCGATCCCGACGTACGCGTTCATGGTCGCTCTGCTCGGGATGTCGCTCTGGGGCTTCGGCCGCTACTTCTTCGGCGAGCTCCCCCAGGTCACCAGCGCCCGGTTCGAGCTGGTGCCCGAGCCCGGCTACGAGGAGGGGCTGACCGGCCTGGCCGGCGGCTTCCTGCTGCTGCGCGCGTTCTCGTCCGGCTGCGCGGCGCTGACCGGTGTCGAGGCGATCAGCAACGGTGTCCCGGCGTTCCGCAAGCCGAAGTCCAGAAATGCGGCGACCACGTTGCTGCTGCTGGGCTCGATCGCCGTCACCCTGCTGATGAGCGTCATCGTGCTGGCGAAGATCAGCGGACTGCGCTACGCCGAGGACGTCGTCGAGCAGCTGCGGCTCGACGGCGAGGAGGGCGAGGCCACCCGGGCCGGGGTGCGGTTCCCCGACGGCACGACGTACGTGCAGGACCCGGTCATCGGCCAGCTGGCCAAGTCGGTCTTCGACAACGTCCCGCTCATGGCGGCGGTGGTCACCAGCGTCACGGGCCTCATCCTGGTGCTCGCGGCCAACACCGCGTTCAACGGCTTCCCGGTGCTCGGCTCGATCCTGGCGCAGGACCGCTACCTGCCGCGCCAGCTGCACACACGCGGTGACCGGCTCGCCTTCAGCAACGGCATCATCCTGCTGGCCGCCTTCGCGATCCTGTTGATCGTCGCGTTCGACGCGGAGGTCACCGCGCTGATCCAGCTCTACATCGTCGGCGTGTTCGTCTCCTTCACCGCGAGCCAGACCGGGATGGTCCGGCACTGGACCCGGCTGCTGCGGACCGAGACCGACCCCTCGGCGCGGGCCCGGATGATCCGCAGCCGGGTCATCAACACCGTCGGCCTCTCGGTCACCGGTCTCGTCCTCGTGGTCGTGCTGATCACGAAGTTCCTGCACGGCGCGTGGATCGCGATCGCCGCGATGGTGGTGCTGTTCGCGCTGATGAAGGGGATCCACAGCCACTACGAGCGGGTCGCCCGCGAGCTGGTCGTCGACGACTCCGAGGACACCATGCTGCCGGCGCGCAGCCACGTCATCGTCCTGGTGTCGAAGATCCACAAGCCGACGATGCGTGCTGTCGCCTACGCCCGCGCGATGCGGCCCTCGACCCTCGAGGCGGTCACCGTCAATGTCGACCCGGCGGAGACCCGGGCGCTGCAGCAGGAGTGGGACCGCCGCGGCATCCCGGTGGCCCTGAAGGTCCTCGACTCGCCCTTCCGCGAGGTGACCGACCCCGTCATCGACTACGTCCGCGGGCTGCGCCGCGGCAGCCCCCGCGACCTGGTGACCGTGCTCATCCCGGAGTACGTCGTCGGGCACTGGTGGGAGCACCTGCTGCACAACCAGAGCGCCCTGCGGCTCAAGGGCCGGCTGCTCTTCACCCCCGGGGTCATGGTCACCAGCGTGCCGTGGCAGCTGGCCAGCTCGGTCGGCCTGGCGGACCGTCCCGAGGGGCTCGCGCCCGGCGCGGTCCGGCGCGGTGACCCCGGCGCGGGGGACGGGACGGGCTGAGGACGTGCCGCGACGACCCGCCGGACCGTCGGCGGTCGGCACAACGGTGACCATCGAGGTCGGCCCGATCGCCCACGGTGGGCACTGCGTCGCCCGCCACGAGGGGCGCGTGGTGTTCGTCCGGCACGCGCTGCCCGGGGAGCGGGTGCGCGCGCTCGTCACCGAGGGCCACGCGTCCTCGTCGTTCTGGCGGGCCGACGCGGTCGAGGTGCTCGACGCGTCACCGGACCGGGTGCAGCCGCCGTGCCCGTGGGCCGGGCCCGGACGGTGCGGCGGCTGCGACCTCCAGCACGTCGCGGTCGACGCGCAGCGTGCGCTGAAGGCGGCCGTCGTCCGCGAGCAGCTGTCGCGGCTGGCAGGCCTCGACCTCGACGTCGAGGTCGAGGAGGTGCCCGGGGCGGCCGACGGCCTGGGATGGCGGACCCGGGTGCAGTGGGCCGTCGACGACGACGGTCGCGCGGGGCTGCGGCGGCACCGGTCGCACGAGGTCGTGCCGGTCGACCACTGCCGGATCGCGCACCCGCTGGTGGACCGGGCCGGTGTGACCGCGCGGTCGTGGCCGGGGGTGGCGTCCGTCGAGGTCTCGGCGTCGGTCGCGACGGGGGAGACGCTCGTGCTTCCGGACGGCCACCTCGGTCACAGCTCGGGCGCCCTGACCGAGGTGGTCGGCGGGCGGCGTTTCCGGGTGACCGGCGGCGGGTTCTGGCAGGTGCATCCCGGCGCCGCGGAGACGTTGCTCGAGGCGGTGCTGGACGGGCTCGACCCGCGCAACGGCGAGTCGGTGATGGACCTCTACTGCGGGGTGGGCCTGTTCGCCGCCGCGCTGGCCGAGCGGGTGGGGCCCGAGGGCCGGGTGGTCGCGGTCGAGTCCGGCCGGGTCGCGGTGGCGGACGCGCGGCACAACCTGGCCGACCTTCCCCGCGTACGCGTCGACGCCGGTCGCGTCGACCACGTGCTGCGCCGCCCGCACCTGCGCCAGGCCGACCTGGTCGTGCTCGACCCGCCGCGGTCGGGCGCCGGCAAGCAGGTCGTGTCGCTGCTGTCCCGCGTGCAGGCCCGCCGGATCGCCTACGTCGCGTGCGACCCGGCGGCGCTGGCGCGCGACCTTCGCTGGTTCGGCGAGCGCGGCTACCGCCTCGGCTCGGTGCGCGCCTTCGACCTGTTCCCGATGACCCACCACGTCGAGTGCGTGGCTGTCCTCGAACCCCACCCTCCGGCCGTACGCGGCTGAGCTGCCCGGGGCATGGCCGGCGGGTCACGGGGCAGGAGTCACGGGTACCGGATCCCTCCGAGAGGAGCACGGCATGACCACCTCGAACCCGAACGTGATCCCTCCCGCCGGCGGCGGCGACCCCGACCACGACAAGCGAATCAACCAGGGCGACGAGGCCGGCCCCGGCAGCCTCGTCGAGGAGAAGCTCGAGGGCGCGGGTCCTCCCTCCGCCGCGGACGACGAGGACACCGAGACCGACGCCCCGACCGACAGCGCCGAGGCGGACAGGAGGCGCACCGGCGCCGCCGAGTGAGGTGTGCGGACGGCGGCACGCATCCCGCGGGCCGCGCCCCACGCCGGCTGCATCCCCCTCCGACGTCGGGCTCGCCGATGAGGTATCTTGACATCGAGATATCCAAGGCACCCGGCCGGACCGATGGGCCGGGCTCCGGCAGGATGAGGGCGGACGAGAGGAGATCGTGGTGGCGAGCACTACGCAGGACAGCTTCGGAGCCAAGGACCAGCTCGAGGTCGGAGGCTCGTCGTACGAGATCTACCGCCTCGACGCCGTGGAGGGCAGCAGCGACCTCCCGTACTCGCTGAAGATCCTGCTGGAGAACCTGCTGCGCACGGAGGACGGCGCGAACGTCACCGCCGACCACATCCGCGCGCTGGCCGGCTGGGACCCGCAGGTCGAGCCGGACACCGAGATCCAGTTCACCCCGGCCCGCGTGGTCATGCAGGACTTCACCGGCGTTCCCTGCGTGGTGGACCTCGCCACGATGCGCGAGGCGGTGGCCGAGCTGGGCGGGGACCCCTCGAAGATCAACCCGCTGGCGCCGGCCGAGCTCGTCATCGACCACTCCGTGATCGCCGACCTGTTCGGCACGCCGAGCTCCTTCGAGCGCAACGTCGAGCTGGAGTACGAGCGCAACGTCGAGCGCTACCAGTTCCTGCGGTGGGGCCAGACCGCGTTCGACCAGTTCAAGGTCGTGCCGCCCGGCACCGGCATCGTGCACCAGGTCAACATCGAGTACCTCGCCCGCGTCGTCTTCGACCGGGACGGCGTCGCCTACCCCGACACCCTCGTCGGCACCGACTCGCACACGACGATGGTCAACGGCCTCGGCGTGCTCGGCTGGGGCGTCGGAGGCATCGAGGCCGAGGCCGCGATGCTGGGCCAGCCGGTCTCGATGCTCATCCCGCGCGTCGTCGGCTTCAAGCTGACCGGCGAGCTGCCCGAGGGCGCCACGGCGACCGACCTGGTCCTGACCATCACCGAGATGCTGCGCAAGCGCGGTGTGGTGGGGAAGTTCGTGGAGTTCTACGGCGAGGGCGTCTCGGCGGTGCCGCTGGCCAACCGGGCCACGATCGGCAACATGAGCCCGGAGTACGGCTCGACGGTCGCGATCTTCCCGGTCGACGACGAGACCATCCGCTACCTGAAGATGACCGGCCGCGACGACGCTCAGGTCGCCCTGGTCGAGGCGTACGCCAAGGCGCAGGGTCTCTGGCACGACACCAGCGCGGAGCCGCGCTTCTCCGAGCGCATCGAGCTCGACCTGGCCACGGTGGTGCCCTCGATCGCCGGGCCGAAGCGCCCGCAGGACCGCGTCGCGCTCTCCGACGCGAAGGCCGGCTTCCGCAACGCGCTGGTCGACTACGCCCAGGACGACGAGCAGCAGCTCACCGGGGTCGACGAGGCGTCCGAGGAGTCGTTCCCGGCCAGCGACGCGCCCGCGTTCCACGGCACCAACGGCGCCCCCGCACCGCACGACGCCCCCGACCACGGCGAGGTCCGCCGTCCCTCGAAGCCGGCCCGGGTGAGCCTCGACGGGCAGGAGGTCGAGATCGACCACGGCCACGTCGTCATCGCGGCCATCACCTCGTGCACCAACACGTCGAACCCGTCGGTGATGATCGGCGCGGCGCTGCTGGCGAAGAAGGCCGTCGAGCGTGGCCTCGAGCGCAAGCCGTGGGTGAAGACCACGCTCGCGCCGGGGTCGAAGGTGGTCATGGACTACTACGACCGCGCCGGCCTCACGCCGTACCTCGACAAGCTCGGCTTCAACCTCGTCGGCTACGGCTGCACCACCTGCATCGGCAACTCCGGTCCGATCATCCCCGAGGTCAGCCAGGCGGTGAACGACAACGACCTCGCCGTCGTGTCGGTGCTGTCCGGCAACCGCAACTTCGAGGGCCGCATCAACCCCGACGTGAAGATGAACTACCTCGCGTCGCCGCCGCTGGTCGTGGCCTACGCGCTGGCCGGCTCCATGGACATCGACATCACCACCGAGCCGCTCGGCCAGGACCAGCAGGGCAACGACGTGTTCCTCAGGGACATCTGGCCCACCGGCCAGGAGATCCAGGAGGTCGTCGACTCCGCGGTCGCGTCGGAGATGTTCAGCCGCGACTACGCCGACGTGTTCTCCGGCGACGAGCGCTGGCAGAACCTGCCGACCCCGACCGGCAACACCTTCGAGTGGGACGCGGGGTCGACCTACGTGCGCAAGCCGCCGTACTTCGACGGCATGCCCGCCGAGCCGGAGCCGGTGTCCGACATCGAGGGCGCCCGGGTGCTCGCGAAGCTCGGTGACTCGGTGACCACCGACCACATCAGCCCGGCCGGTTCGATCAAGGCCGACTCCCCGGCGGGGACGTACCTGCAGGAGCACGGCGTCGACCGCCGCGACTTCAACTCCTACGGGTCGCGGCGCGGCAACCACGAGGTCATGATCCGCGGCACCTTCGCCAACATCCGGCTGCGCAACCAGCTGGCGCCGGGCACGGAGGGCGGCTTCACCCGCGACTTCACGAAGGGCGGGGAGGTCAGCACGATCTACGACGCGGCGCAGAGCTACGCGGCGGCCGGCACCCCGCTGGTGATCCTCGCCGGCAAGGAGTACGGCTCCGGTTCGTCACGGGACTGGGCGGCCAAGGGCACGGCATTGCTCGGGGTGCGCGCCGTCATCGCCGAGTCCTACGAGCGCATCCACCGGTCGAACCTGATCGGGATGGGCGTCCTGCCGCTGCAGTACCGCCACGGCGAGAGCGCCGAGTCGCTGGGTCTGACCGGTGAGGAGGAGTTCTCGATCACCGGCGTCACCGGCCTCAACGACGGGTCCACGCCGCGCGAGGTGACCGTGCGCGCCGGCGACAAGGAGTTCACCGCGCGGCTGCGGATCGACACACCGGGGGAGGCGGACTATTACCGCCACGGCGGGATCCTGCAGTACGTGCTGAGGTCGCTGCTGCGCGGCTGAGAGGGCGGAAACCCTCGCACAAGGTGCCTTTGCGGCCCGTCCGGAGCAATCCGGGCGGGCCGCTCTCTGTTACGGACTTGTGACTTCCCGGTCACCGGAAACCTGAGTACGTTGTGGGGCACAACATTCCTCGCGGCCCGTGCTGACGGCGCTGCATCCCCCAGCGGAAGGCATCACGACATGCGGATGCGAAAGATCGCGGTAGCCGGCCTGGCCGTCCTGCCGCTCCTGCTGACCGCCTGTGGCGGCGACGACGGCGGCTCGGGCACCAGCGGAGACGGCTCCGGCTCGGGCAACGGCTCCGCCGACGGGGGCAAGGTCGGCGTGATCCTCCCCGACGCGGCCTCCTCGCCGCG
>DASTVO010000382.1:0-5092 GCA_035759075.1 Actinomycetes bacterium
CCGCCCCTCGAAGGAGTGGTACGCGCGCCACCCGCGCAGGTAGGTCTCCTGGACCAGGTCCTCGGCCTCGTGCACCGAGCCGAGCATCCGGTAGCAGTGGGCCAGCAGCTCGCGGCGGTAGTGGTCGGTCAGCTCGACGAACTCGCCCTCGGCTGATGTGGCGGTGCTCTTGCCGGTGGACATCTCGGTCATGCGTTACCTCACTGCGGCTCTGACGATGCTCCCCGTGACGGCATCGGTGACAGCTGACGCTAGTACCGACCACGGACGCCCCGGAACTCATCGGCACCGGGCAGAATGCAGCGGCAGCCCACCGCGGAGGACGGCATGACCGAACGACCGGACCACGAGCTCGAGGTCCTCGAGGACGACCAGTCAGTTCCTCCCCGGCCCGAGGAGGACGTCGCCGACGCTGCTCGTACTGACGCCGGAGGCGTCGTCGAGACTGAAGGCCCGGCGGTGTCCGACGTCGAGGACCCGTCGTGAGCGGCTGGCGAAGGGCGTGAGCGCCCGGTTCGAGGAGCTGGACTGGCGGCCCACCCCGATGGGCGAGATCAGCCTGCGGCGGCGTCGCGACCCGCTCTCGGGCGAGGACGTCTACGAGGTCAAGCTCGACGACGACTTCCTCATGTCGAGCCTGTTCACCGTGGCCGAGGTCGAGGTGGCCCGGCTCGCCCTTGCCGAGCTGCCCGGCACGGAGCTCGACGTCGCGGTCGGCGGCCTGGGGCTCGGCTACACGGCTCTGACCGTGCTGGACGACCCGCGCGTACGGTCCCTGGTCGTCGTGGAGGCGCTCGCCGAGGTGATCGACTGGCACGAGCGCGGCCTCGTCCCCGCCGGTCAGGTGCTGACCTCCGACGACCGGTGCCGGCTGGTCCTCGGTGACTTCTTCTCACTGGTCGACGGTCCAGGCCTCGACCCCGAGCACCCAGGTCGACGCTTCGACGCCGTCGTGGTCGACATCGACCACTCGCCGCGGCACCTGCTGAGCCCCGGTCACGGCCGGCTGTACACGTCGGCGGGCACCCGTCGGCTGGCCGAGCAGCTCGCGGACGGAGGCGTCTTCAGCCTCTGGTCCAACGACCCGCCCGACGCCGAGTACGAGGCAGTCCTCGCCGAGGTCTTTGCTGGCGTGCGCTCAGAGGTCGTCACCTTCCGTAACGCCCTGCAGGGGCGCGACTCGACGAACACCGTGTACGTCGCGCGGACCTAGCGTCGGTACCGGTCACGTCTCACCGAGCGCCGCCGACACGGCGGCCACCGCCTCGAGCGCCTGAGCTCCTCGCGCCCGCACGACGAGCGTCTGCCCGGCCAGTGCGCCGAGGCCCATGACCGCCAGGACGCTCTGTGCTGCCGCCGTACGGGCTCCGGCGGCCAGCTCGATCTCTGCGTCGAACGTCGCGGCCAGCGAGGTGACCTTTCCGGCCGGACGAGCGTGCAGGTCGGCAGGCAGGACGACCTGGGCTTCCGCGACCAGGTCAGAGCTTGCGGACATCGCGTGCCTCCTCGGCGGCTGTGGCCACTGCGTCCAGGGTGAGCCCGGCCGCTGCGGCGACGGCGGCAGCGACCGCGCCCTCCACGAAGGCCGTGTCCACGAGGCGGACGGCGTCGGGCAGGTCGTCGGAGTCGGCGAGGTAGGACCGGGCTGTCAGCACCGAGCTGCCCAGGTCCGGGATCACCAGCACCCCCGCACCCGCGGCGACCTTCTCGACCGCCCGCGTCAGCGCGTCGAGGCTGGTGCCGAGGCGGCCGTCGTCGGTCCCGCCCACGCCGACGACCAGAACGTCCGGCCCGCTGACCTGGGCCGCCAGCTCGGCGGCGCCTTCGGCGAGGGGCCGGCTGTGCGAGATCAGCACGATGCCGACGGTCCTGCGGTCAGTCATGACTATCCTCGATGCGTTCGACGATGCTGAACATCGGTCCGGTACGGACGAGGGAGGGTGACCCGTCATGATCCAGTCGGTGGACCGCGCGGCGCGCATCCTGCGCGTCCTCGGCTCCGGCACGCCGGGCCTGGGGGTCACCGAGATCGCCGACCGGCTGGGCCTGGCCAAGCCGACCGTGCACGGGCTGCTGCGCACCCTCGAGCAGTCCGGTCTCGTCAGCCAGGACGTGGGGACCGGCAAGTACTTCCTGGGACCCGGGGTCCTGCAGCTGGGCAACGCCTTCCTCGCCGGTTCCGAGCTGCGCGCCCGCTCGATGATGCGCGCCGCGGCGCTGTCCCAGCAGGTCAACGAGGCGGTCTGGGTCGCCACCCTGGCCGGCGACGACGTCATGGTGATCCATCACGAGTTCCGGCCTGACGACGCGGTGCAGATCCTCGAGGTCGGTGCCACCATCCCGTGGCACGCGTGCGCGCTCGGCCACGCCATCGTGGCCTTCCGGGACGAGCACGAGGCAGAGGAGCTGCTCACGCAGCCGTTGCGGCCTCTGACCGGGCGGACTCGTACGGAGCCCGAGGTGCTGCGTAAGGCGCTCACCGGCGTCCGCGACAAGGGCGTGGCGGTCGAGAACCAGGAGGCGAACGTGGGGGACGCCGGCATCGCGGCGCCGGTGTTCGACCACACCGGGCACGCCATCGGCTCGCTCGGAGTGGTCGGGCCGGCCGACCGCATGCTCACGCGTACGGCGAAGGCATCGCTCGGGCGAGCCGTCGTGGAGACCGCGCGAGCGGTCTCGCGCGAGATGGGTGCCTCGAGGGCGCAGCCCCGAGGCGGTGTCACGACGCATGGCCGAGCCTGACCGGGGACGCGGTCGGCGCTGACGACTCGGCCGTGCGGGCCCGCTCGAACTGCTCGACACAGTCGGAGAGCCGAACGGCACGTACGAGCCGGCGGACAGCCGCCAGGCGGGACGGTGACACGCTGACGCTGCGCACACCGGCACCGATGAGCACCGGCAGCACCTGGGGGTCCGCCGCTGCATCGCCGCAGACGGACATCGGGACACCGGCCGCGGCGGCCGCCCGGACCGTCGCCTCGACTCCTCCGAGAACAGTCGGGTGCAGCGTCATCGCCGTGGCGAAAGAGGGGTCTGTCCGCTCCAGGCCGAGAACCGCCGCCGTCAGGTCGTTGGTCCCGATGGACAGGAAGTCACTCTCGGCGGCCACGGCCGGTGCGGCGGCCACGGCCTCCGGCGTCTCGACCATCGCACCGACCGGCGGCGGCACCGCACCGAGCTGCCCTGCCGCGTACGCGAGCCGCTCCCGGACGGCCCGCACCTGGCCCGGACCCGTGACCATGGGGACGAGGACCCGCAGGTCGACGTCGCTTCCCACGGCGACCAGGGCGGTGAGCTGGGCGTCCAGGGCCCACGGATGCTCGAGGAGGCCGGCGAGGCCGAGCGAGGGGGCGTCGGCGAACGGGGGCTTCTTGTCGTTGGTGAAGTCGAGCAGCCGGACGGTCACCGGCAGCGCGCCGGCCGGTGCCAGCACCGCCGCGAGCTGGCCCTCGTGGTCGGTCCGGGTCGGCCAGGCCCTCGCGGTGAGGAAGGCCAGCTCGGTGCGGACCAGGCCGAAGCCGTCGCAGCCCGCCTCCACGCCACGGCGTGCCTCGACGCCCGAGGCGACGTTCGCGAGCAGGGTCACCAGGGTCCCGTCCACCGTCTCGGCCGGCAGGGCCTGCAGCTCGCGGTCGGCCGCCGCTTCCGCGGCGCGGTCCGCCGCGACCGCTCTCGCCTCCGCCTGCGCGTCCTGGTCCGGCGAGACGACCAGCCGCCTCACGTCGGCGTCGACCAGCAACAGGGTGCCGTCGGCGACGTCGAGGACGGGGGAGGGTGCTTGCACGACCAACGGCACCCCGAGCGACCGGGCGACGATCGCGGCGTGCGAGTTGACGCCGCCCCGGACCGAGACCGCTCCGACCAGCCGGTCGGCGTGCTCGAGCAGGTCGGGCGCCGTGACCTCTTCGTCGACCAGGACGAAGGCGCCGTCGGGGGCGACGCGCCGGGTGCCGGCGAGCTCGTCCACGACCATCCGGCCGATCTGCCGGACGTCGGCGGCCCGGCCCCTCAGGACGTCCGAGTCCAGTGAGTCCAGCACCGCGGCGTGCCGTTCGGCGACTTCCCGGACCAGCACGGAGGTCGGCGCCGCGCCGCCGCCCATGCGGCGGACGACGTCCTCGACGAACGTGGCGTCTCCCGCCATCAGCGCCTGGGCCGCCAGGATGTCGGCCGGTTCGTCGGCGCCGTCGGCGCGGGCGGCGTCGGCCAGCTCGGTCAGCCGTGCAGCCGTCGCGACGAACGCCGCCCGGACCTGGTCCACGTCGGCCCGGACCTCGGGCGCCGGTGGCCGCGGTCGCCACGAGACACCGAGCGCGCTGCCCGCGGCCGCCGCCACGACGTCGAAGGACAGAGTCATCCCGTCGACCCACCGACGGTGGTGGCCAGAGCGGCCAGCAGCAGTGCCGTCGACGTAGCACCCGGGTCCTGGTGCCCGACACTGCGCGGCCCCAGGTAGCTGGCGCGCCCCTTCAGCGCCTGCATCGGGATGGTGGCCTCCGCCCCCGCCGCGGCCGCGTTCGCCGCGGCATGAACGGCGGTGATGAAGGTCGCCCCGGCGGCCAGCGCCTGCTGGTATGCGCGGACCGCCGGGGCGAGCGCGTCGACCATCGTCTTCTCGCCCTCGGCGGCGGCTCCCAGCCCGACGACGCCGTCCAAAGCTGCCTCGAGCGCGCTGCCCAGCAGCTCCGGACCGACGTCGGGCGCGGTTCCGACGGTCCTTCCCGCACGGCGGAACGCGGTCCCGTAGAGGGGGCCGGACGCACCGCCCACACGGGAGATCAGCGTTGTGCCGACGGTGGTCAGAACCGCTCCCGGTGTGTCGGGAGCCTTCTCCTCGAGCGTCACCAGGACCGCGTCGAAGCCTCGGACCAGGTTGATGCCGTGGTCCGCGTCTCCGATTGCGGAGTCGAGGTGGGTCAGATGGTCCTTGTTCTCCCGCACGTCGTCTGCGGACTGTTCGATCCAGGCGCGGACGGTTGTGACGTCCACCAGCAGCACCTCTTCCATGACGGCTCCTCAGCGACCCCACCGCAACGCCGGGGTCTCCACAGGAGCGTCCCAGAGCTGGGTCAGGTCCGGAGTGAGACGCAGC
>DASTVO010000383.1:0-2097 GCA_035759075.1 Actinomycetes bacterium
GAGGCGCTGCGCCGCGACGAGCTCACGGGCGCCCGCGGGGCGGCCGACCTGCGCGCCCGCGTCGAGGCGTTCGTCGCCGAGCACCTCGAGGACCCCGACCTCGGCCCCGAGACGATCGCCCGCGCGCACTTCGTCTCGACCCGCCAGCTGCACCGGGCCTTCGCCGACGCCTCGACCACGGTGAGCCGCCTGGTCCGCCGGCGGCGCCTCGAGCACGGGCGCCGCGAGCTCGCCGACCCGCGCCTGGGCGGCGTCTCGGTCACCGACGTCGCGCTGCGCTGCGGCTTCGGTGACCTCGCCTCGTTCAGCCGGGCGTTCAAGGAGTCGTTCCACGAGCCGCCGAGCACCTTCCGCCGCCGGCTCGGCACCTAATGGGAGCGCACCGGCCTTCGTGAGGTTGGCTGGTGTCCGAGCCGCCGGTGGGGTGAGCACTGCAGGCACCAGGCCTTGTGAGGTCTAGGTCTAGATCGTGCCCCTCGTCGGTGGTGAGGAGTTCGTAGGGCTGGTGGGATGTCGTGCCCGGCCGACGCGCCGTGAGCACTGATCCATTAGGTCGCACCCGTTCTCCTCCAGGCTCACCGGATCGGTGCGAGCGAAGGAGAGGCTGGTGCTGTTCGTCGGAGATGACTGGGCCGAGGACCATCACGACGTCGAGATCGTCGACCCGGTCGGGCAGCTGCTGGCCCGCCGGCGTGTCGAGGAAGGAGCGGCCGGCCTGGCGGCGCTGCATGCGCTGATCGCCGACCATCTCGGTCCGGACGCTGAGCCCGACCAGGTGCTGGTCGGGATCGAGACCGATCGCGGGCCGTGGGTGCAGGCACTGCTCGCTGCGGGCTATGTCGTCTATGCGGTCAACCCGCTGCAGGCCGCCCGCTACCGGGAACGCCACGGAACCTCGGGCGCGAAGAGCGATCCCGGCGATGCCCACGTCCTGGCTGAGTTGGTGCGCCTGGATCGGGAACACCACCGCCCGGTCGCCGGTGACTCGACGGTCGCCGAGCACGTCAAGGTCGTCGCCCGGGCCCATCAGTCGATGATCTGGTCGCGGCAGCGCCAGACCAACACGTTGCGCTCGATGCTGCGCGAGTACTACCCCGGCGCTCTGGCCGCGTTCGACGACCTCGCTGGGCGAGACGCCCTCGCGGTGCTCGCGCTGGCCCCGACCCCCGCAGCGGGACGTCGGCTGCGGGTGGCGCGAGTCGAGAAGGCGCTGCGGGTCGCGGGCCGCCAGCGCAACCTCTCCGCGACCGCGCAGCGCATCGTGGCGGCGCTGCGGACCGAGCAGCTCGAGGCCCACCCCGGGGTGGTGGACGCCTACGCCGCGAGCGTGACGGCCCTGGTCGCGGTGATCGCCGAGCTCGCCAGGCAGTGCGAGGTCCTGCGGGGCGAGGTGCAGGCGGGTTTTGGCCGGCACCCGGACGTTGAGATCTACCGCTCCCAACCGGGGCTGGGAGACGTGCTCGGCGCCCGGGTGCTCGCCGAGTTCGGAGACGACCCGCACCGCTACGCCGACGCGAGGGCTCGCAAGAACTACTCGGGCATGGCCCCCGTCACCCGCGCCTCGGGCAAGACCCGGGTCGTGCTCGCCCGCCACGCCCGCAACCGCCGCCTGGCCGACGCGCTCTACCAGCAGGCCTTCGCTGCCCTGAACACCTCGCCCGGCGCCAGGGCCTACTACGACGCTCACCGCGCCCGCGGCAACACCCACCACCAAGCCTTACGCACCCTCGCCAACCGGCTCGTCGGCATCCTGCACGGCTGCCTACGCCACCGACATCTCTACGACGAGACCACTGCATGGCACCCCACCGACAACACCACCCCAGCCGCAGCTTGACCGCTCACGGCCGTGGGATGTCTAGGCCGACGAGAACGCGAACCCCGGGTAGCCGTCGGCGGCGAGCTGGTCGCAGTGCTGCCGGTAGGCCCCGACGCCCCCGATGTAGGCCATGAACACCCGCGGCTTGCCCGGCACGTTCGAGCCCATGTACCAGGAGTCGGCCTGCGGGTAGAGCGTGTAGTCCCCCACCTCGCGGACGTGGTCGGTCCAGGACCGCTCCGCCTCGTCGGTGGACTCGATGACGGTGTCGCCGCGCT
>DASTVO010000384.1:0-5367 GCA_035759075.1 Actinomycetes bacterium
GCGGCCGCCCTCGCCGGCATCACCACCCGCACCTGGACAGCGCCACGGGGCCGGCTGGACGCCCAGCAGGTCGTGAGCATGCTGCGCCCGGACGCCGGGCCCTTCCTGGTGTCGACGGCGGCCGTCTCGGTCGAGGACACGCACAACTTCGGCGGTGGCACGGTGCAGCCGCTGGCGGAGATGGCGGCGTTGCGTGAGGTGACCGCTGCCGCCGGGGTGGCGATGCACCTGGACGGGGCGCGGCTGTGGAACGCGCACGTGGTCACGGGGCAGCCGCTCGCCGCGTACGGCCGGCTCTTCGACACCGTCAGCGTCTGCCTGTCGAAGGGGCTGGGCGCGCCGGTCGGGTCGGTGCTCGCGTCGACCGCCGAGCGGGTCGCCGAGGCCCGGGTCTGGCGCAAGCGGCTGGGCGGCGGCATGCGCCAGGTGGGCATCATCGCCGCGGGCGGGCTCTACGCGCTCGAGCACCACCTCGCCCGGATCGCCGACGACCACCGCCGGGCCCGGCGGCTCGCGGAGGAGTGCGCGGAGGTGGCGCCCGGGTGCGTCGACCCCGCGGAGGTCGAGACGAACATCGTCGTCCTGCGGGTACGCGACGCCGGCGCTGTGGTCAGCGCCTGCCGGGGGCACGGCGTCCTGCTCGGGGCACTCGACCCGACCCGCGTCCGCGCGCTGACCCACCTCGACGTCGGCGACGACGACGGCGACCAGGCCGCGAAGGTGCTGCGCGAGGTGCTGGTCCAGACGACCCGCTGAGGGAGCCGCTCGGCTAGATTCCGGGCATGGCGGGCGACCTCTACATCACCGGTGACGCTGCGGCCGACGAGCTGCTGAACACCGACGGCACCGCACTGCTCATCGGGATGCTGCTCGACCAGCAGGTGCCGATGGAGTGGGCGTTCACCGGCCCGGCGACGCTGCGACAGCGGCTCGGCCACCTCGACGCGACCAAGATCGCCGCCCTGGGCGAGGACGAGTTCGTCGAGGTGTGCGCACAGAAGCCGGCGGTGCACCGGTTCCCCGCGTCGATGGGCCGCCGGATCCACGCGCTGTGCACGGTGCTGGCCGACGAGTACGACGGCCGGGCCGAGCGCCTCTGGGCCGATGCCGCCGACGGTCGCGAGCTCGCCCGTCGGCTCAAGGCGCTGCCGGGCTTCGGCGACGAGAAGACCAAGATCTTCGTCGCGCTGCTCGCGAAGCGCCAGGACGTCCGGCTGCCCGGCTGGGAGCAGGCCGCCGGGCTCTTCGCCGACGCGACACCTCGCTCCGTCGCCGACGTCCACGACGACGCCTCGCTGACGAAGGTGCGGGAGTGGAAGCGGGCCCAGAAGGCGGCGAAGAAGGACAAGCAGGACCGCGCCGTCAGCGGCTGACGTCCGGTCAGCGACTGACGCCCGGTCAGTGCGGTGTCGGCGTCGCCGCGCGGGCGGGCCGGCGGCCCATCAGCGGGGGGAGCTGGCGGACCGCTGCCGCGAGGGCCCGCAGGTCGTCGTCGACGAGGGCCTGCGGGCCGTCGCACAGCGCCTGGTCGGGGTGCGGGTGGACGTCCACGATGATCCCGTCGGCGCCGACCGCGATCGCGGCTCGCGACAGCGGCACGACGAGGTCACGACGGCCGCCCGAGTGCGACGGGTCGACGATGACCGGCAGGTGCGCGAGGTCGTGAGACACCGCGACCGCGCTGATGTCCAGGGTGTTGCGGGTCGCCGTCTCGAACGTCCGGATGCCCCGCTCGCACAGCACGATGTCGAGGTTGCCGCGCTGGGCGATGTACTCCGCCGCCATCAGCCACTCCTCGATGGTGGCCTGCATGCCGCGCTTGAGCATGACCGGCTTCCCGGACTGGCCGACGGCCTGCAGGAGCCCGAAGTTCTGCATGTTGCGGGTGCCGACCTGCAGCATGTCCGCGTACGACGCCACCAGGTCCACGTCGTGCGCGTCCACGACCTCGGTCACCACCGGCAGCCCGGTCTCCTCGCGCACCTCGGCCAGGATCTTCAGGCCGGCCTCGCCGAGCCCCTGGAACGCGTACGGGGAGGTGCGCGGCTTGTAGGCCCCGCCGCGGAGCAGGCTGGCACCGGCGGCCTTGGCCATCTCGGCGGCCTCGAGCGTCTGCTGCGGCGTCTCGACCGCGCACGGCCCGGCGATCAGCGTGAACGTGTCCGGCCCGATCGGGACCCCGCTGACGTAGACCGTCGACATCTGCGGATGGTGGATCCGGCTCACCAGCTTGTACGGCGCGGACACCCGGATCACGTCCGCGACGCCGGGCATCGCGCGCAGGTTCAGCCCGCCGAAGCTCTCGATGTCGCCGACCAGCCCGATGATCGTGCGGGTCACGCCGCGGCTGACGAACGCCTCCCCGCCGGCCCCCTCCACCCGCGCGACGACGCCCTGGATGTCCTCCGTCGAGGCTTCGGGGTTCATGACGACGACCACGGCGCTGAGACTAGTGCCCGCTGCGCGACCGCTCCGCGACGTCTCGGCCCTCAGGACCTCGGCCGTACGCGGGGGAGCCCGCTCAGAACACGTTGATCGTGACGGTGGTGCCCTTCGGGTGCTCCTCGCCGGCCGCGGGCGACTGGCCGCGGACGATGCCCGGTCCCACCGGCAGCTGGTTGACGGTCACCACGAAGCCGGCCGCCTGCAACGTCGCCTGCGCCTCGGCGACCGGTCGGCCGTTCACGTCGGGGACCACGACCAGCGGCGGGCCCTTGGAGACCACGAGCTGCACCACGGAGTTCTTGCCGGCCGTGCCGTTGGCCGGGTCCTGGCTGACGACCAGGCCGGCGGCGACGGTCTCGTCGAACTTCTCGGTCACCCTGGACCGGAGCTTGGCGTCCGCGATGGCCTTCTTCGCCGCGTCGACCGGCTGCCCGACCACGTTGGGGACCGCGACCGGCTCGACGCCGTCGCTGATGACCAGCATCACGGCGGTGTCCGGCTTCACCTCGGTGCCCGGCGCCGGGTCGGTGCTGATGACCGAGCCCTTCTCGATCTTCCCGTGGTACCGGCGGGTCGGCGTGCCGACCTGGAGGTTGGTCTCCTCGAGGATGCGTCGCGCGGCCTCCTCGGTCTTCCCCTTCAGGTCGGGGACCTCGTAGCGCTCCGGGCCCAGCGACATCGTGAGCCCGATGGTGCCGCCCTTGTCGATGCTGTCGCCCGGGCCGGGGTCGGTGCTGAGCACCTGACCGGCGGGGACGACCTCGTCGTAGCCGCGGTCGACGACCTTGACGTCGAGCCCGGACTTCTTCGCCTCGGCGGCGGCCGCGACGCGGGTCAGACCCAGCAGACCGGGAGTCGTCGTCTTGGACAGCACCGCCGCGTACAGCCAGGCGAAGCCGGACAGGCCGATGGCGAGGGCCAGGATGACGAGGAGGGCGATCGGGCCCTTGCTGCGCCGCGGCCGGCGGGCGCCCGGGGCCGCGAGCGGACCGGTGTCGCCGCGGCGGGCGGTGCCGCGGGCCTGGTCGCGCAGGTCGACCACGAGGGTCTCGTCGCCGGGTGTGGGGATGGTCTCGAGCGCCGGGCCGAGCGTGTCGAGCTCGCCGTCGGAGAGCTGCCGCCGTGCGGCCGTCACCTCGGTCAGCCACCGCCGGGCGTCGGCCGGGCGGGCGTCCGGGTCGCGGCTGGTGGCACGGGCGACGAGGGCGTCGAGCTCGCGCGGCAGGCTGGGGACCAGCTCGGAGGGCGCGGGGACGTCGTCGTGGACGTGCCGGTAGGCGATCTGGATCGCGGTCTCGCCGTCGTAGGGCTTGAGACCGGTGAGCATCTCGTAGAGCAGGATGCCCGCGGCGTAGACGTCGGAGCGCGGGTCGGCCACGCCACGCTCGACCTGCTCGGGGGAGAGGTAGGCGACGGTGCCCATCAGCACGCCGCTGGCGGTCGTGTGGTGGGTGTTCCCGGTGACGGCGCGGGCCAGGCCGAAGTCGGCGACCTTGATGCGGCCGTCGTCGGAGAGCAGGACGTTCTCCGGCTTCACGTCGCGGTGGACGATGCCGGCCGCGTGCGCGGCACCCAGCGCGGCGAGCACCGGCTCGAGCACCTCGAGCGCCTGCCGCGGGCTGAGGTTGCCCTTCTCGCGGATGAGGTCCCGCAGGGTGCGGCCGGGGACGAGCTCCATCGCCAGGAACACGACCCCGTCGTCGGCGCCCTGGTCGTAGACCGCGACGACGTTGGGGTGCGACAGCCGGGCCGCCGAGTGCGCCTCGCGGATGAAGCGGGAGACGAACTCCTCGTCGTCGGCGAGGCTGGGGTGCATCACCTTCAGCGCGATGGTGCGGTCGAGGCGGCTGTCGTGCGCCTCGTAGACCGTGGCCATGCCGCCGCGGGCGAGCCGGGAGCCGACGAGGTACCGCCCGTCGAGCACGCGCCCGACGAGAGGGTCCCTGACCGTCGTGTCCACGCGGGGATTCTACGGGTGATCGTCCCGGGGACCGGTTTCGGACGCGCGGTGAGACATCAGCGGAAGCGAGCCTTGAGCGCCATCACGTTGGCCACATAGCGCTTCGTGTCGGCGTACATCCCGCGCTCGCGGACCGACCGGAGCCCCTGGTAGTAGCCGGCGACGGCTTGCCGCTCGCTCTGCGCGGACTGGGTGAGGATCTTCAGCAGCACGACGCCCGTCGTGGCGTTGTCGTGCGGGTCCAGCGGGTCGAGCCGGCGGCCGACGACGCCGGAGATCCAGTCGGTGGTGGTGGGGATCACCTGCATGGCGCCGACAGCGTTCGCGACCGACACGACGCCCTGGTTCCAGCCGGACTCCTGGTAGCTGACGGCGAGCGCGAGCGCCGGGTCGACCCCGTTGGCGCGGGCCTTGGCCGCGATGATGTCGCGCATCCGGTCGCGGCTCGGGGTGCCGCGGTTGGCCAGCCTCGAGCGGTTGCGGGAGGCAGCGCTGACCACGCTGTGGGAGTAGGTGCGGCCGGCGAAGGTGTTGCTGCTGTTGGTGTTGCTGCTGTTGGCGGTGCTGCTCGACGTGCCGCCCGGGATGCGCAGCGTCGCGCCCAGCATGACCACGTTGTCGGCACCGATGCCGTTGGCCTGCTTGAGCGCGGACTGGCTGACGCGGTAGCGCGCCGCGATGCCGGAGAGGGTGTCGCCGCGGCCGACGAGGTGCGACCGCGAGCTGCTCGTCCCCTTGGCGCTGCTGGTGGCGCCCGGGACCTTGAGCGTGCGGCCCTCGATGATCAGGTTGCCGTTGCCCGGCAGCCTGTTGACCTGGACCAGCTTGCTGACCGTGGTGCCGTACCGCGCGGCGATGTCGCTGAGCGTGTCGCCGCGCTCGATCGTGTACAGCCCCCAGCCGGGGGAGCCGGCCGTGACCAGGCCGGCGAGCAGCAGCGGGACGCCGAGGTTGCGCGCCAG
>DASTVO010000385.1:0-6577 GCA_035759075.1 Actinomycetes bacterium
GGCCGGTCAGCCGGCCAGCAGCGCGTCGATGGCGCCGTCGAGGTCGAGGTGCTCGCGCTCCTGGCCCTGGGCGCACAGCGCGTAGGTACGGCCGAGGAAGTCGACGAGCTCGCGGGTCGGCGCCTGCAGCAGCGCCTCGCCGTCGGGGGAGGTGAGGCCGATGAAGACGACCTCCGCGCCGGCGCTCCAGGAGGGCCACACCCGTACGTCGCCGTCACCGGCCGGGCGGTGCACGCCGAGAGTGAGCAGCTCGCGGGCGAAGACCCAGGAGACCCCCTCGCCCTGGCCGGTGCGGAAGGTGGCGTGGACGGCGTAGGGGTCGGCTACGTCGTAGTGGAGGACAACGGGCAGGAAGACGCTGCCGTCTCCCGGGGCAACCAGCTGGACGGTCAGCTCCCGGGTGACCGTCGTGGGTACCCAACTGTTCATGGCCTGCTCCTTGGCGGTTCGCTCCGCGACCCCGTGGCTGCCGGGAGAGTCCCCTCATGACGCCCTGGGGAAACCTCTCCGACGCCACGGCGTCTCCGTCCGGGCTGCCCAACGAGGGACTCCGTAAGGTGTGACGGGTCGGAGGCTTCTCGTTGCACGATCTTGACCAGCGAGGCGGGACAGGTGGGGACGAACCCGGACAAGCCGGCGGCGCGGCCGATGGACGACCCGCCGCCGGCCAGTGTCGACGACCGGCCGCCGGCCAGTGTCGACGACCCGCCGCCGGCCAGTGTCGACGACCCGCCGCTGCGGCACCCGTTCCGAGCCTTCTTCGCCCGCCACCGCACGCTGAACCTGACCTACCGGGTCGTCGTCGGCGTCGTCGGCGCCGCGATCGTGCTGGGCGGGATCGTGCTGATCCCGCTGCCCGGGCCGGGCTGGCTGATCGTGTTCGCCGGGCTCGCGCTGCTGTCCACCGAGTTCGAGTGGGCCGGGCGACTGCTCGACTTCGCCCGGCGCCAGGTCCTGGGCTGGACGGACTGGGTGCGACGGCAGTCGTTGCTGGTCCGGGCTGCCATCAGCCTGGGCGGTCTGGCGCTGGTCGCCGGCGCGGTGTGGCTGTACGTGACCGTCCAGGGCGTGCCCGAGTGGGTGCCGCTCGGCTGATCCGGATCGGGTAGGGTTTCCTCCCGTCGCAGGCCGGGTCCCGGCTCCGGAGCCCGCGTCGCCCGGACGATTAGCTCAGTTGGTTAGAGCGCACGCTTCACACGCGTGAGGTCACTGGTTCGAGTCCAGTATCGTCCACTCCTCGTCGCCGCCATAGCCTGGGCGACATGCCGTCGCGTCCGCGCTCCCTGATGGCCGCCCTGACTCTCGTCCTGGCCGCTCCGCTCGTCGTCGCCTCTGCCGGCCCGTCGTCTGCAGCGGTCTCGGTCAGCTGGGCCCGGCAGGCCGGCGGCCTCACCCAGCCGACGCACGTCACGTCGGCCCCGGACGGCACCGGCCGGCTCTTCGTGGCCGAGAAGCGTGGCACCGTGCGGGTCTTCCGCAAGGGCAGGCTCCTGAGCCGGCCGTTCCTCGACATCCGCAGCCGGGTCCGGACCGACGGCGAGGCCGGGCTGCTCAGCGTCGCCTTCTCCCCGCGGTACCGCGCCGAGCCGCACGTCTTCGTCGCCTACACGACCAACGGCAACGACCTGCGGGTCACTCGCTTCACCGCCTCCTCGCGGACCGCCGACCGGGTGCGCACCTCGACCGGCGTCACGGTCATCACGGTGAAGCACCCGGACCGGTACTCCAACCACTTCGCCGGCCAGCTCGCGTTCGGTCCCTCCGGGCTGCTGTTCGTCTCGACAGGTGACGGCGGCGGCTCCGGTGACCCGGCGGCGCGGTCGCAGGACCCGAGGTCCCTGCAGGGCAAGATCCTGCGCCTGCAGGTCCTCGGGGCTCGGGCGGCGTGCGGCCGGCGGTACTGCGTCCCGCCGAGCAACCCGTACGCGGGCTCGGTGCCCGGCCGCGGCGAGATCTGGGCCGTCGGGCTGCGCAACGCCTGGCGGTTCTCGGTCGACGAGGCCACCGGTGACCTCTGGGTCGGCGACGTCGGTCAAGGGGCCTACGAGGAGGTCGACCGGATCCCCGCAGGTGCCGGCGGCCGCAACCTCGGGTGGTCGTGCAAGGAGGGCTTCGCCACGTACAACGCCTCCCGCTGCGACCCGGGTGCGGCCTACCTCGACCCGGTGGCGGTCTACGGGCGTGGCTACGGGACGTCGATCACAGGAGGGTTCGTCTACCGGGGTGCGCGCTACGCGTCGTTGCTCGGCGGGAAGTACGTCGCCGGGGACTTCGGCTCCGGCCGGGTCTTCTACCTCGACGGCAGCCGCCGTCGCGGTGCGGGACGGCTTCCTGGCGTGACGAGCTTCGGCGAGGGGCGCGACAAGGAGCTGTGGGCCGTCACGATCTCGGGCGGCCTGTACGAGATGAGGGCGTCATGACGGTGATGGGCACGGTCACGGAGCTGTGGGTCTTCCCGGTCAAATCGATGTCGGGGAGCCGGGTGGACTCCGCGCAGCTGGACGCAGGGGGCCTGCAGGGCGACCGGTCATGGGCGGTTGTGGACACCGGGACAGGGGAGACGGTGACGGCCAAGCAGGAGCCACGTCTGCGGGAGTGCGTGGCCCGGGTGGTCGGCGGGCGGCTCGAGGTCGACGTGCCCGGTGCCCCTGCGGGTCTCGACGAGGACGCCGCCGCACAGGCGCTGTCGGGATGGCTCGGCCGCGGCGTACGGCTGGAGCACCGCGGCGGCGCCGGCTTCGTCGACGTGGCGCCGGTGCACCTCGTCTCCACGGCCTCGATGCACGACGCCGCGCACGCCGAGGAGTGCGACGCCTGCGACGTCGCGGCGCCGCGCGCCAACGTCGTGCTCGATGGCGTGACCGGTGCCGGCTCCGAGCAGGACTGGGTGGGCCGGCAGCTCGCCGCGGGGAGCAGCGGGCTGGCGGTCGTACGGCGGCCGAAGCACTGCCTCGGCGTCTACGCCGACGTCTCGGTGCCCGGCACGCTCGCCGTCGGTGACGAGGTCCGCAGCGACTGACTCGGGAGCCCGCGCCGGACGGTGCTCAGCCCGCGCCGGCCGGCCTTCCACCGTGCCGGAAAGGCGACGCAACCGGTGGATCAGGCCGTCGACGGGTCCAGGGCCCGGGTTGCGTCGCCTTTCGTGCTCAGCCCGCGACGGCTGGAGCCGGCCGGGAGCCGCGGAAACAGACGCGAGGCGGCCCGCGGTCGGCGGATAGCATCGCGGGCGTCCGCCACGTCACCTCCGAGAGGCCTCACTGTGTCCGAGCTGGTCATCACCGTCGACGGCAGCGAGCGACGGGTCGCCGCCGGCACGACGGCCGGCGAGGTGCTCGGGGAGGACCGGTCGGTGGTCGCCGCCCGGGTCGGTGACGAGCTGCGCGACCTCGCGTACGTCCTGGCCGAGGGCGACGCCGTCGAGCCGGTGGCGATCGACAGCGAGGACGGCCGCGCGATCCTGCGCCACTCCACCGCCCACGTCATGGCCCAGGCGGTCCAGGAGCTCTACCCGCAGGCCAGGCTTGGCATCGGCCCGCCGGTGGAGAACGGGTTTTACTACGACTTCGACGTCTCCGAGCCGTTCCACCCCGACGACCTCGCCCGCATCGACAAGCGCATGCAGCAGATCGTCAAGGAGGGGCAGTCCTTCTCCCGGCGGGTCGTCAGTGACGACGAGGCGCGGACCGAGCTGGCGGGCGAGCCGTACAAGCTCGAGCTCATCGGCCTCAAGGGCCCGGGGGCGGCGGATGCGGCTGACGGGGCGTCGGCCGAGGTCGGCGCCGGCGAGCTCACCATCTACGACAACCTGCGCAAGGACGGCTCGCTGGCCTGGAAGGACCTGTGCCGCGGCCCGCACCTGCCGACCACCCGCAACATCCCGGCGTTCAAGCTCATGCGGGTCGCGGCCGCTTACTGGCGGGGGAGCGAGAAGAACCCGCAGCTGCAGCGGATCTACGGCACCGCGTGGGAGTCCCGGGACGCGCTCAAGGAGCACCTGCACCGGCTCGCCGAGGCCGAGAAGCGCGACCACCGCAGGCTCGGCGCCGAGCTCGACCTGTACTCCTTCCCGGACGAGCTGGGCTCCGGCCTGGCCGTGTTCCACCCGAAGGGCGGGGTGGTCAAGCGCGAGATGGAGGACTACGTCCGGCGGCGGCACATCGAGGAGGGCTTCCAGTACGTCGGGACCCCTCACATCTCGAAGGAGGGGCTCTTCCACACCTCCGGCCACCTGCCGTACTACGCCGACACCATGTTCCCGCCCATGCACATGGAAGGCGCGGACTACTACCTCAAGGCCATGAACTGCCCGATGCACAACCTGATCTACCGGTCGCGCGGGCGGTCCTACCGCGAGCTGCCGCTGCGGCTGTTCGAGTTCGGCTCGGTCTACCGGTTCGAGAAGTCCGGCGTCGTGCACGGACTCACCCGGGTCCGGGGCATGACCCAGGACGACTCCCACTCCTACGTCGCGCCGGAGCAGGCGGCCGACGAGATCAAGCACCTGCTCGCGTTCGTGCTCGGCCTGCTCAAGGACTTCGGGCTGGACGACTTCTACCTCGAGCTGTCCACCCGCGACGCCGCGTCGGAGAAGTTCATCGGCAGCGAGGAGGAGTGGGAGGTCGCCACCAAGATCCTCGAGGAGGCGGCCACCGACACCGGCTTGGACCTGGTGGCCGACCCCGGCGGCGCCGCCTTCTACGGGCCGAAGATCTCGGTCCAGGCGCGGGATGCGATCGGGCGCACCTGGCAGATGTCGACCATCCAGTACGACTTCAACCAGCCGGCCGGGTTCGACCTGGAGTACCAGGCCGCCGACGGCTCGCGGCAGCGACCGGTGATGATCCACTCGGCGAAGTTCGGGTCGATCGAGCGTTTCCTCGGCGTGCTCGTCGAGCACTACGCCGGCGCGTTCCCGCCCTGGCTGGCGCCGGTGCAGGTGGTCGGGATCCCGATCACCGACGAGCACGTGCCCTACCTGGCGGACGTGGCCGCCCGGCTGCGGGAGCGCGGGATCCGGGTCGAGGTCGACACCTCGGACGACCGGATGCAGAAGAAGATCCGCACCGCGCAGAAGCAGAAGGTGCCCTACATGCTGCTCGCCGGCGACGAGGACGTGGCCAAGGGTGCGGTGTCGTTCCGCTACCGCAGCGGGGAGCAGAAGAACGGCGTGCCGGTCGAGGAGGCCGTCGAGGAGATCGTGCGGGCGGTGGCGGACCGGGTGCAGGTGTGACCGACCGCCTGCAGCGGCTGTGGGCACCGCACCGGCTCGCGTACGTCACCGGCGAGGGCGCCCAGCCCGAGCCGACCGGCTGCCCGTTCTGCCGGATCCCGACGCTGGGGGACCGGGAGGGTCTGGTCGTGGCGCGCGCGGAGTCCGCGTACGCGGTGCTGAACAAGCACCCGTACAACCCCGGGCACCTCATGGTCGTGCCCTACCGGCACGTCGCCGAGCTCGAGGACCTCACCGACGAGGAGACCCGCGACGTCGCGCTGCTGACCCGGCAGGCGGTGGTCGCGATCAAGAAGGCGTCGTCGCCGCACGGGTTCAACGTCGGCCTCAACCTCGGCGGGGTCGCCGGCGGCTCGCTCGCCGACCACCTGCACCAGCACGTCGTGCCTCGGTGGGGCGGCGACGCGAACTTCATCACCGTGCTGGCGGACACCAAGGTGATCCCGCAGCTGCTCGGCGAGACGTGGGACGTGCTCACCGACACCTGGCCGCAGAACTGACCCGGCTCGGCGCCGAACTCAGGCCTGCTGCTCCTCCTGCAGCTTGGCCGCGAGCTGGGACGGCATCGGCTCGTGACCTATGTAGCTCCGGGAGAAGGTGCCGGTGCCGTGCGAGAGCGAGCGCAGGTCCACCGCGTACCGGGTGATCTCCATCTGCGGCACCTCCGCCTTGACCAGCGACCGCCCGGACCCGACGGGCTCGGTGCCGGTCACCCGGCCGCGGCGGGTCGAGAGGTCGCTCATCACCGCGCCGACGTACTCGTCGGAGACCAGCACCGACACCTCGTCCACCGGCTCCAGCATGTGGATCTTCGTGGCCTTGGCGGCCTCCTTGAGCGCGAGCGCGCCGGCTGTCTGGAAGGCCATGTCGGAGGAGTCGACCGAGTGCGCCTTACCGTCGAGCAGGGTCACCCGGATGTCGACGACGGGGTAGCCGGCGGCCACCCCGCGCTCCATCTGGGCGCGCACACCCTTCTCCACCGACGGGATGAACTGTCGCGGCACCGCGCCGCCGACGACCTTGTCGACGAACTCGAACCCCTCACCCGACCCGAGCGGCTCGACCTCGATGTCGCAGATGGCGTACTGCCCGTGCCCGCCGGACTGCTTGACGTGGCGGCCCTTGCCGGCGGCCTTGCCGGCGAACGTCTCGCGCAGCTGCACCCGCAGCGGCACCGACTCGACGTCGACGCCGTAGCGGTTCTTCAGCCGGTCCAGCAGCACGTCGAGGTGGGCCTCGCCCATGCACCACAGCACGAGCTGGTGGGTCTCGGAGTTGTTCTCCAGCCGCAGGGTCGGGTCCTCGGCGACCAGCCGGCCGATGCCCTGGGACAGCTTGTCCTCGTCG
>DASTVO010000386.1:0-3243 GCA_035759075.1 Actinomycetes bacterium
GCCGCGCCGGCGCCGCCGCCGAGCAGCCCGGCGACCAGGGCGACGGCGGCCACCAGGGCGATCGGCCGCCTCGGGCGCTCGCCGGCGGGGGCGGCCCCCGGCCCGGCGGGCGGGGCGGGCGGGCCCGGCTGCGCAGCGGGCCGCCACGGGTCGTACGTGCCCCGGTCGTGCGGCGGCAGCGGTGCCGTGTCATGCAGGTCGTGCGGGTCCGGCGTGTCCGGCGGGGCGCTGCCGGCGCCGGCGTAGGAGGTCTGGCTCCAGTCCTGGTGGGTCATGGCGTCGAGTCTGCGTCGGCTTCCTGGGAAGTGCCTGGGAGCGGGCTGCACGTCCGCCGTGACCTGGCGGTCGGCCGGCGCAGCCGTACATCTAAAACCGGAGAAATATGGACGAAGGGTTTACACCGAGCAAAAGGGGTGGCAGTATCCAGACGCCATGAAAGCGCTTACAGCGCCCGCGGCCTCGTCGCCGGCGACCATCTACCAGGTCGCCCGGCGCGCCGGGGTCTCGATCGCGACCGTCTCCCGGGTGCTGCGGGGGACCGCGCCGGTCGCGGAGTCCACCCGGGCGCGGGTGCTCACCGCCGTCGCCGAGCTGCAGTTCACGCCGAGCCGGTCGGCGCGCTCGCTCGCGGAGGGCCAGCACGCCGCCGGCGGGATCGTGTTCCCGGACCTGTCCGGCCCGTACTTCGCCGACGTCGTCCTCGGGTACGAGGAGGTGGCTGCCGAGTACGGCCGCAGCGTGCTGGTCCTCTCGACCCATGGCCGGCAGGCGGCCCGGGAGATGGTGCTCGACCTGGCGTCGCGGGTCGACGGGCTCGTCGTCCTCGGCCGGACCGTCGGCGACGACGTCCTGGCCGACCTGGCGGGCAAGGGCATGCCGCTGGTGCTGATGGCGCGCGACCCGATCCCCGGCGCGGACGCGGTGAACGCCGAGAACGCGCAGAGTGCGTACGACCTGACGACGCATCTCGCCGTCGACCACGGCTACCGGTCGTTCGCCTTCCTCGGCGACGCCGGCACGTCGAGCGACACGCAGGCCCGGTGGGCGGGCTTCCGCCGGGGGCTGCGGGCGGCGGGAGTCACGCCGCCGCGTACCCCGACCGCCTGTCCCTTCGACGAGGAGGGCGGACGCACCGCCGCCGACCGGCTGCTGCGCCGGCGTCCGCCGCGCGCCCTGGTCTGCGCCAACGACGAGATCGCGCTGGGCGCCGTCATCGCCGCGGAGGCGCTCGGCCTGCGGATCCCCGACGACCTGGCCGTCACGGGGTGGGACGACGTGATGGCCGCCCGGCACGCGCGGCCGGGCCTGACGACCGTGCACCAGCCCATGCGCGCGCTCGGTGCGTGGGCGGCCCGGCGGCTGCACGAGCGACTTGCGGGGGACGCGAGCGAACCACGGCATGAGGTGCTGCCCACGCAGCTCGTGCGACGTGCCAGCTGTGGGCACCACCCCGAGGAGGAACGATGAGACAGCTCAGCGGACTCAGAGGCGCCGGCGCCGTGGCGCTGGTGGCCGCACTCGCCCTGACCGGCTGCGGCCGTGACGAGGGCACCGGCACCGAGGAGGCCCCGGCCGGAAAGGTCGCGGGCGGCAAAGCCAGCGGTGACATCACGGTGTGGGCCCTGGGCGCCGAGGGCGAGAAGCTCGGCGAGATCGCCAAGGACTTCGAGGCCGAGAACCCGGACGCCAAGGTCAAGGTCACGGTCATCCCGTTCGACGCGGCTCACAACAAGATCTCGACCGCGATCGCCGGCGGTCAGACCCCGGACGTCACCACCGTCGGCACGACCTGGCTGCCCGAGTTCGCCGCCACCGGCGCGCTGGACGCGACCCCGACCGACCTGATCGACCCGAGCGCGTTCTTCGAGGGCTCGTGGGCGACGACCGAGGTCGACGGCACGTCGATGGGCGTGCCCTGGTACACCGAGACCCGGCTCATCTACTACCGCAAGGACCTGGCCGAGAAGGCCGGCGTGACGCCGGAGGACGGCTGGAGCCAGGAGGACCTCAAGGCCTTCGCGAAGGGTCTGCAGGACAAGGCCGGCGCGAAGTGGGGCATCAACCTGCAGCCGGGTGGTCAGGGCTCATGGCAGACGTACATGCCCTTCGCGTGGCAGCGCGGCGCCGAGCTCGTCGACGGCGAGGAGTTCGCGTTCAACACCGAGCCGATGCAGGAGGCGCTGGCCTACTACGCGTCGTTCTTCGAGGAGGGCATCTCGCCGACCGATCTCGCGGAAGGCGCTCTCGAGACCGGTTTCATCAACGGCGACATCGGCGCGTTCGTGTCGGGGCCGTGGCACATGGGGATCCTGCGCGACCAGGGCGGCGCGGGGTTCGAGGACAAGTGGGCACTGGCGCCCATGCCCACCGAGGAGTCGAGCACCTCGTTCACGGGTGGCGGTGACCTGGTGGTCTTCAAGGACGCCAAGAACCGTGACGCGGCCTGGAAGTTCGTCGACTTCCTGACCCAGCCCGAGCAGCAGCAGAAGCTCTACGAGCTGGTCGGCAGCCTGCCCGCCGTCCAGAGCACGTGGGAGACCGGCGAGCTCTCGACCGACCCGTTGCTGACCGCGTTCGGCGACCAGCTCCAAGACGCGAAGTCGTCGCCGGCGATCGAGACCTGGGAAGAGGTGACCGCCCCGCTCGACGACGCGATCGAGCAGGTGTCCCTCGGCCAGAGCGACCCCGAGGGCGCGCTCTCGAAGGCCGAGCAGGAGGCCAACAGCATCGGCTTCGGCTCCTGACATGGCCTCCCTGACCGCGGGGGGCACCGCCCCCCCGACCCGCCGGCGCCCCCGTCCGGGGCGCCGGCGGGAGCTGGTCGCCGGCTACCTGTTCGCGCTGCCCTTCCTCGCCCTGTTCCTGGTCTTCACGATCGGACCGGTCCTCGCGTCCTTCGGGATGAGCTTCACCGACCTGCGGTCCAGCGACGTGCGCAACCCGCTCGCCGTCGAGGCCGTCGGACTGAAGAACTACACCGACCTGTTCGCCGACGAGACCTTCCGGCAGGCGGCGTTCAACACGGCGTACTTCGTCGTCCTCGGCGTCCCGCTGACGATGGGGCTCGCGCTGGCCGTGGCCGTCGGCCTCAACTCCGGCATCACGCGGTTCAAGGCGTTGTTCCGGGTCGGCTACTACCTGCCGGTCGTCACCAGCATCGTTGCCGTCGCGGTGGTGTGGCGCTTCCTGCTCGAGCCGGACAGCGGCCTCGTGAACACGCTGCTCGGCTACGCCGGCATCGAC
>DASTVO010000387.1:0-11674 GCA_035759075.1 Actinomycetes bacterium
GCGAAGCTCCTCGTCGAGCAGTGTCCGCCGGTAGCGACGCAGCCGCTTGAGGTCCATGTGGGCCAGCTCGGGGACCCGCTGCGGCTTGGGTCGCATCATCGTGGCGGGGACCCGGCGCGCGGAAGCAGCCCGGGCGGCGACCGTGTCCTGCACGTCGTCCCGGTCGGCCAGCTGACTCACCGTTCTCACGGAGGCTGCATCGACGGCCCTCGACGAATGCTTGATCAGACTCACCCGTTGGGACGCACCCGTCGTCGAGTGGTGTCGCCGTCCGCGTAGACCGGTCCCGTGACGACGTCGTGGGCGGCGCCTGGCACGACGTCGCTGACCTAGATCGTTTGCGACGTCCGGTCGGGACATGCCGGCCGACACGCCGACCGATCGCGCGCAAGGTCGCAAACGATCTTCGGGTCGACTAGGAGCTGCCCGCGGCGGGCTCCCCCGGCGAGTCGTCCGGGCCGGACTCGACGAGCTGTGCGCCGAACGCCCGCAGCCGTTCGACCGCCTCCGGGTCGACGCCGCCCCTACGGGCCAGCGCGTCCTTGATCCGGGTGTAGGTCTCGGCCTCGAGCCCGCACCGGCGGCAGACCTCCAGGTGCCGGGCGACCCGGCGGGCAGTGACCTCGTCGACCTGGCCGTCCAGGTAGGACTGCAGCACCCGCGCGACCTCGTGACAGCTCGCCTCGTCCGCGCCGCCACGCATCCGCCGCCACCACGGCTGCTTCATCGTCATGACCGCCTCCTGGGTGCCAGCCCGGACGTGGCCAGGCTCTCTCGTACCCGCTTGCGGGCGCGGTGCAGCCTGCTCATCACGGTGCCCTCCGGGACCTGGAGCGCATCGGCCGCGGCCGCGTACGTCAGGCCCTGGACGTCGACGAGCATCAGCACCTCCCGGAACTTCGCGGGCAGCGCCACCACCGCCTGCTCGACCGCAGCGTCGAACCGACGGTCCATCACGATGTCCTCCGCCGACAAGGCGTCGGCGTCGGTCGCCGCCTGCTGCTCGAAGGTCAGGTCAGGGTCGTCGAGCAGCACCGGCCGCCGGCGCCGGTGCCGGTTGATGTGGGCGTTGCGCAGGATGGTCAGCAGCCACGCCCGCGGGTAGCGCCCGTCGAACGAGTCGATCGACCGCCAGGCCCGCAGCAGGGTGTCCTGCACAAGGTCCTCGGCGTCGGCCGGCTGGTCGGTCAGTGACAGCGCCACCCGCAGCAGCACGTCTACCTCTGGCAGGACATGCTGCTGATAGCTCTCCCGCCGCCGGACCTCCCGGGTGGTCACCGTCTCTGACACCCACCCGTAACCCGCGCTCCGGACGACATCCTTCCAGTCTGGTGCGCTCGACCTGTCTCTGCCGGGAAGCCGTGCCGTGGTCGAGCGGGTTACCGCGGCGTGACGAGGGTTCTGCACCGGCGGTGGGCGCGGTCGGTGGACGCGTTCGTCGACGGTGAGCTACCCGCCGACCGCCGCACCACGATGCTGGAGCACGTGCGCGCGTGTCCCGAGTGCGGCCCGCACGCGGCGCTCCTGCTCGCGGTCCGCGCCTCGCTCGTCCGGAGCGTCGCGCGTCTCGCTGCCGACGGCGGCGACCCCGCGCGGCTGCGGGCGTACGGTCAGGGGAACGGCTGGGGAGGCGGACCGGGTTGACGCCCACATGACCCATGACCTGCTCGTCATCGGCGGCGGCGCCGGGGGGATGGCCGCGGCCCGCACCGCCGCGCGGCTGAAGAAACGAGTCGTGCTCGTGCAGGACGGCGAGGTCGGCGGCGACTGCACGTTCACCGGCTGCGTCCCGTCGAAGACCCTCATCGAGTCGGCCGCACAGGGCCTGGGGTTCGAGCAGGCGACGTCCCGGGTCCGGGACACGGTCGCCCGGATCGCGGCCACCGAGACGGCAGACGTGCTGCGCAGCGAGGGGATCGACGTCGTCGAGGGAAGGGCCCGGCTGACCGGCCCGAGGTCCGCCGCCGTCGACGGACTGACCCTGCGGGCAGACAAGGTGGTGCTGGCCACCGGCGCCGCCCCGGTCGTGCCAGGCATCCCCGGTCTGCGCGACGGCCCGCACCTGACCAACGAGACGGTTTGGGACCTCACCCGCCGACCGGACTCGGTGGTGGTGATGGGCGGCGGTGCGATCGGGTGCGAGCTGGCGCAGGCGCTCGCGCGGTTCGGCGTCCGCGTCACGGTGGTCGAGGGGCTGGACCGGCTGCTCACCAAGGAGGAGCCCGACGCGAGCAAGGTCGTGGCCGAGGTCTTCGCCCGCGACGGCATCGACGTGCGGCTCGGCACCAAGGTCACGGGAGTCGCGCACCCGCGACCGGACTGCGTACGGGTCTCGCTGGACGACGGCACGGCCGTCGACGCCGAGCAGCTGCTCGTGACCGTCGGGCGCAGGCCGGTCACCGACGGGCTCGACGTCGAGGCGGCGGGGGTCCGCCTGGACGACCGGGGGTTCATCCCCGTCGACGACCGTCTCGCCACCAACGTCCCGGGCGTCTACGCGGTCGGGGACGTGACCGGCCGGCTGCAGTTCACCCACGCTGCCGACGAGATGGGCCGCACCGCAGCCCTGAACGCACTCCGCCGCGGGCTGCGCCTGCGCTTCGACGCCGCGTCCACCCCCTGGGTCACGTTCACCCGTCCCGAGGTGGCGCGGGTCGGCATGACCGAGGACGAGGCCGCCGACCACGGCGGGCGCGTCGCCCACCTGCCCATGACCGCCGTGGACCGGGCCGTCGCCGCCGGCGCCACCGACGGGTTCATCACCCTGATCGCCGGTCCGCGGGCCCTCACCCGCAACCTCGGCGGTGGCAGGCTGCTCGGCGCGACGATCGTCGGCGAGCGGGCCGGGGAGATGATCCACGAGGTCGCGCTGGCCATGCGGACCAAGGCCTTCGCCGGGCGGCTGGCCCAGGCGGTGCACGCCTACCCGACCTGGTCCACGGGCATCCGTACCGCGGCGGCGCAGTTCTTCTTCGAGCTCGACGGCCGCGAGGCGAGACCCGCACGGCGCGCGTCGGACCGGTGACCGGCACGGCGGCGGCTGCCGCGGGCACGGGTTGATCGGCGGCGTCCGGGAAGGAAGCCCGGCAGACCCGGGGTTCCCCGGCCAGCAGACGTGAGGAGCAGGCACATGGTGCAGGAAGTCGACGTCGTCGTCATCGGGCTCGGAGTGGGCGGCGAGGACCTCGCCGGGAAGCTGGCCGAGTCCGGACTGGAGGTCGTCGGGGTCGAGCGCCAGCTCGTCGGTGGCGAGTGCCCCTACTGGGGCTGCGTGCCGAGCAAGATGATGATCCGGGCGGCGGACCTGCTGGCCGAGGGACGACGGATCCCCGGCATGGCGGGACAGTCCAGGGTCACCCCTGACTACTCTCCCGTCGCGGCGCGTATCCGCGACGAGGCCACCGACGACTGGGACGACACCGTCGCCGCCGACCGCCTGGTCGACAAGGGCGCCACGCTGGTCCGCGGGGTCGCCCGGCTGACCGGCCCCGGCGAGGTGACCGTGGGCGACCAGGTCTTCACGACCCGGCGCGGCGTGGTCGTCGCGGCCGGCACGACGCCGTCCATCCCGCCGGTCGACGGCCTCGCCGACACCCCGTACTGGACCAACCGGGACGCCATCGAGGCCAAGGAGCCGCCCGGCTCGCTCATCGTCCTCGGCGGAGGCGCCATCGGCGCCGAGCTGGCTCAGGTCTTCGCCCGGTTCGGCAGCCAGGTCAGCATCGTGGACCTGGCCGACCAGCTCGTCCCGATGGAGGAGCCCGAGGTCGGCGAGCTGCTGGAGAAGGTCCTCACCGACGAAGGGCTGACGATCCGAACCGGGGTGACCGTCTCCCGGGTCAGCCACGACGGCAGCGTCTTCACCGTCGACCTCGGCGACGAGCGGCTCACCGCCGAGCAGCTGCTGGTCGCGACCGGGCGGCGGGTGGACCTCGGATCCCTCGGTGTCGACAGCATCGGCCTGGACCCCCAGGCTCCCTCGCTCGAGGTCGACGAGCACATGCGCGCCGGCGAGAAGCTGTGGGCGATCGGGGACGTCACCGGAAAGGGCGCCTTCACGCACGTGGCGATGTACCAGTCCGCGATCGCGGCGCGGTCGATCCTCGGCGAGGACGGCCCGCCCGCGCAGTACCGGGCGACGCCACGGGTGACGTTCACCGACCCGGAGATCGGGGCGGTCGGCCTCACCGAGGCCCAGGCCCGCGAGAAGGGCGTGCGCGTCCGGACCGGCACGACGCAGATCCCGTCGTCGGCGCGGGGCTGGATCCACAAGGCCGGCAACGAGGGCCTGGTCAAGCTCGTCGAGGACGTGGACCGGGGGGTCCTGGTGGGCGCCACCAGCGTCGGCCCGAACGGCGGCGAGGTCCTGGGGGCGCTGGCCGTGGCGGTGCACGCCGAGGTCGGCACGGACCAGTTGGCGCAGATGATGTACGCCTACCCGACCTTCCACCGGGCGATCGAGGACGCCCTGCGCGACCTGCGAGAGCAGTCCGGCGACGGCTAGTGCGACAAGAACGCATCCGGGAGGGACCGAGGACAGGAAGGACTGCCCGTGGGACTGGTCACGAGGCTGCGTGACCTCGAGCGGGTCACCCGTCTCGGAGATCCGGGGTTCACGGCAGCGATGGCGCGGCGCTGGGCGGAGCTCCCGGACGGCGTACGGACCCCCGCGCAGATCCTCGGCCGGCACGGGGTCGGCTGCGAGGGCACGCACGGGGTGTTCCCGAAGTGCAACCTGGCCTGCACGCCGTGCTACCACTCGCGGGACGCCAACCGGGTCCGCGTCGACGGGCCGCACACGGTACGCGAGGTGGCGGCCCAGATGGGCCTGCTGCGCCGGCTGCGCGGTCCCCGGGCCCACGCCCAGCTGATCGGCGGAGAGGTCACGCTGCTGCCGCCCGAGGTGCACGCGGAGACGCTGCGGGTGATGCGGGCGCACGGCCGCGAGCCGATGAGCATGACGCACGGAGACTTCGACTACTCCTACCTCGAGCGGCTCGCGGTCGACTCCCGCGGACGGCGGCGCTTCGACCGGCTCTCGTTCGCGGCTCACTTCGACATGTTCATGTTCGGCCGGCGCGGGATCCCCCGACCACCGGACGAGCAGTCACTCGCGCCCTACCGACGCCACTTCGCGGCGATGTTCGCCCGGCTGCGGCGCGAGCACGGCGTCCGCTCGTTCCTCGCCCACAACATGACCGTCACACCGCGGAACCTGGACCAGGTCGCCGGAGTCATCCGGGACGCCCACGACGTGGGCTACGGGATGTTCTCCTTCCAGCCGGCCGCTTTCCTCGGCGACGACCGGCGCTGGCACGAGCGCTATCGTGACGCCACCCCGGACGCGGTCTGGGCCGAGATCGAGAAGGGCGCCGGGACCCGGCTCGACTACCGGGTGCTGCAGCACGGAGACCTGCGCTGCAACCGCACCGCGTACGGCTTCTACGTCGGCGACCGGTGGTACCCCCTGCTCGACGGGGACGACCCCCGCGACCTCGCCGTCCGGGACGCCTTCTTCACCCGGCTCGGGCACATCTCGTTCACCGGGCCGCCGACCCCGCTGGTCGCCGCGCAGGTCCTCCGGGCCGTGACGAGCCACCCGGGAACGCTGGGTCTGGCGGCCGGATGGCTGCGCCGCGCCGTCGCTCGGGTCGGCGTGCGCGCGCTGCTGCGGCACCGCCGGGTCCGGCCGGTGTCCTTCGTGATGCACCAGTTCATGGACGCCGAGCAGGTCAGGCCGGCCTGGGAGCTGACCCGGCGTGGTGTCAGGAGCGACGACCCCGAGATCCGAGCCACCCAGGACCGGCTCGCCGCCTGCCACTACGCGATGGCCCACCCGGAGGACGGCACGCTCGTGCCGGCCTGCGTGCAGCACGCCGTCCTCGACCCGGGCGAGAACGTCGCGCTGCGCAGGCTGCTCCCGGTGGTCGACGTCCGCTCCACCCCGTCGACCGCGAAGGCGTGACCACGATGCTCGACGCCCGCGTACGTGCGGCCATGAGCCCGGTGACGGAACGCGCGGGGGCGCGCCTGGCTGCCGCCGGGGTGCGCCCGCTGGCCCTGACGGGCACTGCCTGGCTGGCGGGCGTCGGCGCCTGCATCGCCGCCGGAGCGGGGGCCTGGCACCTGGCCCTTGTGCTCTGGCTGGCCAACCGAGTGCTCGACGGTCTCGACGGCGCCGTCGCGCGGGCCGTCGGTGTCACCGAGCGGGGCGGCTTCCTGGACCTGATGGCCGACTTCAGCATCTACGCCGGCTTCGTGGTCGGAGTCGCCGTTGCGGTGCCGTCCGCGCGGCTGGCCTGCCTGGTGCTGCTGAGCACCTACTACGTGTCCGGCGCGGCGTTCCTGGCGCTGTCCTCGCTGCTCGAACGGCGCCGTCACCGGTTCGGCGACGAGCGCTCGCTGCGCTTCGTCGGCGGACTCGCCGAGGGCACCGAGACGGCGATCGCGTACGTGCTGTTCACCGTCTTCCCGCAGCAGGCCGCCACCATCGCGTGGGTCTTCGCCGCCGCCGTCGCGGTCACCGCGGTCCAGCGGATCTTCTTCGGCGTCCGCGTGCTCGCCGAGCCGGTCCCCACCGACGCCGAGCCCGCGAGAGCACTCGCGGTCCACCCCGAGTGACCGGCCCGCAGGAGCTCTCGTGCCGTTGACCCGTCCTCACCGCGCCGTCGCCGTCGCCGCGACAGCGCTGGTCCTGCTGACGGCTTGTGGAACGGCCGGCGACGACCAGGCCGAGACGGAGCCGCGCACCGGGAACTGGCGGTCCGTGCTCGACGACGCGCGCGGGCAGACGGTCCGCTGGTACATGTACGGCGGGGACGACGCCCTGAACCAGTTCGTCAGCGGAGTCCTCACCGACCGCCTCGCCGCATACGACGTGTCGGTGGAGCAGGTGCGGATCACCGACACCGTCGACGCGGTGAACAAGGTCCTCGCGGAGAAGCAGGCCGGGCGCGACACCGGCGGGTCGGTCGACCTCGTCTGGGTGAACGGCGAGAACTTCGCCACCGGCAAGCAGGCGGACCTGTGGTTCTGCGGCTATGACCGGGAGCTGCCCAACGCCGGGCACGTGGACTTCGACGACCCGGCCGTCACGCACGACTTCGGTGTCCCGGTGGAAGGCTGCGAGTCGGTGTGGCAGCAGGCGTCGTCGGCGCTGGTCTACGACAGCGCTGCTCTCACCGCTGCCGACGTCGAGTCGGTGGCGTCCTTGTTCGCGTGGGCCGAGCGCAACCCGGGGCGGTTCACCTACCCGGCGCCTCCGGACTTCACCGGGTCGATGGCGGTGCGAACCTTCCTCTACGACGAGGTCGGCGGGCCAGCGACGCTGGACGGCCTCGAGGTCGCCGAGGACGCCTACGCGCCGGCGGCCCGCGCGCTGTGGCGCCGCCTGAACGACCTCGAGCCGTCGCTGTGGCGCGGCGGCGACACGTACCCCACCAGCCAGAGCGACGTGGAGCGGCTGTACGCGGGCGGGGAGATCGACGCCTTCCTGACCTACGGCCCGGGCGCGGTCGGCCGCCAGGTCGCCGACGGGGTCTTCCCGGACAGCACGCGCGAGACGGTGCTGGACGTCGGCAACATCGCCAACAACAGCTTCGTCGCCATCCCCTACAACAGCGAGCACAAGGCGGGCGCGATGGTTCTGGCCAACGAGCTGCTCGACCCCGCGACACAGCTCGCGCTCTTCGAGGCCACCGGCGCGTACCCGGCGATCGACCTGGAGACCGTGCCATCCGGCCTGCGGCGGGCGTTCGACGCCGTCGACCTCGGCCCCTGGGTGCTGGACCTCGACCAGCTCACGGCCGACACCCGGCCCGAGCTGGCCGCCGCGTACATCACCCGGATCGAGGCGGACTGGACGCGCAGCGTCCTGCAGCGGTAGCCAGGACCCGTGACGCCCCGGCCGGTCCGCATCGGGCTGCTGCTCGCACCGGCCCTCACGGTCGTCGGGGCGCTGTTCCTCGGCGGCTTCGCGCTCGGGGTCGCGCAGTCGCTGGGGTACCTGCCCTTCCTGGACGGGTGGACGTGGAGCGTCGACGCCTACCGGTCGATCTGGGCCGACCCGGCGGTGCGGGCCTCGGTCGCCCTCACGTTCCGGGTGGCGGTCGTCTCGACGGTGCTGGCCACCGTCCTCGGCGTGGCGGCGGCCCTGCTCATCCATCGGCTGCGCACGGCCCGCCGGCTGGTGACAGCCGTGCTCGCGTCCACCCTGCCGGTGCCGCACCTGGTGGGCGCGCTCGCCATGCTGCTGCTGCTCTCCCCGAGCGGCCTGCTGTCCCGGGTCGCGTACTCGGCGGGGATCACGGATGCGCCGGCCGACTTCCCGGCGCTCACCGCCGACGAGTTCGGCGTCGCGATCATCGCCGAGTACGTGTGGAAGGAGACGGCGTTCGTCGGCATCGTCGTGCTGGCGACGCTCTCGGCCGGGGTCGACGAGCTCGAGACCGCGGCGCGCACGCTCGGAGCCGGGCCCTGGCAACGGTTCCGGCACGTGGTGCTGCCGCTGATCGCCCCCGGCGTCGCTGCCACCTCACTGCTGGTGTTCGCGTTCACCTTCGGCAGCTACGAGGTGCCGCTGCTGCTGGGGCGGCCCTTTCCCGCGACCCTGCCGGTCGTGGCCCTGCAGTACCACCAGGACGTCGACCTCGGCTCGCGTCCGCAGGCCATGGCCCTGGCGGTGGTCATCGCCGTTCTCGTCGGCGCCGTCGTGCTGGCCTACATGGCGACGGTCGACCGCTTCGTGCGGAGGGTCCGGTGAGGCGCCCGCTCGCCACGTGGGTCCTCGTGGTCGGTGTCCTGCTCCCCTTCGTCCCGCTCGCCGGGTGGGCCGTCAGCGGCCGGTGGGAGTACCCCGCGCTCGTGCCGCAGCAGCTCTCCGGACGGGGGCTGGGCCTGCTGACCGACCCGGGATCGCGGGTCCTCTCCGGGCTGCTCACGTCGCTGACGATCGGGGTCGTCGTCACGGTCCTCGCCCTGCTGGTCGGGACGCCCGCGGGGAGAGCGCTCGGGCTCTACACGTTCCGCGGCAAGCGGGGCGTCCAGTTCCTGGTCCTCGCGCCGGCCATCGTGCCGGGCCTGGCGGTGCTGCTGGGAACCCAGGTCTTCTTCCTGCGGTACGGGCTCGCCGACACGGTCGCCGGCGTCGTTCTCGTCCACCTCGTCCCGACCGTGCCGTACGTCACGCTGGTGACGGCGAGCGCGTTCGCCAACCTCGACGTCGGCTACGAGGACCAGGCGCGGGTGCTCGGCGCCGGACCCGCTCGCGTGTTCGTCCACGTGACACTGCCCCTGCTGCGTCCCGCTCTCGTGGTGGCAGGCTTCTTCGCGTTCCTCATCTCCTGGAGCGAGTACGTGCTGACGCTGCTGATCGGAGGCGGGACGGTGCAGACACTGCCGCTGCTGCTGTTCGCCTTCGTCCGCGGCGCCGACCTCACCGAGGCCGCCGCCGTCGCGCTGCTGCTCAGCGCGCCGCCGCTGGTTCTCGTCGGCCTGGTCGTGCGGCACCTCCCCCGCGGCCACGGCCCGCTCATCGGCCTCGGGCGGCTGTAGATGCCGCCCGAGACGGTGACTCTCTCCGGTCTGACCAAGCGCTTCACGCCGGCCGGCCGCCCAGCGGTCGACGACGTCTCGCTGGAGCTGCCCTCCGGCAGCGTGACCGCGCTGCTCGGACCCAGCGGCTGCGGGAAGTCGACGACACTCAACCTGGTCGCGGGGTTGTTGTCGCCGGACGCCGGCGACGTGCGCTTCGGGGACCGGTCGGTCCTCGGCCTGCCACCAGAACACAGACCGGTGGCGATGGTGTCCCAGCGCGCGCTGCTGTTCCCGCACCTCGACGTCGCCGAGAACGTCGGCTTCGGCCTGCGCATGCGCCGCGTCCCGCGCCGGGAGCGGAGGCACCGCGTCGAGGGAATGCTCGAGCTGGTCGAGCTCGCCGGCTACGGCGGGCGCCGGGTGCACGAGCTCTCCGGCGGCCAGGAGCAGCGGGTCGCGCTGGCGCGGGCCCTGGTCACCGACCCGCGGGTGCTGCTGCTCGACGAGCCGTTCTCCCAGCTCGACGCGACCCTGCGCGGCCGGATGCGGGCGCTGCTGCGGCACGTGCAGCGCCAGGTGTCGGTGACCACGCTGTTCGTGACCCACGACCAGCTCGAGGCGGTCGAGCTGGCCGACACGGTGGCGCTGATGCTCGACGGCCGGATCGAGCAGCACGCCCGGCCGCGGACGTTCTACGAACGCCCGGCGACCGCCGCCGCAGCAGCCTTCTTCGGGGCGCGCAACATCCTCCCCGGAACGGTGGTCGACGGGCGCTTCGACTGCGGCCTCGGGTCACTGGTCGTGGCGGACGGCGCGCCCGACGGGCCTGGTCACCTGGTCGTCCGCCCCGAGTCGCTGCGACTCACCGAGGGAGCAGCGCGCAACACGGTTCACGGGACGGTGACGAGTGCCGACTACCGGGGCACCTACATCGCGGTCACGGTGACCGTCGGAGACACTGCTCTGCACGTCTCCGCGCCCACCTCGGTGTCGGTGCCGGTGGGGGGCCCGATCGGGGTGCACCTCCCACCCCACACCTGCACGGTGGTGCCGGCCGCTCGGGCCGGCCGGCAGGAAGGGGGCGACCATGCCACGCCGTGAACTGGTGACCATCCCGCTCGCCGGGATCGAGGTCGTGGACGCGGTGACCGGTGCTGCCCGTGACCTGGGCGACCTGCCCGGTGTGCACGTGATGGTGCTCATGCGTCACCGGCATTGACTGCCCTGCCAGCAGCACCTGGTCCAGGTGCACGAGACCGCTTCCGACGCGAAGGTCGGCCTGGTGTTCGTGGGCTTCAGCCCCCCGGACCGGCTCGCCGCCCTGGCCCGCCACCTGGGATGGCCCGGGTCGGTGCTCTCGGACCAGCCCCGCAGGCTGTACGCGGCGCTGGGGCTGGGCCGGGCCCCGCTGTGGCGGGTCTACAGCCGGCGCACCCTCGCCACGTACGCGCGTGCGGTGCTACGCCGGGAGAGGCTGCGCCCACCGGTCGAGGACACCCGCCAGCTCGGCGCCGACGCGCTCGTCGTCGACGGCGTGGTCGTGCGGCTCTGGCGCCCGCGCAGCCCCGATGACCGGCCCGAGGCCGGGGAGGTGCTGGCGGCCGCGTCGGCTGCGCTCGAGGCACGGGGGGACTAGCCGGCCCGGACCGGGACCCCGGCCGGGAAGGGACCGCGCTACGGATCGGGTTTCCTGCCCATGCGAGCGATCCGGCGACACGGAGCGTGGCCGGCACTCCTCGCGCTGCTGCTCACCGGCTGCGGTGCAGGCGGGTCGTCCGGCGCCGACGGGGCCGGGTCGGGTGACGGGGGCGGGAGGTCGGTGTCGGTCAGCCAGATCCCGGGGTCGCCCGAGGAGGACGTCACCTCGGCCCTCACCGACCCGGACGCCGAGGGCCTTCCGGAGCCGCTGGTCGACGTCGACCGGCTGATCAGCGGTGGGCCGTCGGCGTCACGGCCGCCTTCTCGCCGGTCGTCGGCGGGCAACGGCTGACCTTCAGCGCCGAGGACGGCTTCGTCGACGCGGAGACCGGCACGACGTGGTCGGTGCTCGGGACCGCCACCGCCGGGGAGCTCGCCGGCGAGCGGCTGGAGCCGGTCCGGCACGTGGACACGTTCTGGTTCTCGTGGGCGCTGTTCCAGC
>DASTVO010000388.1:0-16754 GCA_035759075.1 Actinomycetes bacterium
GAGCCCTTGCCGTGCACCACCTCGTCGTGCGAGATCGGCAGCACGTAGTTCTCGGAGTACGCGTACATCATCGAGAACGTCATCTGGTGGTGGTGGTACTGCCGGTAGATCGGCTCGTGGGCCATGTAGCCCAGCGAGTCGTGCATCCAGCCCATGTTCCACTTGAAGTTGAAGCCCAGGCCGCCGAGGTGCGTCGGCCGCGTCACGCCTGGCCAGGCCGTGGACTCCTCGGCGATCGTGACGATCCCGGGCACGCGCTTGTGCGCCGTGGCGTTGGCCTCCTGCAGGAACGACACCGCCTCGAGGTTCTCGCGCCCACCGAACTCGTTGGGCACCCACTCGCCTTCCTTGCGCGAGTAGTCGAGGTAGAGCATCGAGGCGACGGCGTCCACCCGCAGGCCGTCGATGTGGAACTCCTCCAGCCAGTAGAGCGCGTTCGCCACCAGGAAGTTGCGCACCTCGGTGCGGCCGAAGTTGAAGACGTACGTGCCCCAGTCCAGCTGCTCGCCGCGGCGCGGGTCAGGGTGCTCGTACAGCGCGGTCCCGTCGAACTGGGCGAGCGCCCACGCGTCCTTCGGGAAGTGTGCCGGCACCCAGTCGACGATGACGCCGATGCCGGCCTGGTGCAGCCGGTCGACGAGGTAGCGGAAGTCGTCGGGGCTGCCGAACCGCGAGGTCGGCGCGAAGTAGGACGAGACCTGGTAGCCCCAGGAGCCGCCGAAGGGGTGCTCGGCCACCGGCATGAGCTCGACGTGGGTGAAGCCGAGGTAGGTCACGTGCCCGACCAGCTGGTCGGCGAGCTCGCGGTAGGTCAGGCCTTGCCGCCACGAGCCGAGGTGCACCTCGTACGTGCTCATCGGCTGCGTCAGCGGGTCCTTCGTGGCGCGCTGCGCCAGCCACTCGTCGTCGCCCCACTCGTAGTCCGAGGTGAACACGACCGAGGCCGTGGCCGGCGGCACCTCGGCGCGGAAGGCGACCGGGTCGGCCTTCTGCCGCCAGACGCCGTCGCGGCCGAGGACCTCGTACTTGTAGTGGGCACCGTCACCGATGCCCGGGACGAAGAGCTCCCAGATGCCGGTCGACCCCATGGCGCGCATCGGGTGGGCGCGGCCGTCCCAGTAGTTGAAGTCGCCGGTCAGTCGCACGCCCTGCGCGCTGGGGGCCCAGACCGCGAACGAGGTCCCGTGGACCGCTCCGGCGATGCCGTCGTAGCTGCGGGTGTGCGCGCCGAGGACGGTCCACAGCTCCTCGTGCCGGCCCTCGCCGATGAGGTGGAGGTCGACGTCGCCGAGCGTCGGCATGAACCGGTACGGGTCGTCGACGACGTGGGCGGGCCCGTCGTAGGCGACCTCGAGCCGGTAGTCGGGGACGACGGAGCCGGGCAGCACCGTCACCCACACCCCGTAGCTCTCGTGGCGCATCTCGTGCCGGTCGTCGCCGAGCACGACCGAGACGGCGGTCGCCCATGGCCGCAGCGTCCGGATCGTGACGCCGCCGGAGTGCGGGTGCGGCCCCAGGATCGAGTGCGGGTCGTGGTGGTGCCCCGACACCAGCCGGTGCAGCTCCTCGGTGCTCGCCGGGGCTGGGGTGGGCAGGGCGCGCTGGGTCACGTGGGTCTCACTCCTCCGCGGCGAGCCTGTGGATCGCCGCCATGGGGATCTGCAGCCAGGTCGGACGGTTACGGGCCTCGTAGAGCACCTCGTAGACCGCCTTGTCGGTCTCGAACGCGCGTAGCAGCACCGGCTGCTCGCGCGGGTCGCGACCACCCGCCCGGGCGTACCCGGTCAGGAAGGCGTTGCGGTTGCGGTCTGCCCACTCGGTGGCGCGGTACGCACGCTGTGCGTCGGCAGGATGGTCGGCGAGCAGGTGCCGCGCCGCGTAGTCGAACGAGCGCAGCATCCCGGCAACGTCCTTGAGGGGGGACTCCAGCGCGCGGCGCTCGGCCAGCGGGCGGGCAGGCTCGCCCTCGAAGTCCAGCAGCTTCCAGCCCTCGAAGGTGCGCATGACCTGGCCGAGGTGGAAGTCGCCGTGCACGCGCTGCACGTGCACCGGGTCCTCGAGGTCGACCAGGTCGTCGTACGCGGAACGGAGCGCGTGCACGTACGGCGCCAGGTCCGGCACCTCGGCCGCGGTCCGCTCGAGTCGCGACCGCATGCCCTCGGCCAGCGCGGTGAGCTCCTTCTTCTCCATCCGGCCGGTGGGCAGCGCCTGCGCGAGGGCCGCGTGCACCTCGGCGGTGGCGGCGCCGAGGCGGGTGGACTCGCCGGCGAAGTCACCGCCGACCTCGTCGGCGTGCAGGTCGGCCTCGGCGTAGAGGTCCCGGACGCTGGTGAGCGCGAGCTCCCAGCCCTCGGTGGCCTCCTTCAGGTAGCTCTGGGCCATGGCCAGGCTGGCGGTGACCTCGTTGCCGGCCGGGTCGCGCCAGCTGCCCTCCAGCCAGCCGAGCGGGGCGGCGATGTGCGTGCTGCCGGCGGCCGCCAGCGCGCTGTGCATCTCGATGTCGGGGTTGAGGCCGGAGGAGACCTTCCGGAACACCTTGAGGATGAGGGAGTCCCCGAAGATCATCGAGGTGTTGCTCTGCTCGGCGCCGACCACGATGGAGGGCCCGCCGGGCGGCAGCTCGGTCGCGGTCGGCTCACGGTGGAAGGCGAAGCCGCCGTCGTGCCGCTCGGTCTCGATGCCCTCGACCCACAGCCCGGTGCTGTCCTTGTCGTGCAGGGCGTCGTAGACGAACCACATCCGGCCGGACTCGTCGACCTCCTCCCCGACGAAGGCGTGGACGAGGTGCGCAGCCGGGTCGGGGTAGATCGCGAGCGGGAGCTGGTAGGTCTCGGTCTCCCCGTCGTCGTAGGTGACGCTGGCGACGTCGATGCGCACACCGGGCGCCGGCCCGCCGGGCGAGCGCAGCTCCGCGACCGTCGTGGTGCCGGTGACCTGCCAGGCACGGCCCTTCCCGGCGAACCAGCGCTGGTGGCCGAGATAGGACTGCAGGTCGAGCCCGTGGGGCTCTCGCGCGTGCGAGCCGGTCGAGGGCATCAGACGTTCCCTTCCGGAGGGGTCAGCCGGAACCACAGGAACCCGTGGCCGGCCAGGGTCAGCAGGTACGGAAGCTCTCCGATCATCGGGAAGTGGACGGTGCCCAGCAGCTCGACCGGGGTCCAGGCCTCCCAGCGGCGCAGGTCGAGCTCGACCGGCTGCGGGAACCGCGACAGGTTGTTGACGCAGAGCACGATGTCGTCGCCGAACGCGCGCACGAACGACAGCACGCTCGGGTTGCTGCCGCCGAGGTCCTCCCAGGTCCCCATGCCGAACGCGGGGTTCTGCTTGCGCACCTCGATCATGCGCCGGGTCCAGTGCAGGAACGAGGTGGTGCTGGCGAGCTGCGCCTCGACGTTGGTGACCTGGTGCCCGTACAGCGGGTCCATGATCACCGGCAGGGAGAGCTGGCCGGGGTTTGCCGTCGAGAACCCGGCGTTGCGGTCGGGCGTCCACTGCATCGGCGTGCGGACGCCGTCGCGGTCGCCGAGCCAGATGTTGTCGCCCATGGCGATCTCGTCGCCGTAGTACAGGACCGGCGACCCCGGGAGCGAGAGCAGCAGCGCGGTGAACAGCTCGAGCTGGTTGCGGTCGTTGTCGAGCAGCGGGGCGAGCCGACGGCGGATGCCGATGTTCGCCTTCATGCGGGGGTCCTTGGCGTACTCGCCCCACATGTAGTCGCGCTCCTCGTCGGTGACCATCTCCAAGGTGAGCTCGTCGTGGTTGCGCAGGAAGATGCCCCACTGGCAGCTGTCCGGGATCGCCGGCGTCTGGGCCATGATCTCCGAGATCGGGTAGCGCGACTCGCGCCGCACGCCCATGAACAACCGCGGCATCACCGGGAAGTGGAACGCCATCTGGCACTCGTCGCCGTCGGAGCCGAAGTACTCCACGACGTCGGCGGGCCACTGGTTGGCCTCGCAGAGCAGCACCCGGTCGGGGTAGCTCGCGTCGACCTCCTTGCGCACCCGCTTGAGGAACTCGTGGGTGGCCGGGAGGTTCTCGCAGTTGGTGCCCTCCTCCTCGAACAGGTAGGGGACGGCGTCGAGCCGGAAGCCGTCTATCCCGAGGTCCAGCCAGAACTTCAGCGCCTCGATGACCGCTTCCTGGACGCGCGGGTTCTCGAAGTTCAGGTCGGGCTGGTGGCTGAAGAACCGGTGCCAGAAGTACTGCTTGCGGACCGGGTCGTAGGTCCAGTTGGACGACTCGGTGTCGACGAAGATGATCCGCGCGTCCGCGTACGCCTCGTCGGTGTCGGCCCACACGTAGAAGTCGCCGTACGGGCCGTCCGGGTCGGTGCGCGAGGACTGGAACCACGGGTGCTGGTCCGAGGTGTGGTTCATGACGAAGTCGATGATCACCCGGATGCCGCGCTCGTGCGCCGCGTCGACGAACTCGACGAAGTCGCCGAGGGTGCCGAACTCCGGCAGCACGTCGGTGTAGTCGCTGACGTCGTAGCCGCCGTCGCGCAGCGGGGAGCGGAAGAACGGCGGCAGCCAGATGACGTCGACGCCGAGCCAGTGCAGGTAGTCCAGCTTCTCGCGCAGGCCGGTCAGGTCACCGGTGCCGTCGCCGTTGGAGTCCTTGAAGGACCGGACCAGCACCTCGTAGAAGACCGCACGCTTGTACCAGTGCGGGTCGCGCTGCTCCTCGGGGACGTCGGCGAAGTTGTCGATCGCCGGGACACCAGCGGGATCCAGGAGATCGTCGCTCACGGTCCCGACGCCCCCCGCGTGCGGACGGTGAAGATGTGCGCGGGCTCCACGAACGGGTCGAGGCGGACGTAGTTCTCCTTGCCCCAGACCCAGCTGTCGCCGGTCAGCTCGTCATGCACGGCCATGGTGTCGTCCCAGTCCAGTCCCAGCGCCGGCATGTCCAGCCGCACTGTCGTCTCTCGGGCCCCGTGCGGATCGAGGTTGACAGCGACGAGCAGCAGGTCGGAGAAACCGTTGCCGTCCTTGATGCTCTTCGAGTAGCAGATGATCTGGTCGCTGTCGGCGTGGTGGAAGTGCAGGTTGCGCAGGCGCTGCAGTGCCGGGTGCTCGCGGCGGATCTGGTTGAGCCGGGTGAGGTACGGGGCGAGCGTGCGGCCCTCCCGCTCCGCCGCGGCCCAGTCGCGTGGACGCAGCTGGAACTTCTCGGTGTCGAGGTACTCCTCGCTGCCGGGGCGCACGGCCACGTGCTCGAAGAGCTCGTATCCGGAGTAGACGCCGTAGGTGGGGGAGAGGGTCGAAGCCAGGACGGCGCGGATCTTGAACGCCGGCGGCCCGCCGTACTGCAGGTACGCGTGCAGGATGTCCGGGGTGTTGACGAAGAAGTTCGGCCGCAGGAAGTGGCCGGTCTTCTGGGTCAGCTCGGTGAGGTACTCCTCGAGCTCCCACTTCTCGTTGCGCCAGGTGAAGTACGTGTAGGACTGGTGGAAGCCGACGCGCGCCAGCGTCTGCATCATGGCCGGCCTGGTGAAGGCCTCGGCGAGGAACAGCACGTCGGGGTCGGTCTTGCGGACCTCGTCCATCAACCAGGCCCAGAAGTTCACCGGCTTCGTGTGCGGGTTGTCGACGCGGAAGATCCGCACCCCGTGGTCCATCCAGTGCCGCAGGACCCGGAGGCACTCGGCGTAGATCCCCTCGGGGTCGCGGTCGAAGTTGATCGGGTAGATGTCCTGGTACTTCTTCGGCGGGTTCTCCGCGTACGCGATGGAGCCGTCCGCGAGCACGGTGAACCACTCGGGGTGCTCCTTGACCCACGGGTGGTCGGGCGTCGCCTGCAGCGCGAAGTCGAGCGCGACCTCGAGGCCGAGCTCGGTGGCCCGGGCGACGAACGCGTCGAAGTCCTTGATGTCGCCCAGGTCGGGGTGGATCGCGTCGTGCCCGCCCTCGGGGCCGCCGATCGCCCAGGGCGAGCCGACGTCGTAGGGCCCCGGGGTCATGGTGTTGTTGGGGCCCTTGCGGTTGGTCCGGCCGATGGGATGGATCGGCGGGAGGTAGACGACGTCGAAGCCCATCTCCTTGACGGCCGGCAGCCGCTCCATGGCGGTGCGGAACGTCCCGCTGACCATCGCGCCGGTCTCGGGGTCGACGCGCGCGCCCTCCGAGCGCGGGAAGAACTCGTACCAGCTGCCGTAGAGCGCGCGCTCGCGGTCGACCCAGAGCGGCATCCGGTCGCTTGTCGACACGAAGTCGCGCAGCGGGTGCTGGGTGAGCGTCTCCGTGACCGCGGGGTCGGACGCGGCGGCGAGGCGGGCAGGGACCGGGCGGCTCTCGTCGCGCAGCGCGGTGACCGCGTCCAGCAGTGCCCGCCGCCCCGGCGCGGGTCGGGGCGCGGCGGCGGCGCGCTCGAGGACGAGGGCGCCCTCCTCGAGCATCAGGTCGACGTCGACGCCGGCCTCGATCTTGATGGTGGCGTCGTGCAGCCAGGTGGCGACGGGGTCGCTCCACGCCTCGACCGTGAAGCTCCAGCGTCCCCGGCCGGTGGGCGTGACGTCGGCGTGCCAGCGGTCGGTGCCGGGCGCTCCGGGGGTCATCAGGGTGAACGGTCCCTTTCGCCCCTTCTCGTCACGGAGGACGACGTTGGCGTTGACCTGGTCGTGCCCTTCCCGGAAGACGGTCGCGCTCACGGTGAAGGTCTCGCCGACCACGGCCTTTGCCGGCCAGCGACCGCAGCCCTCAGCGGGCTGCACGTCCAGGATCGGGATGCGTCCAGTCATCGATCAGAAACCTACCCACCTTCGCTTCCGCCGCACACCTCCGGCGTCTCAGCGCGGGATGATCTCGACCGTCGTGTCCGGTTTCCGGTCGACGGCGGGCCGACCCGCCCGGTCCGGCTATCGTGCGGCCGGTGAAGGCGATTCGACGGTTCACCGTCCGTACCGTGCTGCCCGCGCCCCTCGAGCCGCTCGGTGAGCTCGCGCTGAACCTGCGCTGGTCCTGGCACCACCCGACCAAGTCCCTGTTCCAGCGCCTCGACCCCGTGCTGTGGGAGCGGGTCGGCGGCGATCCGGTGGCGCTGCTCGGCGAGCTCGGCCCGGACCGCCTCGCCGCGCTCGCCGACGACGCGGGCGTGGTCCGTCAGGTCGCCGAGGCGGGAGAGGACCTGCGCGCGTACCTCGAAGGCGACCTCTGGTACCAGCGGCTGGCGGCCGGGCAGGCCGGGTACGACGCCGCCGCGATCCCGCCGGCCATCGCCTACTTCTCGCCGGAGTTCGGCATCACCGCCGTGCTGCCGCAGTACTCGGGCGGACTCGGCATCCTGGCCGGCGACCACCTCAAGGCAGCCAGCGACCTCGGCGTCCCGATCGTGGGCGTCGGGCTGCTCTACCGCTCCGGGTACTTCGCCCAGTCGCTGTCCCGCGAGGGCTGGCAGCAGGAGCGCTACCCGGTTCTCGACCCGGACGGCCTGCCGATCTCGCTGCTGCGCGAGGTGTCCGGCGAGCCGCTCAAGGTCGAGGTCGGCCTGCCGGGCCGTCGCCGCCTGGTGGCGCAGGTCTGGAGGGCGCAGGTCGGCCGGGTGCCGCTGCTCCTGCTGGACTCCGACGTCGAGGACAACGAGCTCAGCGAGCGCGACGTGACCGACCGTCTCTACGGCGGCGGGAGCGAGCACCGGCTGCTGCAGGAGATGCTGCTCGGGATCGGCGGCGTGCGGGCGCTGCGCGCGTTCAGCCGGCTGACCGGTGCGCCGGCGCCCGAGGTCTTCCACACCAACGAGGGGCACGCCGGGTTCCTCGGGGTCGAGCGGATCCGCGAGCTCACCGAGGACTCCGGCCTCACCTTCGAGGAGGCGGTCGAGGCGGCCCGCTCGGCCACCTTGTTCACCACCCACACCCCGGTCCCCGCCGGCATCGACCGGTTCGCGCGGGACCTCGTCCAGCAGCACTTCGGCGGCGAGAACGCGTGCCCCGGCGTGCCGGTCGAGAAGGTCCTGGCCCTGGGGGCCGAGGACTACGAAGGCGGCGACCCGAGCGTCTTCAACATGGCCGTCATGGGTTTCCGGCTCGCCCAGCGCGCCAACGGCGTGTCCGAGCTGCACGGGCACGTCGCCCGGGAGATGTTCGCGCGGCTGTGGCCCGGCTTCGACGAGCCGGAGGTGCCGATCGGGTACATCACCAACGGCGTCCACGCCCCGACCTGGGTCGCGCCAGAGGTGTTCGAGCTCGCGGAGCGCGAGATCGGGAGCGGTCTGAGCGAGCACCCGACCGACGCCCACCAGTGGGACGCGATCCAGCAGGTCTCCGACGGCGACATCTGGGCGGTCCGGCGGCTGCTGCGCGGCCGTCTCGTCAAGGACGCCCGCCGCCGGGTCAAGCAGTCCTGGGAGCAGCGCGGCGCGAGCGAGGCCGAGCTCGGGTGGGCCGAGCAGGTGCTCGACCCGGACGTGCTCACGATCGGCTTCGCCCGCCGCGTCCCCTCGTACAAGCGGCTGACCCTGATGCTGCGCGACCCGCACCGGCTGACGTCGCTGCTGCTGCACCCGGAGCGGCCGGTCCAGCTGGTCATCGCCGGCAAGGCGCACCCCGCCGACGACGGCGGCAAGAAGCTCATCCAGGAGCTGGTGCGATTCGCCGACCAGGCGAACGTCCGGCACCGGATCGTCTTCCTGCCCAACTACGACATCGAGATGGCCCAGACGCTCTACCCCGGCTGCGACGTCTGGCTGAACAACCCGCTGCGGCCGCTCGAGGCCTGCGGCACGTCGGGCATGAAGGCCGCGCTGAACGGCTGCCTCAACCTCTCCGTCCTCGACGGCTGGTGGGACGAGTGGTTCGACGGCGAGAACGGCTGGGCCATCCCCACCGCCGACGGGGTCACGGACGCCGACCGGCGCGACGACCTCGAGGCCGCCGCGCTGTACGACCTGCTCGAGCACACCGTCGCGCCGATGTTCTACGACCGCGACGCCGACGGGCACCCGGTCCGGTGGATCGAGATGGTCCGGCACACCCTGCAGACGCTCGGCCCGAAGGTGCTGGCGAGCCGGATGGTGCGCGACTACGTGCTCGGGCTCTACGCCCCGGCCGCGGCGTCGTCGCGTGCCCTCGACGGTGACTACTCCGGAGCCCGCGAGCTCGCGGCGTGGAAGCAGCGGGTCCGGGCCGCGTGGTCGGACGTGCGGGTCGACCACGTGGAGGCCTCCGGCGTCGCGGACGCCCCGGAGGTGGGCAGCACGCTGGAGCTGCGGGCCTTCGTGTCCCTCGGCGCGCTCACGCCGTCCGACGTGGACGTGCAGGTCGTCTACGGCCGGGTCGACGAGTCCGACCGGATCAGTGACTCGGCGACGCTGTCGCTGCGGCACGACGAGACCTACGAGGGCGGCCGGCACCGCTATGTCGGCGAGGTGAAGCTGGACCGTCCGGGGCCGTTCGGCTACACGACCCGGGTGGTCCCGGCGCACCGGCTGATCGCCGGACCGGGCGAGCTCGGCCTGGCGACGCTGCCGCCGGAGAGCGTGGGCATGGACAGCGGCGTCCTGCGCTAGCGGCGCTCTGGGGGCAGATGGAGAGCCCTCAGCGGCGGGCGGCGAGCACCTGGAGGCTGTGCGGCGCGAGCGTCACGGTCGTGACGGCCGGGCCGCCGCTGGCCGTCGGGAGCTCGTCGGCGGTGTCGAGCAGCAGCTCGTACGCCGCGCCCCACGGCATCCCGGGGAGCAGCGCCGACTCGGCCGTCGGCCCGGTGTTCAGCAGCACGAGCAGTGACGTCGCCTCCGGCTCGCCGGGGGTGGGCGGGCCGGAGAGGTACATGCCGAGCACCCGCAGGTCGTGGTCGAACCACTCCTCGGCGGTCATCTCGCGGGCGTCCGCACCGAACCAGGCCAGGTCCTTGACCCCGTCGGGATGCGCGGGCAGGCCCTCGTAGAACGCGTCGTGCCGCAGCACGGGGTGCGTGCGGCGCAGCGCGAGCAGCGCCCGCGTCCAGGCGTGGAGGTCGCGCTGCCACGGCTTGTGCTCCCAGGACAGCCAGGAGATCTCGTTGTCCTGGCAGTACGCGTTGTTGTTGCCGCGCTGCGACCGGCCGGTCTCGTCGCCCGCGGTGAGCATCGGCACCCCGGCCGACACCAGCAGGGTGGCCAGCAGGCTGCGCATCAGCCGCCGGCGCAGGACCAGCACGTCCTCGTCGTCTGTCGGGCCCTCGACGCCGCAGTTCCAGCTGCGGTTGTGGTCGGAGCCGTCGCGGCCGTTCTCGCCGTTGTCCTCGTTGCGCTTGCGCTCGTAGGAGACGAGGTCGTGCAGCGTGAACCCGTCGTGCGCCGTCACGAAGTTCACCGAGGCGAGCGGGCCGCGGGGCTCGAAGACGTCGGACGACCCGGACAGCCGGTACGCGAGGTCACGCACCCCGCCACCGTGGGCGCGACCCTTGCTGCCGAGCCAGGTCTCCCGCACGGTGTCGCGGTAGCGGTCGTTCCACTCCGTCCACGGCGGGGGGAAGCGACCGAGCTGGTAGCCGCCCGGCCCGACGTCCCAGGGCTCGGCGATCAGCTTCACCTGGCTGAGCACCGGATCCTGGCCGACGACCGCGAGGAAGGCGGACTGCGGGTCGAACCCGTCGCTGGTCCGGGCCAGCGTGGGCGCCAGGTCGAACCGGAACCCGTCGACGTGCATCTCCTGCACCCAGTACCGCAGCGAGTCGGTGACCATCTGCAGGCAGCGCGAGTGACGCAGGTCCAGCGAGTTGCCGCATCCGGTCACGTCGTCGTAGCTGCCGTCGTGGAGGAGCCGGTAGTAGGCGGGGTTGTCCAGCCCCCGCCAGCAGAGCGTCGGCCCGTCGACGCCCTGCTCGGCGGTGTGGTTGTAGACCACGTCGAGCACGACCTCGAGCCCGGCGGCATGCAGCGAGCGCACCATCTGCTTGAACTCGCGCACCTGGCCCCCGCCGGCGCCCGAGGAGGAGTAGGCGGCGTGCGGCGCGAAGAACCCGGCGGTGTTGTAGCCCCAGTAGTTGACGAGCCCGCGCCGCGAGAGCTCCGGCTCGGTGGCGAACTGGTGCACCGGCAGCAGGTCGACCGTCGTGACGCCGAGGTCGGTGAGATGTCCGACCGAGCCTGGGTGGGCCAACCCGGCGAACGTCCCACGCACGTGCTCGGGCAGCGCCGGGTGCAGCCGGGTGAACCCGCCGACGTGCAGCTCGTAGACGACGGTCTCCGACCACGGAACCTCGGGGCGCCGGTCGTCGCCCCAGTCGAAGTCGTCGCCGACGACCACCGACCAGTCCCCGTCGACCGCGCGGGCGTAGGGGTCGAGCAGCAGCACGTCGGGGTCGAAGCGGTGTCCCTGGGCAGGGGCCCACGGTCCGTGGGCCCGGAAGCCGTAGCGGCGGCCGGGACGGACTCCGGGCAGGTGCCCGTGCCAGACGTCGTGCGTGCGCTGCCGCAGCGGGTGCCGGGTCTCCCGGCCGTCGTCCTCGCGCAGGCACACCTCGACGGCCTCGCCCCTGCTGAACACCGCGAACGTCGTCCCCGACGCGTCGGGAACCGCGCCGAGCACGGGGACGAGAGGCACCCGTTCACGCTATCGGCCGGATCGTTACCCTGCGCGTCCATGACAGCCAGCAGCGAGTTCGTCCGCCTCGAGGTCGAGGACGGCATCGCCACGATCCGCCTCGAGCGGCCGCCGATGAACGCCCTCAACGCCCAGGTCCAGGAGGAGCTGCGGGCCGCCGCCCACGCCGTGAGCGAGCGCAGCGACGTGTCCGCCGTCGTGCTCTACGGCGGGGAGAAGGTCTTCGCCGCGGGCGCGGACGTCAAGGAGATGGCCGAGATGTCCTACGCGGACATGGTGAAGCGGTCCGGCGCCCTGCAGTCCTCGTTCACGGCCGTCGCGCGCATCCCCAAGCCGGTGGTCGCCGCGGTCACCGGCTACGCCCTCGGCGGCGGCTGCGAGCTCGCGCTGTGCGCGGACTTCCGCGTCGCGGGCGACAACGCCAAGCTCGGCCAGCCCGAGATCCTGCTCGGAGTCATCCCCGGCGCCGGCGGCACCCAGCGGCTGCCCAGGCTGGTCGGCCCGTCGAAGGCCAAGGAGATCATCTTCTCCGGCCGGTTCGTCGGCGCGGAGGAGGCGCTGCGCATCGGTCTCGTCGACAAGGTCGTCCCCGCCGACGACGTGTACACCGCGGCGCGGGAGATGGTCGCGGGATACGTCGGCGGCCCCGCGTACGCCCTGCGTGCGGCGAAGGAAGCGGTGGACCGCGGCCTCGAGTCCGACCTGGACACCGGCCTGGAGATCGAACGGCTGCAGTTCTCCGGGCTGTTCGCGACGGAGGACCGTGGCATCGGCATGCGGTCGTTCGTCGAGAACGGTCCGGGCAAGGCCGTGTTCGAGGGACGCTGAGGGCATGACCGTCGAGCCGACCGCGGAACAGGTGGAGCGGGCCTGGAGCGACCCGAAGCTGGCGAACGTGCTCTACCACGACTGGGAGGCCGCGTCGTACGACGAGAAGTGGTCGATCTCCTATGACGAGCGGTGCATCGACTACGCCCGCGACCGCTTCGAGGCCGTCGCCGGCCGGGCCGGCTGGCCGTACGGCGAGGCGCTCGAGCTCGGCAGCGGCACCGGGTTCTTCCTGCTCAACCTGATGCAGGCCGGCGTGGTCTCGACCGGCCACGTCACCGATCTGTCGCCCGCGATGGTCGCAGCCGCCGTGCGCAACGGCACCGCGCTCGGCCTCGACGTGGACGGGCGGGTGGCCGACGCGGAGTCGATCCCGTACGCGGACGAGAGCTTCGACCTGGTGGTCGGTCACGCGGTGCTGCACCACATCCCCGACGTCGAGCTGGCGCTGCGCGAGGTGCTGCGCGTCCTGCGCCCCGGCGGCCGGTTCGTCTTCGCCGGCGAGCCGACCACGGTCGGCGACTGGTACGCCCGCCGGCTGGGTCGGCTGACGTGGAAGGCCACCACGACCCTGACCCACCTGCCGCCGCTGCGCGAGCGGTGGGCCCGGCCGGTCGAGGAGCTGCGCGCGTCCTCCCGGGCCGAGGCGCTCGAGTCCGTCGTCGACCTGCACACCTTCGACCCGCGCGAGCTCGCGGCGACGGCGCTGCGGGCCGGGGCGGTCGACGTGCGGACCGTGACCGAGGAGCTCACCGCCGCGTTCTTCGGCTGGCCGGTGCGGACCTTCGAGGCGGCGGTCAGCCCCGACCGGTTGGGCTGGGGCTGGGCGATGTTCGCCTACCGGTCCTGGCAGCGGCTGTCCGCGCTCGACCGCGGGCTCGGCCGGGTGCTGCCGCAGGCGCTGTTCTACAACGTGCTCGTGACCGGGCACCGGCCCGGCTGACCGGGCGCCGTGGCTCGCTACCGGGACCCGCGCCAGGTGCCGCTGCGGCGGTTCCTCGCACCGGCGAGCATCCGCTGGGTGGTGCGGCACCGGGCGTGGACGAGGTACCACCTGGTCCGCTACTGGCGGTTCCTGGTGCTGCGGCTGCGCCACCCCGACGTGGTGACCGAGGGCATGGTCTACCTGGGGCGTGGCGTGGAGCTGCGCGCCCGGCCGGGCTACGGCCGGATCGTGCTCGGCCGGTGGGTGCACCTCGGCGACGGCAACCGGCTGCGCGCCCACGAAGGGACGCTGCGCATCGGCGACAGGACGGTGCTCGGCCGGGAGAACACCCTCAACTGCTACCTCGACCTGGAGATCGGCGCGCGCTGCATCGTCGCCGACTGGGTCTACATGGGCGACTTCGACCACCGCACCGACGACGTGCACGTGCCCATCAAGGACCAGGGGATCGTGAAGTCGCCGGTGCGGATCGGCGACGACGTGTGGGTCGGGGTGAAGGCGTCGGTGCTTCGGGGTGCCGACATCGGGCCCGGCAGCGTCGTCGCGGCGCATGCCGTGGTGCGGGGCGACGTCCCGCCGTTCAGCGTGGTGGCCGGGGTGCCGGGCCGCGTGGTGCGCGACCGGGTGGAGGCCTACGAGCAGGCGGCGGCGCAGCGCGCGGCACTGGCGGACATGGCCCGCAAGGCTGCCGAAGTCACCGCGTCGTCGCGGCGTCCGTAGGAGCCTCGACGGGGACCGGCTCGGGTGCCCGGTCGAACGCCGCGACCGCCATGGCGACGGCGACGCAGAAGATCACGACCGGGGCGACGACGGGCATCGCTCCCAGTACGGCCGCGGGGGCGAAGGCAGCGGTCAGCAGGACCAGGGCGGCGAGTCGGCTCACGTGGTCACCTCGAGGGGGGAGTGCCAGGCCTACTCCTTGCCCCATCGTGCGCGTTCTCACGCCAGCAGGGGCATCAGCATCCGCGCGTCCAGGTGCGGAACCACCACGTTTGCGTCCGTCTCGGCCGGAAAGTTCTCGCCGGCGAGCACCGCGTCGGCCAGCCGGTCGACCGTCCGGACGTGCCCGTCGTGCCGCTCGCGCGCGTAGGCGGCCGCGCTGTCCCTCGACACCATGAACGCCCAGTCGCTGGACAGGGCGAGCAGCACCTCCCGGGCCAGGGCGTCCAGCCGCCGGTCCCGGCCGGACCCCGGACGAGCGCACCGCCCTACGACGTCGAGCAGCCGGTCCGCCACCCGGCGCGCGTCCGCGGCCAGGTCGGCCACCGGCTCGCCGCACCACAGCCGGAGGTCCTTGCCCGCCCCCCAGGACCCGACCGGGAGCCCGACCGGCCGCGCGAACTCGTGCTGCTCCGCGACGACCTGCGAGAGGGTGGCCGGGCGCACGCCGGCCTCGGGCAGCATCCGCAGCACCGAGGCGAGGAACTGCGGCCCCTCGTGCCACCAGTGACCGAAGAGCTCGGTGTCCCAGGCGACCACGGCGAGCGGCTGCTCCCCACGGGCCGCGCGGGCTTCGAGACGCTCGCGGACACTCGCCGTGAACGCTGCGGCGTCCCGCTCGGCCCGCGCCGCCGCGGCCGCCGGCTCGTAGGGCGCCTTGCGGGCGTGGAGCGGGTCGGTGACCCGCGCCGTCCGGATGCCGGTGCCGTGGTCGTACGCGTGGAAGTCGCGGTAGTCAGCCCCGCTCGGGTAGCCGCTGCGCGCCGACCACACCCGGTCGGTCAGCTCGAGGTCGCGCCCCAGCACGGCGAGGTCGCCGGCCCGCCAGACGCGGTCGGTCGTGCCGCCGGCGGCGCGCATCGTCGGCTCGTCGACGAGCGTGTGCGTGACCCCCTCGGCGCTGAGCAGGCCCGGCAGGTGCGGCGCGACCGCGCACTCCGGCGTCCACATCCCGGTCGGCCGGTGCCCGAGGCGCACGGCGGCGTCGTCGAGCCCGGCCCCGACCGCGAGGCGGGCGACCGGCGCGGGCAGCAGCGGCAGCACCGGGTGGGTCGCCGGACCACCGAGCAGCTCCACCGTGCCCGCGTCGACCAGCGGGCGCAGCGCCGCCGAGCCACCCTGCCGCCAGTGCTGCTCGAACGTGGCCGTCGCCGTCGTCGCGGCGCGGAACTCGGAGCCGGCCAGTGCGCGCAGGTGCGGTTCGCGGCGGGCGGCGAGCTCCTCGGCGCGCAGCCGCCAGCGGCCGAGCCAGAGGTGCTGCTCGCGCAGGCAGTAGGGGTCGTCGAGCTGCGCGGCGAGCACCGGGGTGAGGCCGAGGGTGAGCAGGCCGTTGCGGCCCTCGTCCCGCAGCTGGTGCAGCACGTCGACCAGCGGGAGGTAGGACTGCGCCCAGGCCTGGTGCAGCCACTCCTCGCCGACCGGCCAGGTGCCGTGGCGCGCCAGCCACGGGAGGTGCGTGTGCAGGACCACGCAGAGGGTCCCGACCGGGGGTGGGCTCACCCGCGTACCGCGACCGCGACCAGGTCGAGGCTGTCCGCCGGGTTGCCCACGGTGAAGTCGTCGACCGTGACCGAGGCGACGAGGGTGGCGAGCGCCGGCGGCCACTCCTCGGGCGGGGCCGCGAGCTGTCTCGCGACGACGTCACCGGCGGCAGCGAGCCGCGGCCCGTGGTGCACGCCGTGCACGCTCTCGACCTCGAGGTGGCCGGCCAGCAGGCCGACCAGCTCGTCGGCGTCGAGCTCGCGGCTGTGGAACACGTTGCCGGGCGGGAAGGTGCGCCGGTTGGGGGTCGTGACCACGAGCCGGCCGCCGGGCCGCAGCACCCGGGCGCACTCCCGGACGAAGCCGTCCTGGTCCCAGAGGTGCTCGACGGTCTGTGAGCTGACGACGACGTCGACCGCGCCGGTCGCGCAGGGGAGCTGGACGAGGTTCGCCCGCGCGGGTGCGACCGCCGGGTAGGTCCGCGCGACGTGCCGCAGCGAGGACGCGTCGAGGTCCAGGGCCAGGACGACGGCTGCACCCGCCGCGGCGAGCAGCTCGGCCCCGTACCCCTCGCCGGCCCCCGCGTCCAGCACGACCGCCCCCTCGACGTCGACCGCGCCGGCCGCCATTCGGTAGCCGGCCTCGTGCCGGCGGAACCAGTAGTTCTCGTGCCAGATGCCGGGCACCGTCCGCTCGCCGGTGAGGGGCAGCGGCGCGGCGGGGGACATGCTCGGCAGCGTCGCACAACGCGGGGCAGCGGCCGGGGGGCGGGTTGGTCCGGATGCTACTGGTGGGTAACATAGGGCCGGACCGCACCCGGCGGCCGAGTGAGAGACCCCGGCTGGCAGGGTGGCGCCAGTTCCCGTCACGGTAGGAGAGCGGCAGCCGCATGAACATCGTCGTCTGTGTGAAGCAGGTCCCCGACACCTGGTCGGAGAAGAAGCTCGACCCCTCGGACTCCACCCTGGACCGGGCCGCCACGGACCCCGTGATGAACGAGATGGACGAGTACGCGGTGGAGGAGGCGCTCAAGCT
>DASTVO010000389.1:0-4749 GCA_035759075.1 Actinomycetes bacterium
GGTCGACTGGGCCGGCAAGAAGTACACGACGCTGGCGGCGTTCCGGACCGCGACCGGGCAGGAGCCCCGTGGCCTCCAGGCGAGCCCGGCGTTCGTCGACGCGGCGGGCGGCGACTTCCGCCTGACGTCCGCGTCGCCGGCGATCGACTCGGCGAACTCCGCCGCGAGCGGGCAGCCGAACACGGACGCCGACGGGCTGGGTCGTGTCGACGTGGAGACCGTGGCGAACACGGGTGTCGGACCCCGGGCCTACGACGACCGGGGCGCACACGAGTTCCGTCCCTGACGGGTGACGCCGCCTGCACGGGGTTAGGTCGTCGGCCAGGTCGCTCAGGTGAGCAGCGGCAGGTGCTCGGGAAGGGTGGGTGGTCGCCAGGCCGGCCGGGGCGTCTGACCGGGGTCGATCCAGCGGGGAGGGCGGAAGACGGGCCGGCCGGTGTCGTCGTCGATCCAGACGGACCAACCGTGGTGGTGGATGACGCGGTGATGATGGCCGCAGAGCAGCACGAGGTTCCACAGCGCCGTCGGACCACCGTCCTCCCAGTGCCAGATGTGGTGCGCCTGGCACCAGCGGGCCGGGCGTCCGCAGCCGGGAAAGGCGCAGCCTCCGTCGCGGGCGACCAGCGCACGTCGGATGCCGCGCGGGACGGTCCTGGCCATCCGGCCGATGTCGAGGACCTCCGGGCCGGTGCCGACGATGGCAGCGACCAGCCACGCGTCGCAGCCGAGCCGGCGAGCGGATTCCGGGGACAGCGGCGTCCCGTCGTCGAAGCGGGCGTTCTCGTCGCCCGCGGGGTCGGTCGTGTCATCGAGCCGGCCCGGTGCGTCCGGACGGCGCCGCAGCGCGGCCCGTGGAGCGGTGACGAGCAGGGTGACGGGCTCGCCGCCGTGCTCGGGCATGTCGGGTGCTCCCATGGCCATGCGCACCAGGTCGGTGAGCCCGTCCGCGCGGCGCTGGGCGGGAGTGCGCGGGTCGGGCGTCCCGTCGCAGGCGGGGCGCGGGCCGGCGACGGCGTCCAGGGCTGTCTGGATCAGGGCCGTGGACTCGGCGGAGAGCTGGCCGCGGGGGACGCCGGTCCCGTCGGGCTGCCGGACCAGGGTGAACTGCTGGCGCTCGTGCTGCGCCAGCTCTTCCTGCTCGAGTGTCTCGCCCTGGTCGGGGTCCAGCCGCAGCATCAGGTGTCGGGACAGCTTGTGCAGCCCGTCGGGGTCGAAGGATCTCGCCTGCTGGAGCAGGAACGCCTCCGCGCGCCGACGGGTGTCCGCCGTTACCGCGGCGGGGAGCCGGCTCAGGCCGTGCCTGATCGCCGAGGCATGCTCTCGGGTGATCGCGCCGGCTGCCAGGGCCGCCCCGGTCGCGACCAGCTCCCGCTCGAGGTCGGCAGCGAGCCCGACCTCGGCCTTGGCCGCGCCGGGGTGCAGATGGAGCACTCCGCGCAACCAGGCCGCTGTCGAGCTGGCACCGGTTGCCGTTGCCGCGCCGCGGGAGTCGATCTCTCTTGTGGTGGTCAGCACTGCCGCCTGCAGCTGCGCCAGCAGCCGCTCCTGCTCGGTCCGGAGATCCAGCAGCTCGGCGTCCGGCATCGACCACAGGTTCGCAGCGGCCAGCTCGCCCACGCCGGATCGGACCGTGCCCAGCGCCGCGACCGCCGGGTGCGCGAGTGCGCCGGTGTCGAAGTCGCGACCGCCTGCCATGTCGGGAACCTACGGCCAGGGTCGGACACAACTCCCACCTCACCGCGTACCGGAAACCCCTGCAGCTGGGTGATCACCGCGGGACAGCGGGTGTGCTCCGAGTGGGTGAGGGGCCGCCCGGATGAAACCGGACGGCGGGGTGCTGCGTCCCATCTCTGGTCGGGCAGCAGCCCGGACAGGTTGGAGGAGCCATGCAGCGCCGTCCCCTGGTCGTCGTCGGCGCGGTCACCGCGCTGGTCGCCGGTCTCGCCGTGTCCCAGCTCGCCCCCGGGTCCGCCCCGTCGGCCCAGGCCGCCGGGCTCGTGGGCTACGGCGGCTGCGACGAGCTTCTCGCCCACTACCGCTCCGAGCTGCGGGAGTCGGCCACCGCGTACGGTTTCGGTCAGGACGGCTACGGCATCGCCGTGGCCGACTCGGTCGTCGCAGGCGCGGAGCGACAGTCCGCGCCCGCCGGAGCCGACGCCGTCGGCAGCGGCCCGACCGGCACCAACCTGCAGGAGCAGGGCGTCGACGAGCCCGACCTGGTCAAGCTGCGCGACGGCCGGCTCGTCGTCCTGACCGGCGACCGGCTGCGGGTCCTGAGCACCGGCGACCAGCCGGAGGTGCTCGGCACCCTGCGGCTGTCCGGCGAGAGCTCGTACGGCGGCGAGCTGCTGCTCGTCGGCGACCGCGCCCTGGTCGTGCAGCCCGGCTACCGGGTCGAGCACGCGCAGGACAGCTCGTCCGACGCCGCCCGCTCCATGATCCGCCCCGCAGGGACGGCCACGACCCGGGTCAGCCTCGTCGACCTGCGCGACGACCGGCCGCGGCTGCTCGAGCAGGCGACGTACGACAGCCAGTACGTCAGCGCCCGTCTCGTCGACGGGACGGTCCGTCTGGTGACCGCCAAACGCCCGCTGATCGCCCCCTACTACCCGACCGAGCCCGGCGAGTTCTCCGAGAGCGAGGCGCTCGAGGCCAACCGGCGAGCGGCGAGCGCGGTCGGCGTGGCGGACGTCCTGCCGCAGGTCGAGCGCCGCGGGCCCGACGGCGAGGTACGCGAGCAGGGCACTGCCGTCAGCTGCACCGACACCACCCACGCCACGACCCCGACCGGCGTCAGCACCCTGCTGGTCGTCACCCTGCGACCCGAGGCCGGCCTCGAGGCCACCGACCGCACCGCGGTCACCACCGACGGCGACCTCGTCTACGCCTCCGCCGACCGGCTCTACGTGGCGACCAGCCGCTGGGGCACGGTCGGCCCGATCCCGCTGGGTGCCGGGGCGGCGGACTCGCCGGCGGCCGAGCCGGAGGAGGTCAGCACCGAGCTGCACGCGTTCGACACCTCGTCCGCCGACTCGACCCGCTACCTCGGCTCCGGCACGGTTCCCGGCTACGTCCTGGGCCGGTGGGCCCTGTCGCACCACGAGGGTGCGCTGCGCGTCGCGACCACCCGCCAGCCGCCGTGGGACGGCGAGCGGACCGGCGAGACCTCGTCGATGGTCGTGAAGCTGGTCGAGCGGGACGGGCGCCTCGTCGAGACCGGTCGGGTCGGTGGGCTCGGGCGCACCGAGCACATCAAGGCCGTGCGCTACTTCGGCGACGTCGCCGCGGTCGTGACGTTCCGCCAGACCGACCCGCTCTACCTGCTGGACCTCTCCGGAGACCCCAAGGTGCTCGGCGAGCTGAAGATCCCCGGGTTCTCGACCTACCTGCACCCGATCGGCGACGGGAAGCTGCTGGGGCTCGGCCATGACGCCACCCCGGACGGCCAGGTCACCGGCGTACAGGTCTCGGTGTTCGACATCGCCGACCTGTCCCGGCCGACGCAGGTCGACCGGATCCGGCTCGGCCAGGGCTGGACGCCCGCGCTGGACGACTCCCGCGCCTTCACCTACGACCCGGACCGGCGGCTCGCGACCTTCTCCTTCGCCGGCTACGACCCGGCGGCCCCGGACGGCCAGCCGTTCGCCGCGGTCGGCGTCACCGTCGACCGGGACGGCACCCTCCGCGAGACCGGCCGGCTCGCGCTCGACCAGTACTCGTACGCGGGACGGGTCCTGCTCGACGACCAGAACCTGTACGCGGTCAGCGAGACCGGCGTGGTGGCCGGCGACGCCGACACGTGGCGCCGCACCGGCTCGGTCGCGTTCGGCACCCCCGGCCCCGTGCCGTACGTCGAGTAGGGGTCAGGGCCCCACGGGACGGTCCTTCCTGGGCAGCTTGGCGACCACGGCGTCATAGGAGGCGTCGACGGCCTCGAGCAGCTCGTCGTCGGGGATCCCGCCACCGACCCGCAGCGTGTTCCACCCGGACCGGCCGATGTAGGCCATCACGCTCGCGTCGTCCGGGTACCGCGCCAGCCACTCGTCGGCCTCCTCGCGGGTGCGTCCGCACTTCAGCCCGACCGCGTCACCGCCCGAGCCGAGGAACGCGAAGATCTTCGGGCCCACCTTGGCGACGGTGTCGCCCTCCCACGGCTCGTCCTGCCACGCGCCGGGCTTCGCGAGGCAGTAGGCCAGCACCTCGCTGGGCCTCACCGCCACTCCCCCGGCCCAAGATCGCGACGGCCGTGCTCAGGAAGGCAGTGGACTCGCTTCCTGGGCACCGTCGTGGGGATCTTGGTCAGCGGAGGTCCACCTCGGCGAAGTCGCGGCCGTCGGCGAGGCGGGCGTAGCCGGGGCCGCGGTCGAAGAAGGGCTCCTCCCCCGTACGCGCGGCCCGCAGCTGTTCGCGCAGCGCCTCGGTGGCGGAGCTGTCGAGCGACGGCTCGGCCCCGTCGGTCACCACCACTCCGTAGTCGGAGCGGGCACCGCCGACGCTGACCTTGCCCCACCGGACGTCCCGCAGGACCTCCTCGACCGGGCGGTCGAGCGGGTCGCCCCAGCCGCCGCCGCCGGTGGTGCGGATCCGGATGACCTGCCCGGCCATGACCGGCTCGGCGTCGGCGAGCGCGTCGACCTCCCGCTCGTGCGGGCCGCCGGGGTCGATGGTGACCTCGAACGGCCGACCGGCCTTGCCGCCCTTCACGCCCCAGCACGCCAGGATCGAGCGGTCGGCGATGGACATGAAGTG
>DASTVO010000390.1:0-3505 GCA_035759075.1 Actinomycetes bacterium
GGCAGCAGTCGTCACCTGCGCGAAGCTCCAGTACCCGCTCACGGCACCCGTGCCTCCTGCGCGAGCGCCGCCGCCCGGGCCAGGTCCTCCCGCAGCGCCGCCAAGGGCGCGCCGTTCGGACCGAACCGGATGGCGGCCGACGGGTGGTAGGTCACGACGAGCGGCCTTCCCGCGTACGTCTGCGGTGTGCCGCGCAGTGCCGAGATCCGCGCGCCCCGGCCCACGAACCACTCGGTCGCGCTGCCGCCCAGCGCCACCACGACCGACGGGTCGGCGAGCTCGACCTGGCGGGTCAGCCACGGCCGGCACAGCTCGACCTCCCCGCGGCGCGGGGTGCGGTTCTTCGGCGGGCGGCACTTCAGGACGTTGGCGACGGCGACCCGGTCGCGCGGGAGCCCGGCGGCCGCGAGCAGCGTGTCGAGCAGCTGCCCCGACCTGCCGACGAACGGGACGCCCTCGAGGTCCTCCTGGGCACCGGGTGCCTCCCCGACGAGCAGCACGTCGGCGCCCGCGGGGCGGACCCCGGGCACCACCTGCGTGCGGCTCTCCGCCAGCTCCGCGCACGCGGTGCAGCTCCGGACCGCGTCGCTCAGCGCCTCCCAGGACGTCGACCGGGCGGCGGCCTCAGCCGTGCTCACCCTGCCGAGCTCTGCGGGTGCGCGCGCACGGCCCGCTCGACGAGGCTGCGCAGGTGGTCGGTGACGACGTCGTGGTGCTCCAGCATCACCAGGTGACCGGCGTCGGGCAGGATCACCAGCTCTGCGCCGGGCACGTGCTCGATCATCTCGCGGCTGTGGTCGGCCGGGGTCATCAGGTCGCGCTCACCGCACATGATCAGCGTCTCCACGCCGTTCAGCACGCCGAGCGCCTTGAGCTTGTCGTGGTCGTCGAAGGCCGGGAAGAGCTCGGCCAGCACGTCGAGCGGGGTCTGGTCGTGCATCCGCTGGACGAACCGCACCAGGGACGGCGGGACGTCGGTGGCGAAGGAGTAGCGCTTGGTGAGGACGAACTCGATGTCGTGGCCGAGGTGCCGTCCGCGCGCCACCAGCCCGGGCCGCCGGTTGAGCGCCTGCAGCGCCTTCGGCGCGGCGCGTCGCAGCATCCGTCCGGCCGCGGCGGGGACGCCGAAGGTGACCTCGGCGAGCCGGCCGGGGGAGGTGGCGACCAGCGCGACCCCGACGATGCGGTCGCCGAAGAGCTCGGGGTGCTGGTCGGCCAGAGCCATCACGGTCATGCCGCCCATCGAGTGGCCGACGAGGACGACGGGTCCCCTCGGGGCGGTGGCGTCGAGCACCGCCCGCAGGTCCCGGCCGAGCTGGTCGATGGTGGCGCTCTCGGGGTCGCCGCGACCGGACCGGCCGTGCCCGCGCTGGTCCCAGAACACCAGCCGCCCGAGGTCGGCCAGGTCCCGGCGCTGGTGGTGCCAGCTGTCCATGGTGAGCGCGAGGCCGTGGCAGAACACGACGGTGACGGGGGGCTGCTTCCTGGCGCGCAGCGCGGGCCCGTCGAACTCCACCCGTAGCGGCACGCCGTCGGTGGCGGTGACCGGCACGACCTCGCCGCGCAGCTCGCCGAACGGCTCGTCCGCCCAGGGGTCGTCGGCCTTGCGGAACGAGCGCCCCACCGCGTACCGCTCGGCCGCGAGACCGACGGCGGCACCGGCGACGACCACCCCCGCCGCCCCGGCGACGACGGCGGCGCGCTTGCCCCAGACCGGCACGGTGTTCACCAGGCCTCCCCGACGTACACGCGCGGTACCCGGGGACCGACCCGCGCCACGATCTCGTAGCTGATCGTGTCGGTGGCGTCGGCCCAGTCCTGCGCGGTCGGTGTCCCGTCCTCGCCCCGACCGAACAGCACCACCTCGTCGCCCGCGGCCGCCACGTCGTCGCCGAGGTCGAGGACGAACTGGTCCATGCAGACGCGGCCGGCGATGGTGCGGCGGCGCCCGGCGGCGAACACCGGGCCGACGTTGCCCGCGTTGCGCGGGACGCCGTCGGCGTAGCCCATCGGGACGAGGCCCACGGTTGTCTCGCGGCTGGTCGTGTAGGCGTGCCCGTAGGAGACTCCGCTGCCGGCCGGGACCCGTTTGACCAGCACCAGCGAGCCGGTGAGCGTCATCGCCGGACGCAGGCCGTAGTCGGCCGGGCCACCGACGTCGGGGACCGGAGACAGGCCGTAGACCGCGAGTCCCGGCCGGACGAGGTCGAAGTGGTGCTCAGGTGCGGTCAGGGTGGCGGCGGAGTTGGCGAGGTGGCGCACCTCCGGGGTGAGGCCGGCCCTCTCGGCGTGCTTGACCGCCTGGACGAAGACCTCGCCCTGCCGGCGGATCGTCTCGTGACCGGGCGCGTCGGCGTAGGCGAAGTGCGACCAGAGGCCGACGACCTTGACCGCGCCGTCGGCCTCCGCCTTGCGGGCGGCGTCGACCAGGTCCGGCCACTCCGACATGGTCGCCCCACCCCGGGTGAGCCCGGTGTCGACCTTGAGGTGCAGCCGGGCGGTCGTCCCGGCCTCACGGGCGGCGGCCGCGATCTCGTGGACCGCCCACGTCGCGTTGGCGGAGAGGTCGATGCCCGCGCGGACGGCCTCGGCGCACCGCTCCCCCGGGCCGAGCAGCCAGGCCAGGACGCGCGGCTCGGTGATGCCGGACGCGCGCAAGGCGAGGGCCTCCTCGACGAGTGCCGTGCCCAGCCAGGTCGCGCCGCCGGCGACGGCGGCCCGGGCGCAGGGCAGCAGCCCGTGGCCGTAGGCGTCGGCCTTGACCACCGCCATCACCTCGGCCGGAGTGCGGTCGCACAGGGCCTGGACGTTCCCCCGGACCGCATCCAGGTCGACCTCCGCGCGGGCGTGCCGGCGCAGGGTGTCGGGGACGTCGCTCACCAGGTCAGTTTTCCATCAGTCCCCCGCCGTCGCCGCGACGGCCCGCGGGAGGGCTGCCAGCACGTCCGCGGCGGAGACCGGGCTGCCGCCCTCCGCCGCCAGCCGGCCGGCCAGCCCGTGCAGCCAGGCGCCGGCCGACCCGGCGTCGAAGGGGTCCAGCCCGCCGGCGAGCAGAGCCCCGCACAGCCCGGCGAGCACGTCGCCGGAGCCGGCCGTGGCGAGCGCCGGCGTACCGGTGGGGTTGACGCGGGTGCGGCCGTCGGGGTGGGCCACGACGGTGGTGCTGCCCTTGAGCAGGACCACGGCGTCGTGCTCCCGGGCGGCCGCCCCTGCGTGGTGCAGCCGGCGGGCCTCGACGTCGTCCCGGTCGGCGCCGACGAGCCGGGCCAGCTCGCCGGCGTGCGGGGTGAGGAGCATCGGGGGCCGGCCGTCGCCGAGCCGGTCGAGCTGGTCGAGCTCCGCCAGGGCGTCGGCGTCGACCACCACGGGGACGCCGTCCTCGGCGGCTCGCTTCAGCCGGGCGGCGGCGTCGCCTCCGCCGCCGGACCCGACCGCCCAGGCCTGCACCCGGCCCTCGCCCACCACGACCTCGGGCCAGTGCTGCCGGACCAGCCCGGCGGGCGCC
>DASTVO010000391.1:0-18159 GCA_035759075.1 Actinomycetes bacterium
GACGAACCCGCCGATCGACACGGTGCAGCGGATGTCGCGCGAGCCGGTCACCTCGCGGCCGGTGGCGATGACCTTCTTCGCCAGGTCGGCGATCTGCAGCACGTCCTCGTCGGTCTCGGTCGGCAGGCCGCACATGAAGTAGAGCTTCACCTGCCGCCAGCCCGCCGAGTACGCCGCGGTGACCGTGCGGATGAGGTCCTCCTCGGTGACCATCTTGTTGATCACCTTGCGGATCCGCTCGCTGCCGCCCTCGGGGGCGAACGTCAGCCCGGTGCGTCGCCCGTTGCGGGTCAGCTCGTTGGCCAGGTCGATGTTGAACGCGTCGACCCGGGTCGACGGCAGCGACAGCGAGGTCTGCGTCCCCTCGTAGCGGTCCGCCAGGCCCTTGGTCATCGGCGCGATCTCGCTGTGGTCCGCCGACGACAGCGACAGCAGGCCGACCTCCTCGAAACCGGTGGCGGCCAACGACTTCTCGACCATCTCCCCGACGCCGGTGATCGACCGCTCGCGCACCGGCCGCGTGATCATGCCCGCCTGGCAGAAACGGCAGCCCCGCGTACAGCCGCGGAAGATCTCCACCGAGGCGCGCTCGTGCACCGACTCCGCGAGCGGCACCAGCGGCTTCTTCGGGTAGGGCCACTCGTCGAGGTCCATCACCGTGTGCTTGCCGACGCGCCACGGCACGCCCGGCCGGTTCGGCGCCACCCGCTTGATCCGCCCGTCGGGCAGGTACTCCACGTCGTAGAGCGACGGCACGTACACCCCGCCGGTACGGGCCAGCCGCAGCAGCAGCTCGTCCCGGCCCCCCGGGAGCCCCTCCGACTTCCAGGCCCGGATGACGTCGGTGATCTGCAGGACGGCCTGCTCGCCGTCGCCGAGCACGGCCGCGTCGACGAACTCGGCGACCGGCTCGGGGTTGAACGCGGAGTGCCCGCCGGCGATGACGACCGGGTGGTCCACGGTGCGGTCGGCGCTCCGGCGCGGGATCCCCGCCAGGTCCAGGGTCTGCAGCAGGTTGGTGTAGCCGAGCTCGGTGGCGAAGGAGACGCCGAGCACGTCGAAGGCGCCGACCGGGCGGTGGGAGTCGACCGTGAACGCGGGCAGCCCGTGCTCCCGCATGGCGGCCTCCATGTCCGGCCACACCGCGTACGTGCGCTCCGCCAGCGTCCCCTCGGCCTCGTTGAGCACCTCGTAGAGGATCATGACGCCCTGGTTGGGCACCCCGACCTCGTAGGCGTCCGGGTACATCAGCGCCCAGCGCACGTCGCAGGAGTCCCAGTCCTTGACCGTGGAGTTGAGCTCCCCACCGACGTACTGGATCGGCTTCTGCACCTGCGCCAGGAGCGGTTCCAGCCGCGGGAACAGCGACTCGACGGGCATGGCGACAGACCTCTTCCGGCTGGGGTGGGGACGCTCCAGGGTAACGCTGCTCAGCGACACCGCCTCCAGGGTCGGGGCGGGCGTCAGGCGTAGCGGCGCATGTGGACGTTCTGCAGCAGCCCGACGGCGAGCAGGTTGGCGAACATCGACGACCCGCCGTAGGAGACGAACGGCAGGGGTACGCCGGTGACCGGCATGATCCCCAGCGTCATGCCGATGTTCTCGAAGGACTGGAACGCGAACCAGCACAGGATCCCGGTTGCGACGAGCCGGCCGAACAGGTCCTCCGCGGCCATCGCGATCCGGCCGGCCCGCCAGAGCGCCAGGCCGAGCAGGACGACGATCAGGGCGGCACCGACGAACCCCAGCTCCTCGCCCGCGACGGTGAAGATGAAGTCGGTCTGCTGGGCGGGCACGAACTTGCCCTGCGTCTGGCGCCCCTGGAACAGCCCCTGCCCGTCGAGCCCGCCGGAGCCGACGGCGATTTGGGCCTGCCGGACGTTGTAGCCGGCCCCCTTCGGGTCGGCCGTCGGGTCGTAGAACGCGCGGAAGCGGTCGAGCTGGTAGTCCTTGAGCAGCCCGGTCTGGATCGCGACGAACGCCACGAGCACCGCGCCCGCCACCAGCCCCACGACCCAACGGATGGGCGCGCCGGACACCGCGACCAGACCGAGCACGAGGGCGCAGATCACCAGCGCGGTGCCGAGGTCGGGCTGCAGCATCACCAGCGCCAGCGGTACCGACGCCAGCGCGAGCGCCAGCACCACGTCGACGTCGCGCGGGTCGGACTCGGCGTCGCGCTTCTCCGCGAGCAGCATCGACATCCCGACGACCAGTGCGACCTTGGCCAGCTCGGAGGGCTGGATGGAGAAGCCGGCCGGCAGCACGATCCAGGAGTGCGAGCCGTTGATGGTGGTGCCCAGCGGCGAGAGCACCGCGAGCAGCCCGACGAGGGAGAGCAGGTACGCGACCGGGGCGTACGCGCGCAGCAGCCGGTAGTCGAACGCGGACGCGGCCACTCCGAGGGCGAGCCCCACGGTCACGTTGAGCGCGTGCTTCTTCAGGAAGCCGGCCGGGTCTCCCCCGGTGTCCAGGGCCGCCTGCCGGGTCGCCGACCACACCAGGGCCCCACCGATCGCGCACAGCGCCAGCACGGCGAGGACCAGCGTCCAGTCCAGCCGGCGCAGCGGCGAGTCGCGGCGCAGCAGCCGGGCCCCGCGCCGCGGCGGCGGGACGGTGTAGGGGGTGGGCCGGTAGCCGACGCTCATCGCCGCGCCTCCGACGCCCCGATGTCCACGTCCTCCCGCCGGACCCCCAGCTGGGGCACCCGAGCCGCCTGCGGACGGACGGTCTCGGGCTGTTCGACGGTCCCGTCCGGCCGGACCACCGGCAGCGCCGTCGTCGGCCGCCCGCCGGGCGGCGCCGCCTCGGCGAGGTCGACGCGTGAACCCCTCACCCCGAACAGCGTCTTGTACAGCTCGGCGACCGACGGACCCGAGATGCCCGAGCCGGTGCCGCCCTGCGACACCATCATCACCACGGCGTACCGCGGCTTGTCCGCCGGTGCGTAGGAGGCGAACCAGGAGGTGGTCTGCTTGCCGTAGACCTCACCGGTGCCGGTCTTCGACGCGACGGGCAGCTTGTCGAGGGGGAACCCGGCCCGGGCGAACGGCCCGTACCCCGTTCCTCGCTCGGTCACCGAGCGCAGCGCCTTGCGCAGCCAGGCGAGCGTGCTCTTGCTCGCCGGCACCTGTCCGGCCGGCTCCGGCTCGATGCGCCGGACCAGCTCACCCTCCGGCGTCATCACGGCGCGGCCGATGTGCGGGGTGACGAGCGTGCCGCCGTTGGCGACCGCGGCGTAGACCCGCGCCATCTGCAGCGGCGTGGTGGTCGTGTCGCCCTGCCCGATCGCGAAGTTGGCGGCGTCACCGCCGCGGTAGGCGTAACCGTCGACGCAGTTCTCCTTCGACAGCTGGAGCAGGTACGCGGCGCGGCGCGGGTCCTTGGCGGCGACCTCGGGGTAGCCGCTCTTGGCCTTCGCGCAGTAGAAGTCCCTCGTCGCCTTCCAGTAGGCACGCTTCCAGGCGCGGTCGGCGATCCGGCCGTCGGACTCCCCCGGCAGGTCGAGGCCGGTCGGACGCCCCAGCCCGAAGCCTTTCGCCACCTCGGTGAACGGGTCCTTGGCGTTCTTCTTCGCCTTCAGCCCACCCATCCGCAGCCATGTCTCGTAGGCGAACTTGTAGAAGACGGTGTCGCAGGACACCTCGATCGCCCGCAGCATCGAGATGACGCCGTAGCCCTGCGACTCGTAGTTGCGCTTCGGGGCGCCGCCGATGGAGTACGAGGGCGGGCAGTTGTAGGACGCGTTGACCGAGTAGCCGGCCTTCACGGCGCCGGGCAGCGTCACGGCCTTGAAGGTCGAGGCCGGCGCGAACTCACCCTGGAAGGCCCGCGACTGGTTCGGGTAGTTGTTCTTCTTGCTGCTGATGGACTTGTAGTCCTTGGTGCTGATGCCGCCGACCCAGATGTTCGGGTCGTACGTCGGCCAGCTGGCCATGGCGACGATGCCGCCGGTCTGGACGTCCATGACGACGACCGCGCCCGAGTCGGCCTTGAGCTTCGTGGCGTAGCCCTTGTTGATGTCACCGGTGTTGCGGGCGCGCATGATGGCGGCCTTCAGCTGCTTCTCGGCGGCGGCCTGCACCTCGGCGTCGAGGGTGGTCACCAGGTAGTTGCCGGGCTCCGGGTCGGTCTCGGACAGCACGCCGCTGACCCCGCCCTCGTGATCGACCGCGAGCGTCTTGACCCCTGGGCGGCCGCGCAGGTCGTCGTCGTACTGGCGCTCGAGCCCGGCGCGTCCGATCAGGTCGGTCCGCTGCAGCACCGTCTCGTTCTTCGCGCCCCGTCGCGCGTTGGCGACGGCGCGCTCGGCGAGCTCGTCGTCGGTCACGGGACCGAGGTAGCCCAGCTCGTGGGCGGCGTTCGCCCCGAGCGGCTGCGGGTACTCGCGCACGGCCGTGAGCTCGGCCGTGACGCCCGGGAAGTCCTCCTTGCGCTCCATGATCTGCAGCGCCATCGCGGTGTTGGCCTCGTCGGTCAGCGGGATCGGCTGGTAGGGCGAGCCGTTGAAGCACCGCGGGGCGGGCGGCGCGCCGGTCGTCCCGCACAGCCGGGTCTTCTCCCACACCGTCTCCGCCGGCTCCCCGATGACCTCGGCGACCTTGGCCACGAGCGCCCGGCCGCCGTCGGGCTGGCGCAGCATGGCGGTCCGGCTGATCGACACCACCAGCGCGGTGCGGTTGCGCGCCAGCGGGCGGCCCCTGGCGTCGAGGATCATGCCCCGGGCCGCGGGGGTGATGATCTCGCGGGTGGCGTTCTCGGCCGCGGCCGTCCGGTAGTTCTCCGACGCGACGACCTGCAGGTACCACAGCCGGCCGAGCAACGTCACGAGCAGCGAGAGCACCAGCACCTGGACGACCACCAGGCGCAGCCGGGACCGCTCGCTCACCGTGGCACCGCCTCGGGCTCTACCCGGGCCGCCCAGGCCAGGATCACCGGCAGTGCGAACGCGCTGAGCACGACGTCGTAGAGCACGGCCGTCGGCAGCAGCCGGCCGACGGCCGACCACGTGACGTGGCTGTCGGCCATCAGTGCGCCCAGCCCCGCGTACAGCAGGACGGACGCCGCCGCCGCGGCCGCCACCACGACGAGCGGCACGAACGCCGACCGGCGCGCCTCGCCGCGGGCCAGCCCGGCCAGGTAGCCGACCAGGGTCAGCACCAGCGCCCACCGGCCGATCTCGTGGTCCGCCGGCGGCACGAGGTCGAGGGCGAGCCCGGCGCAGAAGCCGACGGCCAGGCCGAAGCCCGGACCGTTCGCCAGGGCCAGGCCGACGACCACGAGCAACAGCAGGTCCGGGGTGGCGCCGGGCAGCGGGAGCCGCGCGAGCATCGTGACCTGGACGGCGAGCGCCACGACGACGAAGGCAGCCGCCAGCAGGACCCGGGGGGAGACCACGTCAGGCCCCGCCGCCGGGCTTCGGGGTGACCGTCACGGTCACCGTGGGCTGCGGGGTGGTGTCCGGCCGCGGCGGGAGAACCGCGTCGCGGGGGTCCTTCCGCGGCGGCGCGACGACGATCCCGACCAGGTCGAGCGCGGTGAAGTCGACGTACGGGCGGACGACGGCCGTGCGGGTCTGCGAGCCCGGCGTGCCGCGCACCGAGAGCACCTCGCCCACGGGCACGCCGGGGACGTACGGCGTCGAGCCCTGCGAACCGAACGTCACCAGCCGGTCCCCGCGCACGACCGTCGACTGCCCGTCGAGCAGCTGCAGGTCCAGGTCGGACCCGTCGGCCAGGCCCTGCCCGGTGGTGAAGCCGACCTCCATCGACCCCTCGAGCCGGACGCCGACCGAGGACTGCGGGTCCACCGCGAGCAGCACGGTGGCCGTGGACGGGCCGGCGGTCTTCACCCGACCGACGAGCCCGTCGCCGTTGAGGACCGTCATGTCCGGGCGGACGCCGTCGCGGGTCCCGGCGTCGATCGTGACGGTCCAGGAGAAGCTCTGCGCGGCCCCGACGGCGATCACCTGGGCGGGCACGACCTCGTACCGCCCGGCGCCGGCGACCCGCAGCAGCTCGTCGAGCTCGGCGACCCGGTTCCGGTCCACGCCGCTCGCCCGCAGGGCACGCTTGAGCTCGGCGTTCTCCCGGCGCAGCCGGCGCAGCTCGTCCCTGCCGTCACCGAGAGTGGACACGCCGTTGACGGCGTCGGCCACCGGCCCCGCGATCGCCGCCGCGACCTGCTCCACCGGGCCGAACACGGCCGAGGCGACCGAGCGCAGACCGTTCAGCGGCGAGCGGTCCCCGCCCCGGTAGTCCAGCGTGATCAGGCTGACGGAGGTCACCAGCAGCAGCGCGAGCAGCACTCGCGTACGCCGGGTGTCCCTGTTCATTGCGCGCCTTCGGCCCGTCTCGGGCGAGATGGAGTTGTCAGCGGGCTGGGACTAGTGACGCGGCTCGGAGATCAAGACCTGCTGCAGGGCCTCGAACTCCTCGACGCACTTGCCCGAGCCCATGGCCACCGAGTCCAGCGGGCGCTCGGTGAGGTGGATCGGCATGCCGGTCTCGTGCCGCAGGCGCTCGTCGAGGCCCTTGAGCAGCGCGCCACCGCCGGTGATCACGATGCCGCGGTCCATGATGTCGCCGGAGAGCTCGGGCGGGCACTTGTCCAGCGTCGTCTTCACCGCGTCGACGATGGAGTTGACCGGCTCCTCGATCGCCTTGCGGATCTCCTCCGCGCTCACCACGATCGTCTTCGGCAGGCCCGAGACCAGGTCACGCCCGCGGATCTCGGCGTGCGGCTCGTCCGGCGACGGGAAGGCCGACCCGATCGCCATCTTGATCTCTTCCGCGGTGCGCTCGCCCAGCATGAGCGAGTACTCCTTCTTCACGTACGTGATGATCGCCGCGTCCAGCTCGTCGCCGCCGGTGCGGATCGACTGGCTGGTGACGATGCCGCCCAGCGAGATCACCGCGACCTCGGTGGTGCCGCCACCGATGTCGACGACCATGTTGCCGGTCGGCTCGTGGACGGGGAGCCCGGAGCCGATCGCGGCCGCCATCGGCTCCTCGATGATGTAGACCTTGCGCGCCCCTGCCGCGTAGCCGGCGTCCTTGACGGCGCGCTGCTCGACCCCGGTGATGCCGCTCGGGACGCAGACCACGATGCGCGGCTTGGCCAGGTGGCGGCGGCGGTGCACCTTCTGGATGAAGTAGCGCAGCATCCGCTCGGTCGTGTCGAAGTCGGCGATGACGCCGTCCTTGAGCGGGCGGATCGCCACGATGTTGCCCGGCGTACGGCCGATCATCTTCTTGGCCTCGGCGCCGACGGCGAGGATGCCACCGGTGTTGGTGTTGATCGCCACCACGGACGGCTCGTTGAGGACGATGCCCTTCCCGCGGACGTAGACCAGGGTGTTTGCGGTGCCGAGGTCGACGGCCATGTCCCGGCCGATGAACGACATGTTGGTACCCATGCGGGGGGCCTTCCCGTGGTGCGTGCAGGTGGATCCGAGCGGCGCGCCCCGGCGTCGGCCGGAGCGCGCGGTCATCGTATCGGCGGTCAGCGGGCCGGACCGGAGGACGCGCGAGGCCTCCCGGGCAAAGATTTTGCCTTCTCGCTGCTCAGAGGGAGGGAAAGAAGATCGAGATCTCGCGGGCCGCCGACTCGGGCGAGTCCGAGGCGTGGACGAGGTTCTCGCGGTTGGACAGCGACAGGTCGCCGCGGATGGTGCCGGCGGCCGCGGCCCGGCCGTCGGTGGCTCCGGTGAGGGTGCGCACCACCGCGATGGCCTGGTCGCCCTCGAGGACCATCGCGACCAGCGGCCCGGACGTGATGAAGGTGCGCAGCGGCGGGTAGAAGTCGCGCTCGAGGTGCTCGGCGTAGTGCCGGTCGGCCAGCTCGCCGTCGATGCTGCGCAGGTCCATCGCCACGATCCCGAGTCCCTTGCGCTCGAAGCGGCTCAGCACCTCCCCGACCATGCCGCGGCGGACCGCGTCGGGCTTGACCAGGACCAGGGTGCGCTCGCTCACGGGCGCAGACACTAGCCGGGGGGTGTGTGGCCGTCGTCGGCGGCTCGCTGCGCCTGCAGCCGCTCGACCTTGAGGCCGAGGTAGACGGCCAGGAACCACAGCCCGGCGAAGACGACGCCGAGGAAGAGCATCGCGGGCACGGTGAGCACGAGCCCCGACGTGACCACCACGACCTGCACCACGGAGCCGAGCCAGTACCCCCACGGCCGTCTCACCAGCGCCGCCGCGACGACGCAGGCCACGGCCATCGAGCCGCCCACCCACCACAGGGTGGTGTCGTCCACGTCGCTGAGGTCGAGAGCGACCAGCGTGGCGAACAGGATCACCAGGCCCTCGAACACGAGGACCGCTGCGGCGATCCCTCTCATGCGCGCGACCGGCCGAGGAGGGTGCGGGCCTCGGCCACGGTCACGATCGAGCCGGTCACCAGCACACCGGCTCCGCCCAGGTCGCCCTCCTCCTCCGCGAGGTTCACCGCCGACTCGATCGCGTCGTCCAGCCGCGGCGTGACCTCCACCCGGTCCGGCCCGAACACCTCGACCGCGACCGCGGCCAGCTCGTCGGCCGGCATCGCCCGGCCGGAGCTGGACTGGGTCACCACCACCTCGGCCAGCACGGGCTCGAAGGCCTCCAGCATCCCGCGGACGTCCTTGTCGGCCATCGCGGCGAAGACCCCGACCAGCCGGGTGAACCCGAAGGACTCCCCCACCGCCTCGGCGGTGGCCCGGGCACCGGCCGGGTTGTGCGCCGCGTCGAGCACCACGGTCGGCGACCGACGCGCGACCTCCAGCCGGCCCGGCGAGGACACCCCGGCGAAGGCGGCCCGGACGACGGCGATGTCCAACCGGCCGCGTTCGGCGTGCGCGCCACCGAGGAACGCCTCGACCGCTGCTAGCGCGGTGGAGGCGTTGTGCGCCTGGTGCGCCCCCATCAGCGGGAGGAAGACCTCGTCGTACTCCCCCGCCAGGCCGCGCAGGGTGAGGACCTGGCCGCCGACCGCCAGGGTGCGCGACAGCACGCCGAACTCCAGCCCCTCACGGGCGACGATCGCCCCGACCTCGACCGAGCGCCGGAGCAGGACCTCGGCGGCCTCCACCGGCTGCTGCGCCAGGACGCCGTAGGAGCTCGGCTTGAGGATCCCCGCCTTCTCGGCCGCGATCTCCTCGACCGTCGAGCCGAGGAAGTGCACGTGGTCGACTGCGATCGGGGTGACCACCGCGACCTTGGCGTCGGTGACGTTCGTCGCGTCCCACGACCCGCCCATGCCGATCTCCACCACCGCCACGTCCACCGGTGCCTCCGCGAACGCGGCGTAGCCCATCGCGGTGAGCACCTCGAAGAAGGAGAGCCGCACGTCGTGGCGGGAGTCGACGAGGTCCAGGTAGGGGGCGACGTCGTCGTACGTGGCGACGAACCGCTCCGCGTCAACAGGCTGCCCGTCGAGGCTGATCCTCTCCCGGACGGTGTGCAGGTGCGGGCTGGTGAACCGCCCGGTCCGCAGCCCGAACTCGCGCAGCAGCGCCTCGATCATCCGGGCCGTGGACGTCTTGCCGTTCGTGCCGGCGACGTGGATCACCGGGGCGGCGTCCTGCGGGGAGCCCAGCAGGTCCAGCACCTCGCGGATGCGGACCAGCGACGGGGTGAGGTCGTGCTCGGGCGCGCGGTCGAGGATCGCGCGCTCGACCTCGGCCATCCGCCGCTCGAGGTCGGCCTGCTCGCTCACGACCGGCGAGTCTAGGTCCCGGGCGGATACCCGGAGGTCGCGCGGTGCGCCCGACCATAGGATTCGGCGTCATGGACCAGCAGACGACCGCGCCAGCGGCTCTCCCGGCGCAGGTGCCGGACAAGCCGACCGTCGACGGCCTCGAGGCGCGCTGGTCCGCGGTATGGGAGGAGCAGGGCACCTACCGATTCGACCGCAGCAAGACGCGCGAGCAGGTCTTCTCGATCGACACCCCGCCGCCGACCGTGAGCGGCTCCCTGCACGTGGGCCACGTCTTCTCCTACACCCACACCGACATCGTCGCGCGCTACCAGCGGATGCGCGGGCGCGAGGTGTTCTACCCGATGGGGTGGGACGACAACGGCCTGCCGACCGAGCGTCGGGTGCAGCACGACTACGGCGTGAAGTGCGACCCGTCGCTGCCCTACGACCCGGACTTCACCCCGCCGGAGAAGCCGGACGCCAAGAAGCCGGTGCACATCTCCCGGCGCAACTTCATCGAGCTCTGCGAGACGTGGACCGAGACGGTCGAGCAGGCCTACGAGGACCTGTGGCGCTCCGTCGGGCTCTCGGTCGACTGGACCCAGAAGTACACGACGATCGGCGAGGCCTCCATCGCCGCGTCGCAGCGCGCGTTCCTGCGCAACCTGGCCCGCGGCGAGGCCTACCAGCAGGAGGCGCCGAGCCTGTGGGACGTCACGTTCCAGACCGCCGTCGCGCAGGCCGAGCTGGAGGCGCGGGACTACCCCGGTCACTTCCACCGGGTGGCGTTCCACGGGGACGGCGGACCGGTCGAGATCGAGACGACCCGCCCGGAGCTGATCCCGGCCTGCGTGGCGCTCATCGCCCACCCGGACGACGAGCGCTACCAGCCGCTGTTCGGCAGCACCGTCCGCTCACCGCTGTTCGGCGTCGAGGTGCCGGTCCTGGCTCACCCGGCGGCCGAGCCCGACAAGGGTGCCGGCATCGCGATGTGCTGCACCTTCGGCGACCTGACCGACGTCATGTGGTGGCGCGAGCTGGACCTGCCGGTCAGGTCCGTCGTGGGGCGGGACGGCCGGCTGCTCCGGGACACCCCCGAGTGGCTGTCGGACCCAGCAGCCTCCACCGCGTACGCCGAGCTCGCCGGCAAGACCACCTTCTCGGCCCGGACGGCGGTCGTCGAGGCGCTGCGCGCCTCCGGCGACCTGCGCGGCGAGCCGGTCCCCACCCAGCGGATGGCCAACTTCTACGAGAACGGCGACAAGCCGCTGGAGATCGTCACCAGCCGGCAGTGGTACATCCGCAACGGCGGCCGGGACGAGGCACTGCGGCAGAAGTTCGTCGAGCGCGGCCGTGAGATCACCTGGGTGCCGGACTTCATGCGGCACCGGTACGAGAACTGGGTGAACGGCCTGCAGGGAGACTGGCTGGTCAGCCGGCAGCGTTTCTTCGGCGTGCCGTTCCCGGTCTGGTACCGCCTCGACGCCGAGGGTCAGCCGGTGCACGACGAGCCGCTGCTCGCCGGCGAGGCCGACCTTCCGGTGGACCCGGCGTCGGCCGTGCCGGCTGGCTTCACCGAGGAGCAGCGCGACGTGCCCGGCGGCTTCACGGCCGACCCGGACGTGATGGACACCTGGGCGACCTCGTCGCTGTCGCCGCAGGTGGTCTGCGGGTGGGAGCGCGACCCCGACCTGTTCGCCCGGACGTTCCCGATGGACATGCGCCCACAGGCGCACGAGATCATCCGGACCTGGCTGTTCTCCACGGTCGTGCGGGCCCACTACGAGCACGGGACCGTGCCCTGGTCGTCCGCCGCGATCTCCGGCTTCGTCGTGGACCCCGAGCGCAAGAAGATGTCGAAGTCCAAGGGCAACGTGGTCGTGCCGACCGACGTGCTCGAGCGCTACGGCTCGGACGCGGTCCGGTGGCGGGCCGCGGGGGCGAGACCGGGCATGGACAGCCCGTTCGACGAGGCGCAGATGAAGATCGGCCGCCGCCTTGCGATCAAGATCCTCAACGCCTCCAAGTTCGCCCTCACGCTCGGGGCGGCGGAGGACCCGGCGGCGGTGAGCGACCCGCTGGACCGCTCGCTGCTGGCCGTGCTGGCCGGTGTGGTGCGGGAGGCCACCGAGGCGCTCGACGAGTACGAGTACACCCGGGCGCTGGAGGTGACCGAGAGCTTCTTCTGGTCCTTCTGCGACGACTACCTCGAGCTGGTGAAGGACAGGGCGTACGGCGGCCGCGGTGAGGCCGCCGCGGCGTCGGCCAAGGCCACCCTCGCCACCGCGCTCTCGGTGCAGCTGCGGCTGTTCGCGCCGTTCCTGCCGTTCGTCACCGAGGAGGTCTGGTCCTGGTGGCAGGAGGGCTCGGTGCACCGCAGCGCGTGGCCGCGCCACGAGCCGCTCGACGACGGCATCACCGCGGACGAGGCCGAGGTGCTGCGCGACACCTCGCTCGTCCTGGCGGCGGTGCGCAAGGCCAAGTCCGAGGCCAAGACCTCCATGCGGGCCGACGTCGCGCAGGCGGTGGTCCGCGGTCCGGAGGCCTCGCTGGACCGGGTGCGGCGCGCCGCCGAGGACCTGCGGGCGGCCGGCCGGATCGCGACCCTCGCCTTCGAGCCGGGCGACGGGGTGGTCACGGCGTCCGTCGAGCTCGCGGTGGCCGATCCGGTCTGAAGATCGCGACGAGCGTGCTCAGGAAGCGAGTGGGCTCGCTTCCTGAGCACGGCGAGAGAGATCAAGCCCGCGGTAGGCGGGTGGGTCGTCCACAGGTGCGGCGGTGGGACCGCCGCGGACGGCGCCGGTCGGGCAGACTCGTCGGGACGGAGGTGAGCCGTGGCCTACGAGTGGACGGTCTTCGGCACGATGACCGCGGTGGTCGTCGCGCTCGTGGCCCTGCTCGCGGCGGCCCTCTTCCAGCTGCTCGGCCGCTTCGACCGGCTCAGCGACCGGCTGGACGAGAAGCTCGAGCGGATCGACCAGCGGTTCGAGCAGGTCGACCAGCGGTTCGAGCAGGTCGACCAGCGGTTCGAGCAGGTCGACCGGCGGTTCGACGTCGTGGACCGGCGGTTCGACCAGGTCGAGGCGCGGATGCGGGAGGACAAGGAGGAGCTGCTGGGCCGGATGGACGTGCTCGCTGAGCGGATCACCCGGCTCGAAGCGAGCTGAGCCTCAGGCCGACTTCTCGCGGCGCTCGCGCTTGGGGGTCTCGCGCGGCACCAGCGTCGGGTTCACGTGCTCGAGCACGACCTCGCGGGTGATGACCACCTTGGCGACGTCCTTGCGGGAGGGCACCTCGTACATCACGGAGAGCAGGACCTCCTCCATGATGGCGCGCAGCCCGCGGGCGCCGGTCCCGCGCAGGATCGCCTGGTCGGCCACTGCCTCCAGCGCGTCCTCGGTGAACTCCAGCTCGACCCCGTCGAGGTCGAAGAGGCGCTCGTACTGCCGCACCAGCGCGTTCTTCGGCTCGGTGAGGATGCGCACCAGAGCGTCCTGGTCGAGGTGGCGGACGCTGGTGATGACCGGCAGCCGGCCGATGAACTCCGGGATCATGCCGAACTTGAGCAGGTCCTCGGGCAGCACGTCGCCGAAGACGTCGGCGGAGTCACGGTCGGCCTTGGTGTGCAGGGTCGCCCCGAAACCGAGACCCTTGCGCCCGATGCGGCCCTCGATGATCTTCTCGAGGCCGGAGAACGCGCCACCGACGATGAACAGCACGTTCGTGGTGTCGATCTGGATGAACTCCTGGTGCGGGTGCTTGCGCCCGCCCTGCGGAGGAACGGACGCCGTCGTGCCCTCGAGGATCTTCAGCAGCGCCTGCTGCACGCCCTCGCCGCTGACGTCCCGGGTGATCGACGGGTTCTCGCTCTTGCGGGCGATCTTGTCGACCTCGTCGATGTAGATGATGCCGGTCTCGGCCTTCTTGACGTCGTAGTCGGCGGCCTGGATCAGCTTCAGCAGGATGTTCTCGACGTCCTCGCCGACGTAGCCGGCCTCGGTGAGCGCGGTCGCGTCGGCGATCGCGAACGGGACGTTGAGCATCCGGGCCAGCGTCTGCGCGAGGTGGGTCTTGCCGCAGCCGGTGGGACCGATCAGCAGGATGTTCGACTTCGCCAGCTCGACGTGGTCGTCCCGCTTGCCACCGCCGGACTCACCGGCCTGCACCCGCTTGTAGTGGTTGTAGACGGCCACCGCGAGCGCCTTCTTGGCGATGTCCTGGCCGACCACGTACGAGTCGAGGAACTCGCAGATCTCGATCGGCTTGGGCAGCTCGTCCCACTTGAGGTCCGAGCTCTCGGAGAGCTCCTCCTCGATGATCTCGTTGCAGAGGTCGATGCACTCGTCGCAGATGTAGACGCCGGGGCCGGCGATGAGCTTCTTGACCTGCTTCTGGCTCTTCCCGCAGAACGAGCACTTGAGCAGGTCACCGCCGTCACCGATACGTGCCACCCGCGGGCCTCTCCCTCTCGCTGGCCGGTCGGACGACCGGGTCATGTGTGCCCCGACGGTACCCCGGCAGGGCCTTGTGCGCCTCTATTACCGCGCCGATGAGCACCGGACGGGCGAGTCGCCCGGCCGGTGCGGGGTCAGCCGCCGCGGGTGGTGAGCACCCGGTCGACCAGGCCGTACTCCACGGCCTCCTCGGCGGTCAGGATCTTGTCCCGCTCGATGTCGCGCGCCACCTGCTCCGGCGACCGGTTCGAGTGCTTGGCGATCATGTCCTCGAGCAGCTTGCGCATCCGCAGGATCTCGCGGGCCTGGATCTCGACGTCGCTGGCCTGGCCACCGCCCTCGGTGTACGGCTGGTGGATCAGGATCCGGGAGTTGGCCAGCGCGAAACGCTTCCCCGGCGTGCCGGCGGCGAGGATGATCGCCGCGGCCGAGGCCGCCTGCCCGAGGCAGGTCGTCTGGATGTCGGGCCGGACGAACTGCATCGTGTCGTAGATCGCCGTCAACGCGGTGAAGGAGCCCCCGGGCGAGTTGACGTAGATGGAGATGTCCCGGTCGGGGTCCATCGACTCCAGGGTCAGCAGCTGGGCCATCACGTCGTTGGCGACGGTGTCGTCGATGGCCTGGCCGAGGAAGATGATCCGCTCCTCGAACAGCTTCGTGTAGGGGTCGAGGCGCTTGAAGCCGTAGGAGGTCCGCTCCTCGATCACCGGGAGCACGTAGCGGGACATGGGCAGGTGCAGCCCGCCCGGGGTGCTGGTCATGGGTGCGCGGTCTCCTCGCGGCTCGCCGGGGTAGAGGCTCGTCTGGTCGGTCATGCCGTCCCTCCCGAGCCCGAGACCTGGCCGGCGCTGCTCACGACCCGGTCGACCATGCCGTACTCGCGGGCCTCGTCGGCCGTGAACCAGCGGTCGCGGTCGGAGTCACGCTCGATCGTCTCGATGGTCTGGCCGGTGTGCATGGCGATGAGCTCGGCCATCTTGTTCTTCGTGTAGAGCATCTGCTCGGCCTGGATCCGGATGTCGGACGCGGTGCCGCCGAGGCCGCCCGACGGCTGGTGCATCATGATCCGCGAGTGCGGCAGCGCGTAGCGCTTGCCCGGGGCGCCGGCGCAGAGCAGGAACTGCCCCATCGAGGCGGCCAGGCCCATCGACACGGTGGCGACGTCGTTCTTGACGAACTGCATCGTGTCGTAGATGGCCATGCCCGCCGACACCGAGCCGCCCGGCGAGTTGATGTACAGCCAGATGTCCTTGTCCGGGTCGTCAGCCGCGAGCAGGAGGAGCTGGGCGCAGATGGCGTTGGCGTTGGCGTCCTCGACCACGGAGCCGAGGAAGATGATGCGCTCCCGCAGGAGGCGGTTGTAGACCTGGTCGTCGAGACCGAAGGTCTGTGGCTGCGGGGTGCGGCCTTCGACGGTCTGCGTGCCAGGGGTGATCAGCTCGCTCACTGCGCGTCACCTTGTCTCGATCGGAACAGCTCTGTCGCGTACAACCAGCTCGTGGATCATCCGCGGATCATCCGTTGATCTTCAGGGTCAACTGGTAGCGACACTAACGTCCGCCCTGGACACGACGATCCCCGGCACGGCGCTGTTCGCTGACGGCGCACGCCGTGCGCACGGGCGCCCTGCACGGACGCGGAGGCCCGGGACGCGGCGAGGCCCCCGCCGCGGACGACGGGGGCCTCGAGGGCGTACGCGGGAGACGCTCAGCCCTGCGGCTGCTCGGCCGCCTCGCTCTCGACGACCTCGCTGTCGGCACCGGTCTCGGTGACGTCGACGACCTCGCCCTCCTCGATCGGAGCGTCCTCGCGGAGCGCCTCGAGGTCGACGGGGCGACCGGACTCGTCGGTGACGACCGCCTTCTCGAGGATCAGCGCGAGCGCCTTGCCGCGGACCACCTCGGAGACGAGCACCGGCACCTGGCCGGCCTGCACGACCTGCTGGGCGAACTGGTCCGGGCCCATGCCGTAGCGCGACGCGGTCCGGATGATGTGCTGGGTGAGCTCCTGCTCGTTGACCGACAGCTGCTCCTTCTCGACCACCTTGTCGAGCACGAACTGCGCGGTCATCGCCTCGCGGGTCCGCTTGTCGATGTCGGCGTCGAACTCCTCAGCGCTCTGGCCCTCCGCGGCGAGGAAGTCCTCGCGGCTCATGCCGGCGGCCTCGAGCTGGTGCGCGAGGTTGTGGTTGCGCGCCTCGATCTCGGCCGTGATGACGCCCTCGGGCAGGGGGATGTCCACTTGGGCGAGCAGCGCCTCCAGGACGCGGTCGCGGGCCTGGACGCCCTGCTCGACGGCCTTCATGCGGGAGACGCGCTCGCGCACGTCGTCGCGCAGCTCCTCGAGCGTGTCGAACTCGCTCGCGGTCTGCGCGAACTCGTCGTCGAGCTCAGGCAGCTCGCGCTCCTTCACCGACACGACGGTGACGGTGACCGTGGCCTCCTGGCCGGCGTGGTCGCCACCGACGAGCGCGGTCGGGAAGTCGCGCGACTCCCCCGCCGACAGGCCGGTGACGGCCTCGTCGAGGCCGTCGAGCAGCGAGCCCTGGCCCACCTGGTAGCTCAGGCCCTTCGCCGTGAGCTCGTCGATGGCCTCGCCGTCGATCGCGGCGGAGAGGTCGAGGGAGACGAAGTCGCCGTCCGCGGCCGGCCGGTCGACGCCGGTGAGGGTCGCGAACCGCTCGCGGAGGCCGGTGAGCTGCTCGTCGATCTCGGCGTCGGTCACCTCGGCGTCGTCGACGGTGACGGCGATGCCCTCGTAGTCGGGCAGGTCGAACTGCGGTCGGACGTCCACCTCAGCCGTGAACGTGAGGTGCTGTCCGTCCTCGAACGCGGTGACGTCGACCTCCGGCTGGCCGAGGACCTGGATCTCGTTCTCCTCGACCGCCTGGCCGTAGAACTTGGGCAGCGCCTCGTTGACGGCCTCCTCGAGCACCACGCCGCGGCCGAAGCGCTGGTCGATGACGCGCGGCGGGACCTTGCCCTTGCGGAAGCCGGGGATCGAGACCGACCCGCCGATCTTCTTGTACGCCGCTGCGAGGCTGGGCTCGAGCTCCTCGAACGGGACCTCGACGGTCAGCTTGACCCGGGTCGGGTTCAGGGTCTCAAGATCGCTCTTCACGGTGGGGAGGCTCCTCGGGGCGTACGGGTGATGGAGGCGTCGGTCAGCTGCGGGGACGACAGGCGTGGCGTGGCGCTCCGGGCGCCTGCCGTGCTCCGGACCGGTCGGGATGGTCGGGGCGGGGAGACTCGAACTCCCGATCTCCTGCCCCCAAAGCAGGCGCGCTAGCCACTACGCTACGCCCCGCAGCGCACATGGCATCCTAGGGCCCGCGAGGCCGGACCGCGAAACGCCGGCCGCGCGCGGGTGTAGCTCAATGGCAGAGCCCCAGCCTTCCAAGCTGGCCATGCGGGTTCGATTCCCGTCACCCGCTCCACCCACCTCAGCGGCCCTACCAGGCCGTGGTCCTCGACGGCGGCCCACCGGTTCGTGTCCGCCGGGGCTCGGTCGATTAGGACCCGCTCACCCCTCGACAGCCAGCGCCAGGAAGTCCGCCTGCTGCTGCTTGCGCATGATCACGTGCTCCAGGAGGTGCTCGAGGGCCTCGCTGCGCGGCTCCTGGCCGGAGAACGGGATGACCGCGTGCAGGGCGGCGATCACCTCCCGCTCGTGCTCGAGCAGCGTCGCCAGGGCGCGCTGCGCGTCCCGGTCGACCTCCACCTTCTCCAGGTCGACGGCCGCCGATCCGCCGAGCGAGACCAGTTTCTCGGTCAGCAGGTAGGTGTCCTCGAGCTCGTGCTGGACGAACTGCCTGAGCTGGCTCTTGGTCCCGACCCCCGACAGTCCGCGCAGCGCCCCGGCGAGCATGGTCAGCTCGAGCAGCGAGCGGGCCTGCAGCGCCAGGGCGTGCGAGAGCGACCGGCGCACCCCGTCTTCGTCCATCGGCTCCGGATCGGTCACGGACCGCGGAGTACCCCGACGGAGCCGCTTCTACTCCTCGGCTGCCCGCGGCCGAGTCACTCGCGCC
>DASTVO010000392.1:0-14182 GCA_035759075.1 Actinomycetes bacterium
ACCGACCCGCCGACCGTCGCCGGCGAACGAGAGTCGCTGGAGGCCTGGCTCGACTACCACCGCCGCACCCTGCTGTGGAAGTGCGCCGGGCTCGACGCCGAGCAGCTGCGCTCGCGCCCGGTCGCCACCTCGACGCTCTCCCTGCTCGGGCTGGTCCGGCACATGACGATGGTCGAGCGGTGGTGGTTCCAGCTGAACGCCTGCGGCCGCAAGCTCGAGCTGCCGCTGTGGAGCAGGGACGGGGAGCCGGACTTCGACGACGTCGACAGCGCCGACGCAGAGACCGACTTCGCCGCGTACGACCGTGAGGTGGACGCCGCCCGCAGCGCGGTCGCCGACCTGCCGCTGGACCACGTGTTCCGGACCCGCCGCGGCGCCGATATGGACCTGCGCTGGGTCTACGTCCACATGATCGAGGAGTACGCGCGGCACAACGGCCACGCCGACCTGCTGCGGGAGCTGATCGACGGGTCGACCGGCGACTGAGCGCCGCACGGCGCCGTCGCCGTGGACCGGCGCCTGGACGCCTGTCGTGTCCAACCCTGCTGCTGCGATGCCGGCATGAACGGTGAACCATTTGTGGTCGACACCGAGCGCGAGCTGCGCGTCCTGTCGGCCGAGCTGACCGAACGACGGAGGGGCGAGTGCCTGCTCTGCTACGTCTGGCGCATGCTCGACCTCGGCTGCACGGGGCTGCGCTGGGCGACCCACTACCGCGACCGCAAGGCGCCGCGCGCGACCGCTCTGGAACGTCGGTTGGGCGAGCGGGGCGGCTTCTGCGACTGCGAGATCTTCCTCAACGGCTACGAGCTGGCGCCGGAGCTGTGGACGCCGCAGCGGGAGGTCGAGGAGGGCGGCGTCACCTACGTGTACGAGGCGGAGCCGCCGGCCCAGCCGCCTCCCTGTCGCGGCGTGCGCGCCGGGTCCACAAGGGGCTGCACGCTGTGGGTCCGCCAGTACCGCGGCTGGTGGTGAGCCGGTCGGGGCCGAACGATCACCGGTCCGGGGAGATCGACCGACCCATCCTCAGCGGCCCAGGAACTTCACCAGCGCGCTGTTGAACTGCTCGGCGTGGGTCACGTTGAAGCCGTGCGGCCCACCCTCGATCAGCTCGAGCTGGCTGCCTTTCACGGCCTCGTGCGACCGCTTGCCGCTCACCTCGAACGGCACGATGCCGTCGGCGTCGCCGTGGATGACCAGCGTCGGCAGGTCGAACTTCTCCAGGTCCGCGCGGAAGTCGGTCCTCGCCCACGAGGTGACGCAGTCAGAGGTGCCCTTGGGCGAGGCGAACGCGGCGACGTCGCGCATGTGCAGCCGGAACGGCTCGCTGACCAGGTCGGTCCGGTCGCCGGCCGCGAAGAAGTTGCGGGTGAAGTCGTCGAGGAACGCGATCCGGTCGGTGGCGATGCTGTCGTGGAACGTGGAGATGAGCGCGTCGTCGACGCCGCCGCCGGGGTTGTCGTCGGACTTGTAGAGGTACGGGGGGACCGCCCCGGCGAGGACGGCCTGGGCGACCCGGTCGGTGCCGTGCCGGGCGATGTACCGCGCGACCTCGCCGCCGCCCATGGAGAAGCCGACCAGGGTCGCGTCGCGCAGGTCGAGCTCACGCATGACCACGTCGAGGTCGGCGGCCAGCGTGTCGTAGTCGTAGCCCTCCCAGGGCTGGCTGGACTTGCCGAACCCGCGGCGGTCGTAGACCACTACCCGGTGCCCGGCGTCGACCAGTGCGGGGACCTGCTTCTCCCACGAGCGCCCGCTCAGCGGCCAGCCGTGGAGGAGCACCACCGGCCGGCCGGCGCCGTGGTCCTCGACGTAGAGCTCGATCGGTCCGCTGTTCTCCTGGCCGACGGTGATCCTGGGCATGGCGGGTTCCTCCTCGTGGCGGGACACCGGGGGGCGTGGGCTGATGTCCAGTCTCGTCCGGGTCAAACCGCCGGGCAACCGCTCACCGGCGGCGGGGGACGGCGGCGCCGGTGACCAGCCACGCGTCCCCACGCCATCGCCGGACCAGCGTGGCCAGCCGGGCGAGGAGGAACCCGTTGAACGCCCACCACAGCGCGACCAGCCCGGCATCTGTCACCAGCACCAGCCCGGCCAGCGGCAGGAACACCACCAGGGTGACGACCCCGGCCCAGGCGAGGTAGCGCCCGTCGCCGGCACCGATGAGGATCCCGTCGAGCGCGAACACCACCCCGGCGACCGGCTGGAACAGCGCCCCGACCAGCAGCACCGCGGTGAGCAGCGCACGCACGTCCGCGTCCGGTGTGAAGAGCGGGACGTACGCGGCCCGCAGCGCGATCACGACGACCGCCAGCAGCACTCCCGCCGCGACCCCCCACTCGACCATGCGCCGCGTCGCCTCGCGGGCGCCGACGACGTCGCCGGCGCCCAGGTAGCGCCCGACGATGGCCTGGCCCGCGATGGCGACGGCGTCCAGCGCCAGCGCCAGGAACATCCAGATCGTGAACGCGACCTGGTGCGCAGCGACGGCGACGGTGCCGACTGACGTGGCGACGTAGGTCATGGCGACCAGCGCCGCACGCAAGGTGGCGGTGCGCACGACGAGCGGGACGCCCGCCGTCGCCGCGGCCCGGATGCCGGGCAGGTCGGGGCGCAGCGGCGCGTGATGCCGGCGGGCACTGCGCCCGACGACCACCAGGAAGGCGGCGGCCATCCCGGCCTGCGCGATGACCGTGCCGAGCGCGGAGCCGGCCACGCCGAGGCCCACGCCGTAGACCAGCAGCACGTTCAGCGCGACGTTGGCGGCGGCGCCGGCCGAGGCCACGACCAGCGGGGTGCGGGTGTCCTGCATCCCGCGCAGCACGCCGGTGGCGGCGAGCACGACGAGCATCGCCGGCAGCCCGGCCAGCGACACCCGCAGGTAGGCCAGCGCGTGCCGCGCCGTCTCCTGCGCCGGGTCGAAGGCGGCGACCAGCGGCTCGGCCGCGACCAGTCCCGCGAGCGCGAGCAGGGCGCCGAGCCCGGCGCCCAGCCAGATGCCGTCGATGCCCTGGGCGGTGGCCGCGCGCAGGTCGCCCGCGCCGACGCGGCGGGCCACGGCGGCGGTCGTGCCGTACGCGAGGAAGATGCACAGCGACACAGCGGTCGCGAGCAGGGTGCCGGCGACGCCGAGCCCCGCCAGCTGCGGGGTGCCGAGGTGACCGACGATGGCCGAGTCGGCGAGCAGGAACAGCGGCTCGGCGACGAGGGCGCCGAACGCCGGAACCGCCAGCCGCAGGATCTCGCGGTCGTGGCGGTGCCGCAGCAGTCCGGATGGCGGTTGCACCGTCCGCATCGTAGACAGCGGCCGAAGTTTCTCCGGTCCACAGCCGGTGGACGGGATCGGTGCAGTCCACCCGGCGCGGCGTGCCTTCCCGGTCGTCGGGGTCCACATCCGGGTCCACACCCTGTGCACACCGATGCGAGCGTCCTCCACAGCCCGGCAGCCGTACATCCACAGGTTGTCCACAGCCCTAGCCGGCGATCCGGCGCGTTGGTTCGTGATGTGTCCACGGGGGCCGATACAACTGTGCGCGGTCGGTGCGGGTGGGACTTCTGGCGGGGACGAGGTGGTGGGGCGTGAGCATCGTCGAGATGCCGGACACGGCGGCTGGCGCCCTCATGCGCACCCCACCGCAGGACCTCGCGGCCGAGCAGTCGGTCCTCGGCGGCATGCTGCTGTCCAAGGACGCCATCGCCGACGTCGTCGAGGTCGTCCGCGGCCACGACTTCTACCGGCCCGCGCACGAGCTGGTCTACGAGGCCATCCTCGACCTGTACGGGCGGGGTGAGCCGGCCGACGCGGTGACGGTGTCCGCCGAGCTGCAGAAGCGCGGCGAGCTCGGCCGGGTCGGCGGCGCGCCGTACCTGCACACCCTGCTGCAGTCCGTGCCGACCGCCGCCAACGCCGGCTACTACGCCCGCATCGTCCGCGAGACCGCAGTGCTGCGGCGCCTGATCGAGGCCGGCACCAAGATCGTGCAGCTGGGCTACGCCGGCGACGGCGACGCCGACGACATCGTCGACGCGGCCCAGGCCGAGGTCTACTCGGTCACCGACAAGCGGACGTCCGAGGACTACCAGCCGCTGTCGTCGATCATGGAGGCGGCGCTCGACGAGATCGAGGCGATCGGGTCGCGCGGCGGGGAGATGGTCGGCGTCCCGACCGGGTTCGCCGACCTCGACGAGCTGACCAACGGGCTGCACCCCGGGCAGATGATCGTCGTGGCCGCGAGGCCGGCCGTCGGGAAGGCGCTCGCGCTCGACACTCCGCTCGCGACGCCCACCGGCTGGACGACGATGGGTGAGGTGGCGGTCGGCGACCAGCTGCTGGGGGCCGACGGCCGGCCGACCACAGTCGTCGCCGCGACCGAGGTCATGACCGGCCGTCCCTGCTACGAGGTCGAGTTCGCGGACGGCACCGTCATCGTCGCCGACGCGGAGCACGGCTGGCTGACCGAGACGCGAGCGGTGCGCCGTGCGGCCCAGGAGGCCGGGGCGCGGGGTGTCGCGCCGCGGGTGCTGCCCGCCGTGCGCACCACGTCCGAGATCGCGGAGACCCTGCGGGTCGAGAGCACCGCCGACCGGCGGCTCAACCACACGGTCGCGAACACCGCTCCGCTACAGCTGCCCGAAGCGGTTCTGCCGCTGCCTCCCTACGCGCTCGGGGTGTGGCTGGGTGACGGACACAGTGCCAGTGCCCGGTACACCAGCGCGGACCCCGAGATCGCCATGCACCTGGAGGCGGACGGCCTCCGGGTGAAGCGGACGTCCGGACTCAACTACTCGATCAGGCTCGGGGAGGCGTCGCCCGTGGCGCCGCGGCAGTGCGTCGTCTGCGGCGACTCGTTCGTCCCGCACACCTCTCAGGTCCGGACGTGCGGTCGCAGCTGCGGCGGACGGGCCAGGGGTGTCGGTCTGCCGGTGCCGCCGACCTGCCCGGACTGCGGCGCCCCGTCGTCCGGCCTGCGGCGGTGCGCCGGGTGTCATGCCCACCACGGGACGGTTCCCGGCATCCTGCGGACGCTGGGCCTGTTGGGCGACAAGCACATCCCGTCCATCTATCTGCGGGCGTCCGAGGCGCAGCGCCGGCTGCTGCTGGCAGGGCTGCTCGACACCGACGGCACGGTGACCGCCGGGGGGTCGGTGCAGTTCGCCGTCACGTCGCGCCGACTTGCCGAGGATGTGTACGACCTGGTGGTCGGCCTTGGCTACAAGTGCGGATGGCGCACCAAGCGGGTGGCCGGACGTTCCGAGAACAGCTCCACCGCGTACGTGTTGACGTTCTCGGCCAACGACGACGTGTTCCGCCTGGAGCGCAAGCGGCTGACGCACAAGGACCGTCGCTCCGGTCGCGACGCGAAGATCGGTCGCCGGTACATCGTGGACGTGCGGCGGGTCGAGAGCGTCCCTGTGCGGTGCGTCGAGGTGGACAACGCCGACCACCTCTACCTCGCCGGACGGGCGATGGTTCCGACGCACAACTCGACGCTGGGCCTCGACATCGCCCGGGCGGCCGCCATCAAGAACAACATGGCGACCTGCATCTTCTCGCTGGAGATGAGCCGCAACGAGATCACCATGCGACTGCTGTCGGCCGAGGCGCGGGTGGCGCTGCACCACATGCGCACCGGCAAGCTGACCGACGACGACTGGACGCGGCTGGCCCGCCGGATGGGCGAGGTGTCCAACGCCCCGCTGTTCATCGACGACTCGCCGAACATGTCGATGATGGAGATCCGTGCCAAGTGCCGGCGGCTCAAGCAGCGTCACGACCTCAAGCTCGTGGTCATCGACTACCTCCAGCTGATGTCGAGCGGCAAGCGGGTCGAGAGCCGCCAGCAGGAGGTCTCGGAGTTCTCCCGGGCCATCAAGCTGCTGGCCAAGGAGCTCGAGGTCCCGGTCATCGCCATCTCGCAGCTCAACCGCGGGTCGGAGCAGCGCACCGACAAGAAGCCGCAGATGTCGGACCTGCGCGAGTCGGGCTCGATCGAGCAGGACGCCGACATGGTCGTGCTGCTGCACCGCGAGGAGATGTACGAGCGCGAGTCGCCGCGCGCCGGCGAGGCCGACTTCATCGTGGCCAAGCACCGCAACGGTCCGACAGCGACGATCACCGTCGCCTTCCAGGGCCACTACTCACGATTCGTGGACATGGCGCAGAGCTGAGGCTGCTGCGGGACACGAGAGACGGACGAGAAAGAGCGACAGGACGCAAGCACGGGGAGCACACCCACACCGACGGGGCAGGACGAGTTGGAGCGCTAGATGGACTGCGTGTCTTCGATGGTGACCAGAGACCTGGTGATGGAGGTCGTCCATCCCGACGACCGGGTCGAGCAGGTGCCGGTGCTGCTGCGGTACGAGACCAGCGACCCGTACGCGGTGCACGCCGACTTCCTCACCGGGTCCGACCGGCGGGTGCGCTGGTGCTTCTCGCGCGAGCTGATGTCAGAGGGGCTCGAGGGGGCCACCGGCCACGGGGACGTGCGGATCTGGCCGGTGTCCCGTGGCGGTGTGAACATGATCAACATCGCGCTGATGTCCGATGACGGTGCGGCCGTCGTGCAGGCGCTCAAGGCCGACGTCGCGGAGTTCCTCGGGTCGAGCTACGGCGTCTGCCCGCCCGGGGTCGAGTCGGCGTTCGTCGACCTGGACGCCGGCCTGCGCTCGCTGTTCGAGGCCGAGGGCGCCTGACCCGCCTCACACCGGGTGGGCGACGTTCCGCACCCGCCGGTCGGCGTGTCGCGCGGCGGGTCGGTGCGCAACATCGCCGAACTCGGACGGGTCGGGTCCGAATTGACATCACCGATACCCCTCCCCGTATCCTCACGCATACCCCCACCCGTACCGACGTGAGGACCTCATGCCCGCTCAGCTCTCCCCTGCCCGGACGCGTGCCGAGACCGAGCACCCGGCACCCCGTTTCGGCCCGCTGGGCCGTCTCGGCGTCCTGACCGCCGAGCACACCCGGGCGGTGTTCGTCGTCTGGGCGCTGGTCGTCGTGGCCCTCGGCGCGTTCGCTCCCAAGGTCGAGCACGCGCTGGCCGGTGCGGGCTGGGAGGCGTCCGGCTCCGAGTCGGTCGCGGCCCGCGACGTCGTGCAGCGTGAGTTCGGCGGCATGTCGAGCGCGGCGCTGCAGGTCGTCGTGCACTCCGAGACCGGTCCAGTCCTGCGCGGCGAGGCGGGAAGCGTGGTGGACGAGGCGGTCCGGCTGCTCGACGCCGATCCGCGCACCTCCCAGGTGCTGGCGCCGCAGCAGGGCCTGTCGGTCTCCGCGGACGGCCGGACGGCGCTCATCCAGGCCGGCGCGGCCACCGCCAACACCCACGAGATGGTGCGAGCCGCTGACGACCTCAAGGACCCGTTGCACGAGCTCGGGAGCGACGACGTCACCGTCGCCCTCACCGGCTCCTCCGGGCTGTGGAGCGACTTCAACGCGGCCAACCTCGAAGCCATGATGAAGAGCGAGCTGATCAGCTGGCCGGTCACCCTCGTGATCCTTGTCGTGGCCTTCGGCTCACTCGTCGCGGCAGGGCTGCCGCTGATGCTCACGATCGTCGGGCTCGTCGCCGCTGCCGGGTCGCTGTACCTCGGGACCCAGGTCGGTGAGATCTCGATCTGGGCGATGAACTTCGCGCTGATGTTCGCCCTCGCGCTCGGCATCGACTACGCGCTGTTCCTGGTGGTCCGGTTCCGGGCGGCCCGCTTCGGCGACAACAAGCCGACGCGGCACGCCGTCGGCGAGACGATGGACACCGCCGGCAAGGCCGTGCTCTTCTCCGGCCTGACCGTGCTGATCTCGCTCTCGGCCGTGATGCTGGTCCCGTCGCCGGCCTTCCGGTCCATGGCTTTGGGAATCATGCTCTCGGTCGTCTTCGTGCTCGCCGCGACCTTGACGCTGCTGCCGGCCGTGCTGGCCAAGCTCGGCCACCGGGTGGACGCGCTGGCCCTTCCCTGGGTGCACGCCGGCGAGCACCGGTCGCCGCGGTTCGCCGCGTGGGCGAACCGGCTGTGGCGCCGTCCCGTCGCCTACGGGGCCGTCGCACTCCTCGCGCTGGCCGCACTGATCGTGCCCGTTCTGGGCCTGCAGACCGGGATGCCGAGCATCAAGGTCGTGCCCGAGAGCGATGGCAGCCGGGTCGGCTACACGCTCATCCAGGACGCGTTCGGCGAGGGCGCACCTGGGACCCTGCAGGTCGTCGCCCCGGCCGCGGAAGCGCAGGAGACGACTGAGGTCCTGCGCGCGGACCAGGCAGTCGCAGCGGTGATGCCGCCGCTCGAGGGGCGGGCCGGAAACGTCCTGGTCCAGGCGATCCCGGACGTCGGCCCGTCCGACCCGGAGCTCGGGAGCACGATCGACCGGCTCCGCGCGGACCTGCCAGCGGGAGCCCTCGTGGGGGGTGCCTCGGCCGAGAACCACGACCTCGAGACGCTGCTCGCGGACAAGACCCCGCTGGTGGTGGGCGTCGTGCTGGCCCTCGGCTTCCTGCTCCTGCTCGTCGCGCTGCAGGCTCCCTTGCTGGCCGCACTGGGAACCGTCACGAACCTGCTGGCCACCGCGGCCGCATTCGGCGTCGCCAAGCTGATCTTCCAGGACGGGCACCTGGCGGGGCTGCTCGGGTTCGAGTCCCAGGGCTTCCTGGACGCCTGGGCGCCGGTCTTCTTCTTCGCCATGATCTTCGCGATCGGCATGGACTACACGGTCTTCCTGCTCGCCTCGGCGAAGGAGCACTGGGAGAAGTCCGGTGACCCGAAGGAGGCCATGGTCGGCGGTCTCGCGCACTCCGGCCGGGTCATCTTCGCCGCCGCCGGTGTGATGGTCGCGGTCTTCTTCACCTTCGCGCTGTCGGGGCCGCTGCCGCCCAAGGAGATGGGCGTCGTCCTCGGTGTCGCGGTGCTCCTCGACGCCGCGCTGGTCCGGCTGCTCCTGCTCCCCGTGCTGATGCGCCTGACCGGGCGCGCCGCCTGGGCGTCGCCGTCGTGGCTGCGGCGGGTGCTGCCGTCGGTGCGGTTCAGCCACTGACCCGACCGACCGCGCGGCACATACCCTGGCCCGTATCGACCCCACCGTGGAGGACACCGTGCAGCTGGAGCCCGAGACCCTGGGCAGCGTGATCAACCGGCTCAAGCGCGCCCAGGGCCAGCTCGCCGGCGTGCTGCGCATGCTCGAGGAGGGCAGGGACTGCGCCGACGTCGTCACCCAGCTCGCGGCGGTCTCCCGCGCTCTCGACAAGGCGGGGTTCGCGCTCATCGCGGCCGGCCTGGAGCAGTGCATCCTCGCCGGCGAGGAGGGTGAGCTCGACCGAGCCAAGCTCGAGCGGGTTTTCCTCTCCCTGGCCTGAGGCAAGAACTGCGGACTGATGACCTCGAACCGACAGATCGGAGCGGCGATGTCCTACGGCGACAGCGTCCGGCTCGACATGCCCCACGAGAAGGCCGTCCAGAGCGTGCGCGACGCGCTCTCCGAGCAGGGCTTCGGGGTGCTGACCGAGATCGACGTCCGGCAGACCCTCAAGGCCAAGCTCGGCGAGGAGATGGAGGATTACGTCATCCTCGGCGCCTGCAACCCGGCGCTGGCGCACCGGGCATTGGAGGTCGACCGGTCCATCGGCTTGCTGCTGCCCTGCAACGTCGTGGTCCGCGGCGCGGACGGCGGGACCGTCGTCGAGGTGCTCGACCCGCAGGTCATGGTCTCGGTGCCGGACGAGGAGCAGCTGCGCCCGGTCGCCGACGAGGCGCGGAAGCGGTTGACCGCCGCACTCGAGTCCCTCACCGCCTGAGCGCACACCCACCCCGGTTGGGCGACGTTCCGCACCGCCGACTCGGCGTGTCGTACGGAGTGTCGGTGCGCAACGTCGCCGAACCGGTCGGTGCTCAGCCGGTCGGTGCCGAACAGGTCGGTGCCGAACCGGGCGGTGCCGAACCGGTCGGTGCTCAGCCGGTGGCGAGGCCTGACTTGACGGCTTTGTCGTACTCGTCGTCGATGAGCACGACGTCGCGCCCGGCACGGTCGAGCAGGCTGGCGGCGATGCTGGCCCGGAAGCCGCTGGCGCAGTGCACCCACAGCCGCTTCTGCGGCAGCTCGTCCATCCGGTCCAGCAGCGAGTGGATCGGGACGTGCGCCGAGCCGGGGATCCCGCCGGCGGCGCGCTCGTCGTCCCGGCGAACGTCGAGCACGACGTCGCCGTCGGCCGATCCGTCCGCGAGGCCCGCCGGAAGGTCGGCGAACTCCACGCGCTCGTAGCGGCGCAGGTCGTCGCCACCGGCGAGCTCGGCCGGGTCACCGACCGCGGCGCCGCTGGGACGGTCGATCCCGATCCGGACCAGCTGCCGCTGGGCGTCGGCGACCTGTTCCGCGCTCTCGCCGAGCAGCGTCAGCGGCTCGCCCCACGGCAGCAGCCATCCCACGTACGTCGCGAACTGGTCGGAGAGCTCGATCCCGACCGTGCCGGCCACGTGGTCGGTGGCGTACGCGGTCCGGTCGCGCAGGTCCACGACCCACTCCCCCGCCGCCACCCGCTTGCGCAGCTCGTCCGGGTCGACCGGCTCTGCGGGCGAGAGGTCCGCCGCGCCAGGCCCCTGGCGGTTCAGCGGCGCCATGTGCGCGTAGTAGGTCGGGTACGCGGTGAGCCCCTCGACCAGGCGCGTCACGAACGTGTCCTCGTCGTCCTCGGTCAGCGCGTCGTTTCGCTCCCGCTCCGCCCCGATGGTCGAGTCGTCGCCGCCGGCTGCGTCGCCGGAGGAGCAGAAGCTGCCGAAGCCGTGGGTGGGGTAGACCGCTGCCTCGTCGGGCAGCTCGTCCGCCAGCCGGCGGGCAGACCGGTACTGCTTGCGGGTGAGCTCCTCGGTGCGCTCGGTGTCCACCAGGTCGGTACGCCCGACGCTGCCGTAGAGCAGCGACCCGCCGGTGAAGACCGCGGGCGCGGCCCCGTCGGCGGACACCACGTAGGAGACGTGGTGATCGGTGTGGCCCGGGGTCGCCAGCACGCGCACGGTGAGCCCGCCGACGGTGAGCTCGTCGCCGTCGGTGACACCGTGGCGGTCGAAGGCGAGGTCGTCCGCCTGGTGCAGCACGTACCGGGCGCCGGTCCGGCGCGCCAGCTCGTACCCGCCGGTGACGTAGTCGTTGTGGACGTGTGTCTCGAGGACCGCGCCGACCGTCAGGCCGCGGTCGGCGAGCAGGCGCTCGACCCGGTCGAGGTCGCGCTGCGGGTCGACCACGACTGCGGTGTTCCCGTCGTGGGCGACGTAGCTACGGTCTCCCAGCTCCTCGGTCGCGATCACCTCGACGTGCAGCACGGTGCGTCCTCCTTGGTCATGGGTTTGACCCTGCGTACGAATGTCCGTACATTACTCCCATGCCCGACCGGATGCAAGCGAGCGTCGGCCCCCGGCCCCTGGACCGCTCCAGCCCTCTTCCCCTGTGGGCCCAGCTGCACGCCGACCTGATGCGGCGGCTGGACGCGGGGGAGTTCGCGCGCGCCTTTCCCGGCGAGCTCGCGGCCGCCGCGGAGTACGGGGTCAGCCGGCACACCGTTCGCGAGGCGCTGCGCCGCCTGCGCGAGGACGGGGTCGTCGTCGCCGAGCGGGGCCGCGCCCCCCGGCTGGCCGACGTCCCCGAGATCGAGCAGCCCCTCGGTGCGCTCTACAGCCTCTTCGCCTCGGTCGAGGCCGCCGGGCTCGAGCAGCGCTCGATCGTCCGTGCGCTGGACGTGCGGCCCGACGGGGTGATCGCCGCCCGGCTCGGGCTCGAGGAGACCACCCCGCTGTTCCACCTCGAGCGGCTCCGGCTCGCCGGGGGAGAGCCGCTCGCCGTCGACACGGTCTGGCTGCCCGCCGCGGTCGCGGCCCCCCTGCTCGGCGCCGACTTCACCCACACCGCTCTCTACGACGAGCTCGCCGAGCGCGCCGGCGTGCGCATCGCCGGCGGCGAGGAGCGTCTGCGGGCCGTGGTCCCCACCCCCGGCCAGCGCGAGCTGCTCGGGATCGGACCGGAGATCGCAGCCTTCGCCATCGACCGCCTCGGCTGCAGCGCGGGTCGACCCGTCGAGTGGCGGCACACCCTCGTGCGCGGCGACCGCTTCAGTGTCACCGCAGAGTTCTCCGCCCGGACCGGCTACCGGCTCGGCCTGGGCGGCACCCACCCCACCACCTCCGCCACCACCCACGCCAACACCCCAGAGGAAGGCACCCGCTGATGGGCCTGTTCAACCGCAAGCACCGTCCCGCCCACATCGACCCCGCCGAGGCCAACCGCCTCAGCACCCAGGACGGTGCGCTGCTGCTCGACGTCCGCGAGCCCGGCGAGTGGAGCGCCGGGCACGCGCCGCAGGCGACGCACATGCCGCTCGGCGCGCTGAACGCGGACCAGCTCCCCAGGGACCGGGTCGTCGTCGCGGTCTGCCGTTCCGGCAGCCGGTCCGGGATGGCTGCCCGCCGCCTGCGCTCCGCGGGAGTGGACGCCCGCAACATGTCCGGCGGCATGAACGCCTGGGCGGCCGCGGGCCTGCCCGTGGTCCGCGACGGCGGGAAGGCCGGCTCGGTCGCGTGAGCCTGCTGCTCGCCGCCCTCGTCGGGTTGGCCATCGGTGCCGTGCTCGGCGGGCTCGGCGGCGGCGGCGCGGTGCTCACGGTGCCGGTGCTCGTCTACCTCTTCGGCCAGAGCGCCCAGGAGGCCACGACCGGCAGCCTCCTGATCGTCGGGGTCACCGCGGTCATTGGCGCGCTCGGCCACGCCCGCGCAGGCAACGTGCGCTGGCGGGTCGGTGCGGCGTTCGGAGGGGCCGGGGTCGTGGCCGCGTACGCGGGAACGCTGCTCAACCGGCGCCTCGACGAGGACCTGCTCCTCCTCGGGTTCGCGCTGGTCATGGTCCTCGCGGCGGGCGCCATGCTGCGGCAGGGCGAGCCGCGGCCACGGCACCGGTCGAGGGCGGCCGCCGTCGCGTACGTCGCGCTGACCGGTCTCGGGGTCGGCTTCCTCACCGGGCTGTTCGGGGTCGGCGGCGGCTTCGTCATCGTGCCGGCACTGGTCCTGGCCCTGCGGCTGCCGATGCCGGTGGCGGTCGGCACGTCGCTCGTCGTCATCTCGATCGTGTCCGCGGCGTCGCTGGCGTCCCGCGCCGACGACCTGGACCTCGACTGGGCCGTCATCGCCCCCTTCACCGCTGCGGCGGTGGCCGGGACGTTCGCCGGGCAGCGCATCGGCGAGCGGGTGTCCGGCCCCACGCTGACCCGCGCGTTCGCCGTGCTGCTCCTGCTGGTCGCCGCGGTCGTCGGTGTCCACAGCGCGACCTCCCTGGCCTGAGGGGGTCGGCGACCACCCGGCGCGGCCGATGCCCAACGCTCAGCCGGTCAGCGCGGTGACCAGCTCGGTCAACGAGACGACCGTGTGCGTCGGCTCGGCGAAGTAGTCCGGGTAGGGGACGCCGCGACGGTTCACCCAGGCCGTGGACATCCCGGCCCGCGCCGCGCCGTTGATGTCCCACGGGTGGACGGCGACGAGCAGCATCTCTGACAGCCCGACCGCGCAGCTGCGCGCGGCGTACTCGTACGCGCGGCGAGCGGGCTTCCAGGACCCGGCGTCCTCGACGGACAACAGCGCCTCGAAATCGTCGCGGATCCCGGCCGTGGCGAGGAGGTTCTGGGCGACCTGCGCCGATCCGTTGCTCAAGGTCACCAGCCGGAACCCGGCGGCGCGGAGCTCACGGACACCGGCTGGCACGTCGGGGTGCAGCGGCAGCGCCAGGAAGCCACCCATGACGTGGTCGACCGCGGCGTCGAGGTTCGGCTCGTCCAGAGACTCGCGCAGCAGCTGCCGCAGCACGCCCTTCCCCAGCGCGGAGAAGGTCTCGTTGTCACCCGCGGCGGCCAGGGCGAAGCCGTCGCGCAGCAGGGTGGCGAACCACAGCTGGGCGAGGTGCCGCGGTGCGCCGACGTCGGCGAACCGGGCGCCCATCGGCGCCATGTCCGACAGCGTCTCGTTGACGTCGAAGACAGGGACAGGGGGCCGCCCGTTCATCACCTGATCATCGCAGTGTCCGGCTGGAACAGCGCCCACGAGAACCAGAACGTGTCCACGTGCCGGACCGGCTCCAGCCGCTCGCCGGCGAGCTCCCCGGCGGTGGCGGTCCCGAGCACCGACCACGTCGTGCCGGTCTCCGCGTCGACGAAGCCGTCCTCGG
>DASTVO010000393.1:0-5100 GCA_035759075.1 Actinomycetes bacterium
TCGCGAGGTGTCCGCGGACGTGTTCGAGTGCGCCTCGGTGAACGCTGCGCAGGCCCTGGCGAACTGGTCCAGCTCGCGGAAGGGCTCTCCGGCGGGCCGGGCGGTGGGGTTTCCCCGCTTCAAGACGAGGCGCCGGGACGCTCCCGTGTTCCGTCTGCGCGCCAAGTACCGGGAGGGTGAGGCGTGCGCCGTGCGGCCGACCGGGCCGAAGGCCCTGCGGTTCCCGAAAATCGGGGAGATCCGCGTGCGGGAGTCGACCGAGACGCTGCGGCGGATGCTGGCGGCCGGCCGGTTCCACGCCTACGCGGCGTCGTTCCGGTTCGACCGCGGCCGCTGGATCGTCTCGGTCACCGGCGTGGCCGCACCGCTGCATCCGGCCCGCAGGTCACCCGGCGGCCGGCACACGGCGCGGGTCGGGGTCGACCTCGGCGTCAAGACCCTCGCCGTGGCAGCGGACGAGCACGGTGTGGTGCTGCACGCCTGGGAGGGGGTGAAAGCACTCAAGCACGCCCAGGCGCGGCTGAAACTGGCCGGGCAGGCCTTCGCGAGAACCAAGCGCGGGTCCGCCGGCCGGGCCAAGGCCGCACGACGCCTGGGGAAGATCCACGCCCGGGTGGCCCGGCTCCGGGCAGCGCTGCTGCACGAGATCACCACCACCCTCGCCCGCGGCTACGTGTCGGTGACCGTGGAGGACCTGAACGCGGCCGGCATGCTGGCCAACCGGTCCCTCGCCCGACACGTGTCCGACGCCGCGTTCGGTGAGCTGCGCCGCCAGCTGGCCTACAAGGCCGCCTGGTACGGCACCGACCTCGTCGTGGCCGACCGGTGGTACCCGAGCTCGAAGACCTGCTCCGGCTGCGGCAGCGTCAAGGCTGACCTGCCGCTCGGAGTCCGCGTGTACCGCTGCGACGGGCCCGGCGGCTGCGGGCTGGTCCTGGACCGCGACGTCAACGCCGCAGTCAACCTCGCCCGCTGAACCCCGCCACCGGACAACGCCTTACCGCCTCGTTTCGTGGCCGCCTGACACCCGTCACGTGTCTGCACCCGGATGGGCCGGGGAAGAGCCGACCGCCACCCTGCACCACTGGGGCGCTGGGTCGGAACCGGGACAAGACCCGCCGCCAAGGTGAGGCGGGCACCCGGACGGCAACCAAGAACCGCCACCCCCTCAAGGCGTGGTGGTCAAGGGAAGCCGGTGCGTCCCGAATAGGGACACACCCAATGAGTACGCGTACGGGTTACGGCCCGGGGCCTAACCGGTCGAGTCTTGGAGGCATGGACGCCACCGTGCTCGCCGGGCCGCTCGAGTTCAGCCCGGCCGACATCGCCCTGATCTTGGCGGTACTGATCGCTGCGGCCCTGCTCGTGACCTCACCCGGCTGGGTCGTCCTGGCCGTCGTGATGGGCCGCCGGGTGCCGGCGACCGCCCCAACGAGCCGGCGCCGGTGGGCCCGGGTCGGTGGCGGGCTGCTGGGGATGGCCGTGAGCTTCGGGGCGGTCTCGCTGGTGGTGGCCGTGGATGTCGGCGGGGTCCTCGCGGGCGTGCTGGCTGCCTGGGTCGCCTGCTGGGGGCTCGCGGCGCTGCTGCACCGCCCGCCGTCCGCTCCCGCGCAGACGCACCCCGCACCGGCGCCGGAGACACATCAGGACTCGACGGAGGGCTGGGGACGATGATCGACGAGACCCTCCTGGCGGACCCGCAGCGCTGCCCGTCCTGCTCCGCCGTCCTCCGCGACCAGCCCGCCGCGTGCCCGGCCTGCCGGCTGCCGCTGCAGGGCCCGGTCGCGAGCCGGCTTTGGCAGGTCAGCGTCGAGGCAGCCCGGCTGCTCGGCGTACGCGCCCAGCTCGTCGCCCGGTTGCGCGCCGAGGCCGACACCCCCGCGTACGCGGGCTCGCTGGCCCCCACGCCCGCGACCACCCCGTCCGCCGGGCCGGCGCAGGCGCCGCCGCCACAGCCGCCGCAGCCGCCGGCCCCGCCGCGCCCCCCGGTTCCGGCCGCGCCACGCCCGGAGTGGACTCCTCGCCGGGTGCAGAACCTGCTCCTCGGCCTGGGGGTGGGTCTGCTGGCCGTCGCCGCCGTCATCTTCGTCGCCGTCTCCTGGGACCGCCTGGGTGTCGGCGGCCGGGCCGCCGTCATGGCCGGGCTCACCGCGATCGCCGCCGCGGCCGCCTACCGCACGGCCCGCAAGGGCCTGGCCTCGACCGCCGAGGCGCTCTCGCTGCTCACCGTCGGCCTGGCGCTGCTCGACTGCTACGGCGCCCGGGCCTCCGACCTGGCCGGGCTGCGTGACCTGGACGCCGAGCTCGCCACCGGTGCCGCCGCCGGGCTCGTCGCCGCGGCGGCCGGCGCCGGCAGCCTGGTCCTGCGGACCCGGGCGCTGCGGGTGTCGTCCGCGGTGCTCGCCCAGCTCGTCCTGCCGCCCGTCCTGGCGTTCGGGGCGGACCGCGTGGACCAGCCGGCCGCGCTGCTCGCCGCCGGACTGGTCGCCCAGGCCGTCGCGGCGCTGGCGGTCGTGGCGGGCTGGCCGTTCAGCGCACGCGCCCGCGACGCCCGGCGCACCGTCCTCGTCGGTGGCGCCCTGGCCGGCGTGGTCGGGACCTGGCTGGCCGGAGGCGCGGCCTACGCCGAGGACGGGTCGCTGGTCATCGGCACCGCGCTGCTGCTGGTCGCCGCCCTGACGCTGGCGGTGGCGTCGGAGGTCGTGCGCACCCGGGCGGCTGCCGCCGGCCCCGGTGCGCTGCCCGCACTGCTGCCTGCAGCGCTGCAGGCCGGTGCGGCCGCGGTGCTGGTGGCCGCGGTGTGGGCCCCGGTCGTGGACGGCACCACCGACCGGTGGACCGCCGCGGCGCTCACCGCCGCGGCCGCGGTGCTGCTGGCCGCCGTCGCCCTGGTGCCGGAGGACCGCCGGCCCGCGCCGGTCGCCGTGCTGCTCGCCGCCGCCGTCGCCCCGGGCGGCGAGGCCCTCCGGGCCCTGGCCCCCGCGGTGGTCGGCCGGGCCCAGTGGCCGGACGCAGCCTGGGCCGCCGACGGGAACCCGCTGGCACGCCGGCTGCTGGCCGCTCCCGACCTCGGTGACGACGGATGGGTGACCGGTGTGGGCACCCGCCCGGCGCTCGTGCTGCTGCTCGTCGTCGCCGCCGCGCTGGTGGGCGCGTCCCTGCTGCATGCGCGGTTCCGGCCGGGCGCCGTTGTCGGTGTGCCGGTGGTGGCGGCCGCGGGGCTGCTGGCCGCGCCGGCGCTCGAGGCGTCGTACGCGGTGGGGCTGACCCTCGACCTGGCCGTCGCCCTGGTGGCGCTGCTCGCGGGGGTGCTGCTCATGCGGGCGGCCCGGCTCGCCCTCGGCGTCGCGTCCCTCGCCTCCGGCGCAGGCGTGCTCGCGCTGGGGGTCGCCTGGTCCTTCGCGGTCGACGCGGCGACGCTCACGGTCCTGCCGGTCGCCGCCGCCGTCCTGGTCGCGGCGGTCTCCCTGGCCTGGCCGGTTCCGGTCCTGCGCGCCGCCCGGGTCGGCGCCCTCGCCGCGGCCGTCGCGCTGCTCGTCGGTGAGGCCGCAGCGGTCGCGCGCCACGGCGGCGCCGGCTGGCCGGCCGTGTGGTCGCTGGCGCTCGCGCTGGTGGTCGCCGCCGCGGTGGCCGCGGTCGTCGTGGTCGCGACGAGGACGGCCCCCGGGGACGCCTTCTGGTCCGGCGTGCTGCGCGGCCTGGTGGCCCTCGCGGTCGCCGCGGCGGTCGCGGACGTCGGGTCGCTGGCCTGGTGGCAGGACGCGGGCGTCGCCGGGACCGGCCTGGCCGTCGACGTGGCCGCCGCGGTGCTGCTCGCCGGCTCGGCCCTGGTGGCCCGGCGGCGGCCGACGGAGGTGCTCGACGCCCGGTTCGTGGCCGGGGCCGGCGCCGCGGTCGGGCTGGTGCTCGCCGCGACCGACGGCGACCAGCTCTGGCTGGCGCTGCTGGCCCTGGGCGTAGGCCTGGCCGCGGTCGGGGTCCGCGAGGACCACCGCTGGGGCTGGCCGGCGGGTGCGTTCCTGGCCGCGAGCAGCTGGGTGCGGCTGGCGCTGTCCGACGTCACCGCCCCGGAGGCGTACACCGTGCCGCCGGCGCTCGCGCTGCTGGCGCTCGGCCTGTACCGGCGGCACCAGGACTCCGCGTACCCCTCGTGGCGGGCCTACGGCACCGGCCTCACCCTCGCCCTCGTGCCGAGCCTGCTGCGGGCGGTCACCGACGCCGGCGACCTGCGCCCGTTCCTGCTCGGGCTGGCCGCGCTGACCGTGCTCGCGCTGGGCGTCGCCCGCCGGCTGCAGGCGCCGCTGCTGCTCGGCGGCGGGGTGCTCGCGGTGGACGCGCTGGTGCAGCTCGCGCCGTACCTGGCCGCGGCCTACGACGTCATGCCGCGCTGGCTCACGATCGGGATCGTCGGCCTGCTGCTGCTGGCCAGCGGCGCCCGCTACGAGCAGCGCGTCCGGGACCTGAGGCGGGTGGGCCGGCACGTCGCCCGGCTGGGCTGAGCGCGTCGATGACCGGCCAGACGGTGACGGGTGCATACGATGCCGTCATGACTCGCGTTCTCCTGGCTGAGGACGACCAGGCGATCTCGGAGCCGCTCGCCCGCGCACTGCGCCGCGAGGGCTACGAGGTCGAGGTCTGCGAGGACGGTCCCGGCGCGCTGGAGTCGGCCACGGTCGGGCTGCCGGTCGACCTGGTGGTCCTCGACCTGGGCCTGCCGGGGATGGACGGGCTCGAGGTGTGCCGGCGGCTGCGCGCCGAGGGCAGTGGTGTGCCCGTCCTGGTCCTGACCGCCCGGGCCGACGAGGTCGACACCGTGGTCGGTCTGGACGCGGGAGCCGACGACTACGTGACCAAGCCGTTCCGGCTGGCCGAGCTGCTGGCCCGGGCGCGCGCGCTGCTGCGGCGCGGCGGCATCGAGGTCACCCAGGGCGTGCACGGGGTGCGCATCGACACCGAGTCCCACCGGGCCTGGGTCGGCGAGCAGGAGCTGTCGCTCACGGCCAAGGAGTTCGACCTGCTGCGGGTGCTGCTGCGCGAGAACGGCAAGGTGGTCACCCGCGAGCAGCTGATGCGAGAGGTCTGGGACACCGCGTGGTGGGG
>DASTVO010000394.1:0-3339 GCA_035759075.1 Actinomycetes bacterium
TTCTTGATGACGTCGATGGCCTCGAACATCCGCAGTGACCGCTCGCCGGCCTCCGGCCAGTAGCCGCCGACCACGTGCTCGTTGAGCGCCTCGCCGGAGCCCAGCCCGAGCCAGTGCCGGCCCGGGTACATCACCTCCAGCGTCGCGCTGGCCTGGGCGACGATCGCCGGGTGCCACCGGAAGCTCGGGCACGTGACCCCTGGGCCCAGGTCGCCGGTGGTGCGTTCGCCGACCGCGGTCAGGACGTTCCAGACGAAGGCGGACTCGCCCTGTGCCGGCACCCATGGCTGGAAGTGGTCGGCCGCCATGCACCCGGAGAAGCCGTGTTGCTCGGCCAGCACCGTCAGGTCCACGGCCTCCCTCGGTCCGAACTGCTCGAGCATCGCCGCGTAGCCCACCGTGAGGTCCGCCATGCGCGCTGAGCGTAGTGGGGTGCATCGGCATGAGGCGGTCCCGGATCTCTCCGGGACCGCCTCATCTCCACCGCAGGAGTCACCCGGTGTCGGGAGCCCGGGCCAGGTGCTCGTACACGAACTTGTACGACACCGGCTTCTGCGCCAGGTGCTCCCTCTCCAGGCTGTAGCCGGACCGCTCGCCGATCAGGTCCGCTCGCAGCCCGTTGATGGTGTCCTGCGCGACCGTCAGCTCGCTCTGCAGCGTGGAGACGTCCGAACGCAGGGAGTCCACGTCGTTGCTGTTCACGGCCCCGAGGCCGAGCGCGGCACCGACACCGATGCCGGCCAGTCCGACTGCCGTCCAACGGACCACCTTCGGCCACGTGGGCCGCGCCTCCGGAACCTTCAGCTCCGGGATCGGCCGCTGGACGCGGGGTTCCTTGATGGATGTGCGCTCGAGCATCGTCAGCATGTCCCTCACCTCCGGTGTGAGGGGGGTTCTGAGCGGCCGCTCTGGTCGTTCCTTCCTCCCACCTGCATTGTCCCTCGAGGCTCACAACAGGGACAGGTGCAGAGGTCCCACGGACGGGGTCCGGATCTACAGCACACCGATCAGGAAGAGGAGCAGAACCGTCAGGGCGACGGACACCGCGATAGACCCCAGGCAGCCCAGGCGGTTCGAGAAGAAGAGGAACACGACAGGCGGTTACCCGCAGTCCCTGCGGTCACACCTCGGCGCCGTAGGCTGCCCGGATGGCGCGACGACACCTCTCGCTGCGCGTCGGCGACGACGCTGCGGCCCGCGAGCTGCGGGCCGGTTTCGCGCGCATCCGGGCCGAGCTGGACCTGCCGGACGGCTTCCCCGCCGCGGTGCGGGAGGAGGCCGAACGAGCTGCCCGGGAGCCGCGCCTTCCCGCGTACGACGTCACGGACCTTCCGTTCCTCACCATCGACCCGCCCGGCTCCACCGACCTGGACCAGGCCATGCACCTGGAGCGCCGTGACCGCGGCTACCGGCTGCGGTACGCGATCGCGGACGTCGCCGCCTTCGTGGCACCCGGCCGGGACGTCGACGCGGAGGCGCATCGCCGCGGCGAGACGCTCTACAGCCCGGACACTCGCACGCCGCTGCACCCCGAGGTGCTCTCGGAGGGAGCGGCTTCGCTGCTGCCGGGCGAGACGCGGCCCGCGGTGCTGTGGACCCTCGACCTGGACTCCGCCGGCGAACAGGTCCGCGTCGACGTGCGTCGCGCGCTCGTGCGCTCCCGGGACCGGTTCCACTATGCAGAGGTGCAGGGCCTCATCGACTCGGGCCGGGCCGACGAACGTCTCCAGCTGCTGGCCGAGGTCGGCCGGCTACGCAAGGAGATCGAGGTCGAGCGCGGCGGGATCAGCCTGCCGATCCCCGAGCAGCGGGTGGAGGAGACGGAGTCGGGGTTCCGGCTCGGCTACCGGACCTCACTGCCGGTCGAGTCGTGGAACGAGCAGGTCTCGTTGCTGACCGGGATGTCGGCGGCCGCGCTGATGCTGCACGGCGAGATCGGCGTGCTGCGCACCCTGCCGGAGGCGCCGCAGGACGCGATCCAGGTGCTGCGGCGGGCGGCGAAGGCCCTGGAGATCGAATGGCCGTCGGACCGGTCGTACGCGGAGGTGATCAACCGCCTCGACGCCGCCGAGCCGCGGCACGCCGCCTTCCTCGAAGACGCGACCATGCTGCTGCGCGGCGCCGGCTACACCGCCTTCGACGGCGGTGTGCCCGAGCAGGCGACGCACGCCGCGGTGGCGGCGGAGTACGCGCACGCCACGGCGCCGCTGCGCCGGCTCGTCGACCGCTACGTCAGCGAGGTCTGTCTGGCACTGTGCGCCGGCGACGAGGTCCCGGACTGGGTCCGCGGCGTGCTGCCCCGGCTTCCGGACGCGATGGCCGAGAGCAGTCGCCGGGCCGGGGCGCTGGAGCGGGAGTGCGTGGCGCTGATGGAGGCGGTCGTGCTGCGCGACGCGGTCGGGCAGGAGTTCGACGCGGTGGTCGTGGAGGTCAACGGGAAGGGCGGCACCGTGCAGCTCGCCGAGCCGGCCGTCCGAGCGCCCTTCGCCGGGGACCTGCCGCTGGGGGAGCCCGTGCGGGTCCGGCTGGCCGAGGCCGACGTCGAACGCCGGTCGGTGCGCTTCACCCCGGCCTGAGTACGGCAGGCAGGCCGGATCCGATGGGTCCAGTGCTCAAGATCCTTCCTCCGCTTGAGGCCGACCCCCGACGTGCCGGGCGCTGCTCGTACGCGCCGGACGCGTGGTGCAGGTGCTGTGCCAGGCCCTTCAACGCCCCACGCGTCGAACGCGGGCAGCACCGCGTTGACGGTGCCGACCAGGTTGAACCGCCGGCCCAGGTCCAGCTCGGTCAGGTCGACCTCGACCAGCTCGGCCCGGATCCCGGCGGCTGGTGAAGGAACTCCGGCCAGGAGGGGCGGCCGCCAGCGAGCCAACCCAGATGGGCACTCCGGGCCATGGGCGCCTGCCCCCTCCGGTGCTTGACTCGGCCGTAGCGCGCCCCTGCGCCTCTCGAGGAGGGATGGGTCGATGAAGCGCTTCCTCACACTGGTGTTCGCCCTCGCAACCGTGGCCTGATTCGGCAGCCCCGCCGCTCGGCCGCGCAACCGACCATCGAGCGGATCACCATCGACAACGTCGGCACCGACGAATCCCTATGCGACTTCCCAGTGACCTTCACGGAGCGCGGACATATCACCGTTCGCACGTTCGGCGAGGTCGACAAGGGGCTGGCGCAGGTCACGTCGGTCAACCTCGCGGTCGTCGTCAGCGCGAACGGCAACTCCTACCGCTTCCGCAACGTCGGCGCCGATGTCCTCCGGGTCACGCCCGACGGGGTAGCGATCCTGTCGATCATCGGTCAGCTGCCGTTCCAGTTCACCGGTGTGCTCAAGATCGATCT
>DASTVO010000395.1:0-11191 GCA_035759075.1 Actinomycetes bacterium
GAGAAGATGTCGCGGCTGCGGAAGGTGATCGCGGCGCGCATGGTCGAGTCGCTGCAGGTCTCGGCCCAGCTGACCACCGTGGTCGAGGTGGACCTGACCAAGATCGCCCGGCTGCGCCAGCGGGCCAAGGCCGACTTCGAGGCCCGGGAGGGTGTGAAGCTCTCGTTCCTGCCCTTCATGGCCAAGGCCACGGTGGAGGCCCTCAAGGTCCACCCGACGCTCAACGCGAGCATCGACACCGACAAGGGCGAGATCACCTACTACGACGCCGAGCACCTCGGTGTCGCGGTCGACACCGAGCGCGGCCTGCTGGTGCCCGTGGTCAAGGACGCCGGCGACCTCAACATCGCCGGCCTGGCCCGCAAGATCGCCGACCTGGCGGAGCGCACCCGCAGCAACAAGATCACGCCGGACGAGCTCGGTGGCGGCACCTTCACGCTCACGAACACCGGAAGCCGCGGCGCTCTCTTCGACACCCCGATCATCAATCAGCCCCAGGTCGGCATCCTCGGCACCGGCGCGGTCGTCAAGCGTCCGGTCGTGGTCGACGATCCCGAGCTCGGGGAGACGATCGCGGTCCGGTCGATGTGCTACCTGGCGCTGTCCTACGACCACCGCCTGGTCGACGGCGCCGACGCGGCCCGCTTCCTCGGCACGATCAAGCAGCGGCTGGAGGAAGGCTCCTTCGAGTCCGACCTGGGGCTCTAGGCAGAAGAGGTCGCGTGAAGACCGTTCTCACGGGGTCCTCCGGCCTGCTCGGCGGCGCCCTCGTCTCCTCGTTCCGCTCCGACGGTCACGAGGTCGTCCGTCTAGTCCGTCGTCAGCCGGCGGTGCCCGACGAGGCGCGGTGGGACCCCGCTGCGGGCGACGTCGACCCCGGTGCGCTGCGAGGTGCTGACCTCGTGATCCACCTGGCCGGCGCCGGCATCGGCGACCGCCCCTGGACCCCGGCGCAGCGCCGCGCCGTCATGGACAGCCGCGTCGACGGCACGACGACCATCGCCCGTGCGGTCGCCGACGCGGGAGTGCCGGCGCTGCTGTCGATGTCCGGGGTCGGCTACTACGGCAACCCCGGGGACCGGGCCCGCACCGAGGCGGACCCGGCCGGGGACACCTACATCGCCGAGGTCAGCCGGCGGTGGGAGGAGTGCACCGCGCCTGCCGCCGAGGCCGGCACGCGCGTGGTCACGATGCGCACCGGCGTCGTCCTGTCGGCCGAGGGCGGTGCGTTCGGTCGCCGGCTGCTTCCCCTCTTCAAGCTCGGACTGGGCGGCCGGCTCGGCTCCGGCAGGCAGTGGTTCAGCTGGGTGGCGCTGCCCGACTACGTCCGCGCCGTGCGCTTCCTCGTCGACCACCCGGAGCTGACCGGCCCCGTGAACATCTCGGCTCCGCACCCCCTCACCAACGCCGAGATGACGGCGGCCATGGGACGGGTCCTGCACCGCCCCACCGTGCTGTGGGCACCGGGGTTCGGGCTGAAGCTGGTCTTCCGCGACTTCGGCGAGGACCTCCTCGGCGGCCAGCGGGTCGTGCCGCGACGCCTGCTCGACGCGGGTTTCGTCTTCGCCCACCCGGAGTTCGAGCCCGCGCTGCGCGAGCTGCTGGCCGGCGCTCATCCCCGCGCGACGTCGTAGATACGCCACCTCCCGTCACCGGCGGGACGCAGCGTGACCGTCCACGTCGCCTCACCCCGGCCGCTCCGCTGCGCGACCACCGAGCCGTCGGCCCCGACCAGCCGGTACGCGGGCAGCACGTCCACCACCCGGAGCCGGACCTGCTCCACCGAGCGCTCCAGCTCGGTCACCGCGCGGGTCTGCAGTCGCAGCCCCGCCGCGCGCAGCCCCGCCCGGGTCAACCGCCGCAGCTGGGCGCGGTCGCGTCGGAGCGCCGGCGACCCCGCGGTGTAGACGCGGTGCAGCGCGCGACCGTCGGCCCGGGCGAACGCACCGGACCGGACCGCGTCCAGCCCACGTAGGACGCCGACCCACGAAGGCGTCGAAGTCATCGAAGGCGTCGACATCAAGGACGGCGGCACCGGATGTGTCGGCGGAGGAGTCGGCGGAGGAGTCGAGGCCGGCGCCGTCGTACCGCGTACCCCGCCCGGCGCCGACCCCGAGCCGGCCCCGGCCCACGCGATGCCGGTGACCGCCGCCATGGCCACCGCCGTCCCGCCGAGGAGCACCGCCAGCGTCGGACGCCACCGCGGGCGCACCGTCCGCCGCCGCGGCGGCCGCGGGTCAGGCTCCGCCGGCGCGACCGCCGGACGCGGCACGGGGTGGGTGACGGGCTGCTCGGCTCCCTCCACGACGCGCTCCCCTCCCGTGAGCCGGACGGGCTCGGCACGGGCGCACCCCCAGACCGCGTGGGCCAGCTCGGCGGCGCTCGGCCGGGCCGCCGGGTCGGGCGCGAGAGCGCGCTCCAGCACGTCGACCAGCGGGTGGTGCAGGCCGGGCCGGACGCGGGCACCACCGGCGTCGTACGCGGGGAGGCCGCTGAGCGCCGCAAGACAGGTCGCGGCCAGCCCGTGCACGTCGGAGGCGGGCCCCGTCGGCGCACCCGCCCGCACCGCCGGGTCCACGAAGCCGGCCGTGCCCGCCGGGTCGCCCTCGCCCGCGCCCAGGAGCCGGGACACGCCGAGGTCGCCGAGCAGTGGCCTGCCGTCCGAGGTGAACAGGACGTTGGCCGGGGTCACGTCGCCGTGGACCAGGCCGCGGGCGTGCACGTCGGCGAGCGCCTGCCCCAGCGGCACCGCCAGGGTCACGACCTCCCCCGCCGTGAGCGGCCCGCGCAGCGTCAGCAACCGTGCCAGGCTGCCGCCGGCGGCCAGGTCGAGGACCAGGACGAGGTCGTCGCCCGCGCCCACGACCGCACGCAGCCGCACCACGTGCGGGTGGTCGACCCCGGCGAGGACTGCGGCCTCGCGGCGGAGCCGGTCGCGTGCCGCCAGGTCGGCCCCGGGCCGCAGCCGCTTCAGGGCGACCGTGCCACCGGTCGCGTGCTCGCGGGCCAGCCAGACCTCGCCGCCGGAACCGAAGCCGAGCAGCTCGACCAGGTCGAAGCCGGGCACCCCGAAGTCCTCCACGTAGCGAGCCTGCCGCAGACCGGCCCGCCCCCCGGTCCGGTTGTCCACAGCCCTAGGGTCGCCGCATGAAGATCCTCGCCACCTCGGGCGGTTTCCTGCCGTCGGACATCGGCCCGTTCCAGTGGCGGCGCGGCCCGCTGGTCGACCACGCGATCGAGCTGGCCGGCGCCCCCGACCGCCCCCGGGTCTGCTGGCTGGGCACCGCCCACGGCGACGGCGTGAACGGGATCGCGGGCTTCTACCGTGCGTTCGCCGGCTCGGACGTCCGCGCCTCGCACGTCGAGCTGTTCGCGATGCCCAACGTGCCCGACGTCCGCGCGCACCTGCTCGCGCAGGACGTGATCTGGGTGGGCGGCGGCTCGGTCGCCAACCTGCTCGCGGTCTGGCGGGTGCACGGCCTGGACGAGATCATGCGCGAGGCGTGGGAGGCCGGCGTCGTGCTCAGCGGCGTGTCCGCGGGATCGATCTGCTGGCACGTCGGCGGCACGACCGACAGCTTCGGGACGGAGCTGCGACCGGTCACTGACGGGCTCGCGCTGCTGCCCTACGGCAACGGCGTGCACTACGACTCCGAGGACCAGCGCCGGCCCCTCCTGCACCGGCTCGTCGCCGACGGAGTCCTGCCGACGTCCTACGCGACCGACGACGGCGTCGGGCTCTACTACGAGGGCACCGAGCTGGCCGGGGCGGTCAGCGACCGCCCCGGCGTCGCGGCGTACAAGGTCGAGCGGGGTCCCGATGGTCAGGCGGTCGAGACCCGCATCGAGCCGCAGCTGCTCACCACCCCCGAGCGCTGACTGCTACATCGGGAGCAGCTCGAAGACCTCCAGCGTGAAACGGCCCTTGCCCTCGCTGAGGAACGGGTGGTCGGCGGTGTGCTTCCTCGCCGCGTCGAGGCTGTCGGCCTGGACGATCGTGTAGCCGTTCAGGTCGCTGGCCGACGTGCTCGAGCCGTCGTCGACCACTGCGGTCCGCTCCCCGAACGGCGCGCCGCCGTCGACGAGGGCCGAGCCGAGGCTGCCCATCCACTTCTCCCAGGCGGCCATGATCTCCGCCGTCTGCTCCGGGGTCTGGTCCGCCGGCGAGGTGGCCGGGCCGCGGTACAGGTAGATGTACTTGCCCATGGAGGGCTCCTTCCGTCGCGACGCGCTGTCCGCGTCCTCACCCTGACGACGGACGGAGACGGCCCACATCGACAGACCGGCCGGCCCGTCTTCGGTCGGCTCGTATCGTCGTGGCATGCGATTCGAAGCGGTCATCGAGGTCGCGGCGCCCGCCGAGCGCGTCTTCGACGTGTACACGGACGTGGAGCGCTGGCCGGACTGGACGCGCAGCGTCACCAGCGTGGAGCGGCTCGACGAAGGCCCCTTCCGGGTCGGCTCGCGGGCCCGGATCAGGCAGCCGCGCCTGCCCGCGGCCGTGTGGGAGGTCACCGACCTCGCCCCGGGACGGTCGTTCACGTGGGTGGCACGCGGGCCGGGGGTCGTCACGACCGGACGGCACGAGATCTCCCCCGCGGCCGAGCCCGGCCGGGTCACGGTGACGGCGACCCTGGAGCAGGGCGGCGCGCTCGGCCCGCTGATGGGCCGGCTGACCCGAGGTCTCACCAACCGCTACCTCGACATGGAGGTCCGCGGCCTCAAGGCGCGCTGCGAGAAGGTCAGCCCAGCGGGATGACCGCGTCCTCGCGGGCAGACCGGCGGGCAGCGTCGAGCACCTCGAGCACCGCCACCGCCTCGTCGGGGTCGACCGGTGGCGGCGTGCTCTCCCGCAGCATCGACACGACCGCCGGGTAGTAGTCGCCCCAGCCGCCCGGGGCACGTTGCACCGGTTCCGCGTCCGCGCCCCGCACCAGCCAGCCGCGATGGCCCTCCGACTGGTCGACCCAGCCGGAGAACGCGGTGGGCTCCCCGACTAAGCCCGCGACCAGGTAGCTCGCCTCCCGCCCGAGGATCCGGGTACGCGGGCCCGGAGCGCCGGCGAGGGAGGTCGCCCCGAGGTGGCTGCGCATCCCGGTCCGGTGGGTCAGGACGAGGAACGACACGTCGTCGGCCACCGTCGTCACCGACTGGAGCTCGGCGTAGACGGACTGCACCGGGCCGAACAGGTCCAGCGCGCCGTCGACGAGGTGTGGCTGCAGGTCCATCAGCAGGCCGCCACCGAGCTCGCTCGGCACGTTCTCCCGCCACCGCGACTTCGGCACCGGCCGCCACCGGTCGTACCGCGCCTCGTAGCGCACCAGCTCGCCGAGCGCCCCGCTGCCGAGCACCGCCCGGGCGGTGAGGTGCTCGGAGTCCCACCGGCGGTTCTGGAACACGGTCAGCGGGACCTTCTGCTCCCGCGCCCGCTCCACGAGCGCGCGACCGGACGCCAGGTCGGTGGCCAGCGGCTTGTCCACGACCACCGGCACACCGCGCTCGACCGCCGCGCGGGCGTGCTCCACGTGCACACCGCTCGCCGAGGCGACGACGACGAGGTCGAGCGAGGACGCGTGGGACAGCAGCTCGGCGACCGTCGCCACCACGCGTACGCCGGGGTTGTCCTCGGCGGCCTGCGCCGCGCGGGCCGCGTCACCGGTCACGACGTGGGTGATGCGCAGGCCCTCGGCGTCGCGGATGAGCGGGGCGTGGAAGTCGCGGCCGGACAGGCCGTAGCCGATGATCCCGACGCGGAGGTCCCTCATGCCGGCTCGACCTGGTCCGGTACCCGTGCCAGCCGGCCCGGCCACCAGGTGGGCGGCCCGAGGAGGTACGTCACGGAGGGCACGAGCAGAGAGCGTACGACGAGTGTGTCGAGCAGCACGCCGAACGCCACGGCGAAGCCGATCTGCGCGAGGGGCACCAGCGGCAGCACCCCGAGCGCCGAGAACGTCGCCGCGAGCACGACGCCGGCCGAGGTGATGACCCCGCCCGTGACCGCGAGACCGCGCAACGTGCCGCGGCGGGTACCCACCCGCTGCGACTCCTCCCGCACGCGGGTCATCAGGAAGATGTTGTAGTCGATGCCCAGAGCCACCAGGAACACGAACGCGAACAACGGGAACGACGGGTCGGCCCCCGCGAAGCCGAGCACGTCCTGGAAGACGAGCGCACAGACGCCGAGGGTGGCGAAGAAGGACAGCACCACGGTCGCGACGAGCAGGACGGGCGCGACGAGCGAGCGCAGCAGCAGCGCGAGGACCACGAAGATGACGACCAGCACCACGGGGATGATGACCCGGTTGTCCCGCGCCGACTCGTCCTTCACGTCGAGGTCGATCGCGGTCGTGCCGCCGACCAGGACGTCGGCGGAGACAGCGTCCACGGCCGTGCGCAGGTCCCGGACGGTCTGCTCGGCGGCAGGGCTGTCCGGCGGGTCGCTGAGGGTTGCCTGCACAGCGACTCTCCCGTCGACCTCGCGCGGCAGCAGTGCCGCGTCGCCGATGCCGGAGGCCCCGGCGACCAGGTCCAGGAGGCGGTCCGCCTGGCCGGCCGGCCCGTAGACGTTGACCGGTGACCCGGTGCCGCCCGGGAAGTGCCGCACCAGCACCTCCTGGCCCGCGACCGAGTCGACCTCGGTCGTGAACTGCTCGGTCGCCGCGATGCCGCCGGCGTCCAGCCGGGCCGAGAAGCCGGCCGCGACGGCGAGCACGGCCGTGGTCACGAGCATCACCGCGACCGGACGGCGACCGACGAGCCGCGCCACGCCGGCCCAGAGTCCGCGACGGTCGCTCGTCTGGGCGCCCGGGCGGGGCTGCCGTGGCCAGAACCATCGGCGGCCGAGCAGCAGCAGCGCCGCCGGCAGGAACGTCAGCATCGCCAGCATGGCGGCGACGATGCCGGTGGCGGCGGTCGGGCCGAGGGACTTGTTGGAGTTGAGATCGGACAGCAGCAGGCACAGCAGCCCGAGCACGACCGTGGACCCGGAGGCGACGACCGGCCCCACCGTGGCTCGCCAGGCGACCCGCATCGCGTCCCAGGAGTGCTCGTGCGCGTGCAGCTCCTCCTTGAACCGGCTGATCAGCAGCAGCGCGTAGTCGGTGCCCGCCCCGAAGACCAGGACCAGCAGGATGCCGGCGCTCTGCCCGTTCAGCGTGATGACGTCGTTCTTCGCGAGCAGGTACGCGGCGGCCTGGGCCGTCCCAAGGGCGAGGCCCGCTGCGAGCAGCACCGGCACGAACACGGGGCTGCGGTAGACCGCCACCAGGATGACCAGCACCACCGCCGCGGTGACGACGAGCAGCAGCCCGTCGATGCCCTCGAACGCCGCCGAGAGGTCGGCCACGAACCCACCCGGCCCGGTGACGTGCGAGGCCACGCCGGCGGGCACGTCGGCCGCGAGCTCCCGCACCTGCTCGACCGTCGGCGCCGCCGTGTCGAGGCTGTCCTCCCCCGGCAAGGGCAGGACCACCCGGGCGGCCTCGCCGTCCTCGGACCGCAGGACCGGGCTGGGTGGCCCGGCGACCCCGTCCAGGTCACCGATGCGGGCCGTCGCCGCCTCGACGGCCGTCAGGTCGCCCGGAGTGAGCCCGCCCGGACGCTCCCAGACGACCAGCGCGGGCACCGTCTCGCTCCCCGTGAACGCCTCCTCGAGCGCCAGGGCCCGGGTCGACTCCGCGGAGGCGGGGAGGAAGGCGGCGTTGTCGTTCTCCTGGACCTCGGAGACCTTGCCGGCCAACGGCCCGGCGATGCCGCCCAGCACGAGCCACCCGAGGACGAGCAGCACCGGGACGAGGAGCCGCGCGCGGCTGCTGCGCTGGGTTCCGCGGGACGTCACGACGGGCTCCTTCGGGCAGGGTCGAGGGGCTCCTCGTCCGGTGTTTCCCAGCGGTCCAGTGTTCCGGATGCACGACCGAGGGGACGACGAGCCCGGCGTACGCTGCCTGGGTGACCGACCTGCACTTCGCCCCGCTCGGACTCGTGCCGTACGAGCTGGCCTGGGACGAGCAGCGCCGCCGGCACGCGGCCAGGGTGACCGGCCAGGCCCCGAACACCGTGCTGCTGCTCGAGCACCCGCCGGTCTACACCGCCGGCAAGCGAACCGCGCCGGGCGACCGGCCGCAGGACGGCACGCCGGTCATCGACGTCGACCGCGGCGGCAAGATCACCTGGCACGGCCCCGGGCAGCTGGTCGGCTACCCGATCGTGCGGCTGCCCGACCCCGTCGACGTGGTCTCGCACGTCCGCCGGGTCGAGGAGGCGCTGATCCTGGCCTGCGCCGACCTGGGCGTGGAGACCACCCGGGTCGAGGGCCGGTCGGGCGTCTGGGTGCTCGGCGGCGCCGGCCAGCAGGACCGCAAGATCGCGGCCATCGGCGTACGGGTCTCGCAGGGCGTCACGATGCACGGCTTCGCGCTGAACTGCGACTGCGACCTGACCTGGTTCGACCGGATCGTGCCGTGCGGGCTGCCGGACGCGACGGTCACCTCACTGACCGCCGAGACGGGTCGGACGGTGACCGTGGCCGACGCGGCGCCGTACGTGCAGAAGCGCCTGGACGAGGTCCTCCTGCCGCGCTGAGCGCACCGCGTACCCTGGAACGGTGACCATCGCACCGGAGGGCCGCAAGCTCCTGCGCCTGGAGGTCCGCAACAGCGAGACCCCGATCGAGCGCAAGCCGTCGTGGATCAAGACCCGCGCCAAGATGGGGCCGGAGTACACCGAGCTCAAGTCGCTGGTGAAGCGCGAGGGGCTGCACACCGTCTGCGAGGAGGCCGGCTGCCCCAACATCTTCGAGTGCTGGGAGGACCGCGAGGCGACCTTCCTCATCGGCGGCGACCAGTGCACGCGCCGCTGCGACTTCTGCCAGATCGACACCGGCAAACCGGCCGAGCTGGACCGGGACGAGCCGCGCCGGGTCGCCGAGTCGGTGCAGGCCATGGGCCTGCGCTACGCGACGATCACCGGCGTCGCGCGCGACGACCTGCCCGACGGCGGCGCCTGGCTGGACGCGGAGACGGTGCGCCAGATCCACGAGCTCAACCCCGGCACCGGCGTCGAGAACCTGATCCCCGACTTCAACGGCAAGCCCGATCTGCTCGACGAGGTGTTCGACTCCCGGCCGGAGGTGCTCGCCCACAACGTCGAGACCGTGCCGCGGATCTTCAAGCGGATCCGGCCGGCCTTCCGCTACGACCGCTCGCTCGACGTGCTCCGCCAGGCCCGGGCCGCCGGGCTGGTCACCAAGTCCAACCTGATCCTGGGCATGGGCGAGGAGCGGTCCGAGGTCAGCGAGGCGCTGCGCGACCTGCACGACGCCGGCTGCGAGCTCGTCACGATCACCCAGTACCTGCGGCCCTCCCCGCGCCATCACCCGGTGGAGCGGTGGGTGAAGCCCGAGGAGTTCGTCGAGATGCAGGCCGAGGCCGAGGAGATCGGCTTCGCCGGTGTCATGTCCGGGCCGCTGGTGCGGTCCTCGTACCGGGCCGGCCGGCTCTACCAGCAGGCCGTGGCCGCCCGCGAGGCCGCGACGGCCTGAGCCGGGCCCCTGAAGCCCGTCACCAGGTTTTTCGTGCCGGACACCGGCAGGTAACCTGCGTCGGCCAGCCTCGGGTCATGACCCGAGCGTCGACCCCGATGGCCACCGTCTCCGAGCTCGTCCTGACCGCCGTGCGCGTCGCGACCTCCCAGGTGAGCGAGGGGTCGCGGCGCAACGCCCGCCACGCCCTCGAGGCGCGGCACCGGAGTCTGCGCGAGAGCGCCGACGTGCTCGCCGCGCTGCCGGCGCAGCGCCCTGCGGGAGTCCCGGCCGAGCGTCGACCGAGCGCCTGACCCTGACGCCCCGCGCGGTCCCTCGGGACACGTATCCTCTGTGCTCATGGCACTGAGGCGGAAGCGCAGCGAGACCGACGACCCCACCACGCCGCGCAAGCCCAGCCGGACCGGTCAGATCAAGGCCGCGTACACAATGACCCGCAAGGTCGACCCGATGGTCGGCTGGGTCACTGCCGCGGCAGGCTTTGTGACCTTCGCCGTCGCCCTCGCGATCGGCTTCCTCGTCGGGCACCCCGTCTACGTCGGGATCATCGGCCTGATGCTCGGCATCCTCGCCGCGACGGTCGTGTTCGGGAAGCGGGCCGAGAAGGCCGCCTTCTCCCAGGTCGAGGGCCAACCGGGCGCCGCCGCGGCCGCGCTCAACATGCTGCGGCGTGGCTGGACCGTGACCCCGGCGGTGGCCGTCACCCGCAACCAGGACGTGGTGCACCGCGCCGTCGGCCGTGCCGGTGTGGTGCTGGTCGGAGAGGGGTCACCGTCCCGGGTCAGCAACCTGCTGGCCACCGAGAAGCGCAAGGTGACCCGGTTCGTGCCGGAGGTGCCGGTCTACGACGTCCAGGCCGGCAACGAGCCCGGCCAGGTGCCGCTGCGCAAGCTCAACAACCACCTGATGAAGCTGCCGCGCAACTTGAAGAACCCCCAGGTGATCGAGGTGAACCGGCGGCTCAAGGCGCTCGGCACGATGAACCTGCCGGTGCCGAAGGGCCCGATGCCGCGCAACGTGCGGATGCCACGAGGGCCCCGCGGCTGACCGCGGAGCCCTCTCCCCCGTGACCGTCAGCCCTCCGAGGGCTCCGCGTGACCCTCGAGGGTCTTCTGCTGGCCGACGCCCTGGATACGCACCTTCTGCGGCGGCACCTCGGGCTTGGTGACCTCGCGCACGCGGACCTCGAGCAGACCCTTGTCGTAGGTCGCCTCGACGTTGTCGGCGGTGATGCCCTCGGGCAGCGCGAACTCGCGCCGGAAGGAGCCGTAGCGCAGCTCACGGACCAGGACCTGGCCGTCCTTGTCCCTGTCCTCGGTCATGTCGCGGCGCTCGCCGCTGATCGTGAGCCGGCCCTCGGCGACCTCGATGTCGACGTCCTTCTCGACGTCGACGCCTGGCAGCTCGAGGGTCACGACCACGTCGGCGCCTTCGGCCCGCATGTCGATCGCCGGGACGTAGCCCGCGGTGGCGCGGCTCCTGCCGCCCTGGCGCGACTGCTGTGACGGGGCGCCCCAGGCCCGGCGTACCAGGTCGTCGAAGTCCTGGTCGAGCCGCGACAGCGTGGTGAAGGGGTCCCATCGGGTGAGAGCCATCTGTTCCTCCTCGGTTTCACCGGCCCCGAGGACACCCCTCGGGGCGTTAGCACTCTCG
>DASTVO010000396.1:0-9895 GCA_035759075.1 Actinomycetes bacterium
GCATGGTGGTTCTTCCCGCGGAGCCGACGGGCGGGAGCCCGGCCTCCCGAGCGGGCGGCAGAATGGTTGTCGGCACCGCCGTGCAGGTGCCTTGACCGTGACGGAGTCAACAAGTGCCAAGTTTTCGTCAGCTGTGACGAGCCCCTTCAGCGATCTCGAGCGGCCGCCCCTGGACGAGCGCGCTCTTCGCACGGCCCTGGTGGTCGAGGGCGGTCTCTGGTCGCAGCTGCGGGTGGTCGCGGAGACGGCCTCGACGAACGCCGACGTCGTCGCGGCTGCCGCCGGCGGGGCGGCCGAGGGCCTGGTCGAGGTCGCGGAGCACCAGGTGTCCGGACGAGGCCGTGGCGACCGGGTCTGGACGGCACCGGCCCGTTCCGGGCTGGCGTGCTCCGTGCTGCTCCGGCCGCCGCCGGCCACCCGTCCGCAGTGGGGATGGCTGCCGCTGCTGGCAGGTCTGGCCGTCGCCACCCCGTTGGCACGGCTGAGCAAGCTCGACGTCGGCCTCAAGTGGCCCAACGACGTGCTGCTCGGCGAGCGCAAGGTGGCCGGGCTGCTCGCCGAGGTGACCGGCGACGCGGTCGTCGTCGGGTTCGGGCTCAACGTCTCGCTCCGCCAGGGCGAGCTGCCGGTCCCGACGGCGACCTCGCTGCTGCTCGCCGGGTCCGAGGTGGTCGACCGCGAGCCGGTGCTGCGCGCGGTTCTCCGCGACCTCGCCGTCCGCTACCGGTCCTGGTGCGACGCCGGAGGCGACGTCGAGGCCACCGAGTTGCTGCGCGACTACCGGCAGGCCTGCGTCACCCTCGGCCGCGAGGTCACCGTGCACCTGCCCGGTGGTCGGGAGCTTCGCGGCCCCGCGACTGACGTCGACCGGTCGGGCCGGCTGCTCGTCGACGACGGGAGCAGCACGCACGCGCTGGGCGCCGGGGACGTCGTCCACGTGCGCTGACCGCAGCCGCACCGGTCCACGGCGAACTTGTGGGGGCGACACGCCGAGTGATTCGCGCGACAAGGTCGCTCGCGGCGCCCATCCGCGACTGGCACGATCGAGGATGTGACCGGGATCCCCAAGCGGCTGCTCGGAGACGACGAAGAGGTCGTCATGGCCATGCGTCCGCACTGGAAGGAGATGGTCTGGCCGGTCCTGGTGCTGCTGGTCGTGAGCCCGCTGGCCACCTACGTCGCGACGATCGTGCCGGAGAGCGACTGGCAGACCTGGCTGCGGCTGGCCGTCGTCGTCGTGGCGGCGGTGATCCTGCTGCGCTGGGTGCTGTGGCCGTTCCTGCGCTGGCTCACCACCGCGTACATCATCACCGACCGGCGGCTCATCACCCGCGTCGGCATCATCGCCCGGCTCGGCCGTGACATGCCGCTCTCCCGCGTCAACGACGTGACCTTCGAGCACAGCAGCCTGCTCGAGCGCGTCCTCGGCTGCGGCACACTGGTCGTCGAGTCCGCCGGCGAGCGCGGGCAACTCGTGCTCCGGGACGTGCCGAAGGTCGAGGAGGTCCAGCGCGACGTGTACCGCCTCGCCGAGGACGACGAGGAACGCCGCCGACATGCCGAGCGCTGACCGGCCCGAGGTCTCGCCGGAGACCGTCGAGGAGCGGCTCCTCGGCGGGCCGCGCCGGTTCCGCCGCGACGAGGTGGCCGAGGCCGCGGGCGTGCCGGTCGAGTACGCCCGGCGGCTCTGGCGCGCGGTCGGCTTCCCCAACGTCGGCGACGTCGCGGTCGCGTTCACCGACGAGGACCTCGCCGCGCTCAAGCGGCTCCTCGGCCTCATCAACGAGGGCGTCGTCGACGACGAGCTCGCGGTCAGCGTCACCCGGGCGATGGGCCACAACGCCGCCCGGCTCGCGGAGTGGCTGGTCGACGCCATGGTCGAGCACCTGGTCGACGACGAGGGGCGCGGCGTCGAGGACGCCACCCGGGTCGCCGCCGAGCGGCTGTCCGAGCACCTGGAGGACCTCGAGTCGCTGCTGGTCTTCGTCTGGCGGCGGCAGCTGGCCGCGGTCGCCGGCCGGGCGCTGGCCGGCGCCGCCCGCGAGACGGTCACCGGCCGGCTGTCGGTGGGCTTCGCCGACCTCGTCTCCTACACCCGGCTGTCGCAGAAGCTCGAGGAGCGCGAGCTCGCGGCGCTGGTCGACCGCTTCGGGCGCCGCAGCGCCGACGTCATCGCCGGCGCGAACGGGCGGCTGGTCAAGACGGTCGGCGACGAGGTGCTCTTCGTCGCAGACAACGCCGCCGACGCCGCCCTGATCGGGCTCGAGCTCGCCGAGGCGATGGCCGAGGACCCGGTGCTCCCGGACGTGCGCGTCGGCATCGCCACCGGGACCGTCCTGACCCGGATGGGCGACGTCTTCGGGCGGACCGTCAACCTGGCCAGCCGCCTGACGGCGCTCGCCAACCCGGGCACCGTGATGGTCGACAGCGACACGGCGAAGGCCCTGGAGGGCCATCCCGACTTCGCGCTGGACGTCGAGCGGACCCGGGCGGTCCGCGGGATGGGGCTGGTGCGGCCCGGGGTCGTGCGGCGCACCCGTTAGCCTCGCGGGTCGTGAGCGAGAACTTCGACGCGTACGAGCACGTCACCCTCACCCGCCACGACGACCGCGGCCATGTGGTGGAGCTGGTCCTGGACCGGCCCGAGGCGCACAACGCGCTCTCGACGGCCATGGCACAGGAGGTGGCGGCGGCCACGACCGCGCTCGCCGCTGACCGGGACGTACGCGCTGTCGTGCTCTCGTCGGCGTCGGAGAAGGCCTTCTGCGTCGGCGCCGACCTCAAGGAGCGCAACTCCTTCAGCGACGCCGACCTGATGGCGCAGCGCCCGCACTTCCGCGCCTGCTTCACCGGCATCCTCGACCTCCCGGTCCCGACCGTCGCCGCCGTGCACGGCTTCGCGCTCGGCGGCGGCCTCGAGCTCGCGCTGTCCTGCGACCTGCTGGTTGCCGACGAGACCGCGGTGCTCGGGCTGCCCGAGGTGACCGTCGGGGTGATCCCGGGCGGCGGCGGCACCCAGCTGCTGACCCGTCGCATCGGCTCCTCGCGCGCCGCCGACCTGGTGTTCACCGGCCGTCGGCTCGACGTCGACGAGGCCGAGCGCATCGGGCTCGTCGACCGCCGGGTCCCCGCCGGCGCCGACCGCAAGACGGCACTGGAGCTCGCCACCACCATCGCCGGCAACTCGCCGGTGGGAGTGCGCAACGCCAAGCGGGCGTTGAGACGGGGGAGCGACGTGGACCTGGCCACCGGCCTGGACGTCGAGGACGGCGCGTGGCGGGCCACCGCGTTCTCCGGCGACCGGGCGGAGGGCGTGGCCGCCTTCAACGAGAAGCGCCGCCCCGACTGGCCCGGACGCTAGAGAGGATGCAGCGATGAGCGACCTGCCCGAGCGGATGTCCCTGCGCGAGGTCGGCCCGCGCGACGGCCTGCAGAACGAGGCGCCGGTCCCCACCGAGACCAAGGTCGCACTGATCGACGCGCTGTCCGGCACCGGCGTCGGACGCATCGAGGCCGTCTCCTTCGTGCACCCCAAGGCGATCCCGCAGATGGCCGACGCCGCCGAGGTGTGGGCCGCGGTCAAGCGCAACCCGGACGTGCGCTACTCGGCGCTGGTGCCGAACCTCAAGGGCGCGCAGCGAGCACTCGACGCGGGCTTCACCGAGATCGAGGTGGTCGTGTCCGCGTCGGACACGCACAACAAGAAGAACCTGAACCGGTCGACCGACGAGTCGCTGGACGACATCGCGGCGATCATGGACCTGGTCCACCAGCAGGGCGCCACCTGCCAGGTCATCGTGTCCACGGCGTGGGGCTGCCCGTACGAGGGCGACGTGCCGGTCGAGCGGGTGCTGGCGGTCGCCGGTCGCGCGCTGCGGGACGGGGCCGACGGGTTGTCGTACGGCGACACCACCGGCATGGCCACCCCGACGCGCGTGACCCGGCTCGTGGGCGAGACCCGTTCCGCGTACGCGGACGCCGCGCTCAACCTGCACTTCCACAACACCCGCGGCACCGGCCTGGCCAACGTCCTCGCCGCCCTCCAGCTCGGCGTCAGCGACTTCGACGCCTCCGTCGGCGGTCTCGGCGGCTGTCCCTACGCCCCCGGAGCGACCGGCAACATCGCCACCGAGGAGCTCGTCCACATGGTCGAGGACATGGGCGTGGCGACCGGGGTCGACCTCGAGGCGATGATCGACGTCGCCGCCGAGGCCGAGAAGCTGGTCGGCCGGACCCTGCCGTCGCAGGTCCTGCGGGCGGGACCGCGGACAAGGACCATCGGCCCCTGATCCAGGGACCTTCGGGCGGTTGACCACGCGGAGCGGCCGGGTCGGTAGTAGAACCCGGCCCCCCGCGACCGCCGACACCCCGAGGAGGACCGAGATGAAGACCGCGGTGACCCAGCGCCTGGCGATGGCCTGCAGCCGGCACCCCTGGCGAACAGTCGGCGTGTGGTTCGCGATCCTGCTCCTCGCGATGGGGTCGATCGCCGGGTTGCTCGGCCCGGCGCTCACCACCGAGGGCAACATCACCACGAAACCGGACTCGGTGAGGGGGCTTGACCTCCTGGACGACCGGTTCGCCGACCGCGACGCGGTCACCGAGCTGGTCGTCGTGCGCTTCGATGACGGCTCGGCGGAGGACCCGGCCTTCCGCGACCGGGTCGGCGCGCTGCGGGCGCAGATCGCGGCGGCCGAGGCGGTGGTCAGCGTCGGCGACCCCTACGCTGCCGAGCCGACCGGTCAGGTGTCGGCCGACGGCACCGCCGTCCTGCTGCCCGTCGTGATGGACGACGCTGGCGGCGAGGACCCGGCGACCGGGATCCTGGACGTGATCGACGCGGTGGAGGCCGTCGACGCCCGGCCTGGCGTGACAGCGGCCATCACGGGCGACTGGACGCTCAACAACGACTTCCTGGTCGTCTCGCAGCACGACCTGGAGAAGGGCGAGCTCCAGTTCGGCCTGCCGGCTGCGCTGGTGGTGCTGCTGCTCGTCTTCGGCGCGGTCGTCGCGGCCCTCGTTCCGCTGGCGATGGCGATCGTGTCGATCGTCGTCGCGCTGGGCCTGGCTGCGCTGGTGGGTCAGGCCGTTGACCTGTCCTTCTTCATCGTGAACATGGTCGTGGCGATGGGCCTCGCGCTCGGCATCGACTACACGCTGTTCGTCGCGTCCCGGTACCGCGAGGAGCGGCACCACGGCGTGTCCGAGCTGGACGCGATCAGCGTCTCCGGCGCGACCGCGAGCAAGGCTGTGTTCTTCTCCGGCAGCTCCTTCGTCGTCGCGCTGCTCGGTCTCCTGCTGGTCCCGGACACCGTGCTCCGCAGCCTGGCGTTCGGCGCGATCGTGGTCGGCATCGTCACCGTCGTCGCCGCACTGACGCTGCTGCCGGCGCTGCTGTCGCTGCTCGGCGATCGCATCGAGAGGGGCCGCATCCCGTTCCTGCCGCGCCAGCACGGCGGGGAGAGCCCGTTCTGGCGCCGGGCGGTCGCGCTGGTCACCGCCCGGCCGGGCGTCACCGCCGGCCTCACCACGCTGGTCCTGCTGGCCGCGGCCGCCCCCGTGCTGTCCCTCTCCACCGGCTCGTCCGGGCTGACCTCGCTGCCGGAAAGCACCGTCGCCAAGAGCGGATTCGACCTGCTGGACGCAACCTTCCCCGGTGGCACCCGCACCGACCCGGCCGCGGTGGTGGTCGACGCGGACCCGTCCGCACCGGACGTCGCCGCTGCGATCGACCGGCTCCGGTCGGCGGTCGCCGACGACCCGGCGTTCGGCGCGGTGGCGGTCAGCCGCAACCCCGCGGGCGACCTCGGGCTGGTCGAGATCGCGCTCACCGGCGACACGGCGAGCGCGGCCGCGAAGAACGCGATCACCGACCTGCGGGAGACGTACGTGCCGCGGGCGTTCGACGGGGTCGACGCACCGGTCTACGTCACCGGCATCACGGCGTTCAACATGGACTACGCGAACCTGATCGACACCTGGCTGCCGATCGTCATCACGTTCGTGCTCGCGCTCAGCTTCCTGCTGCTGCTGCTCGTCTTCCGCTCGGTGGTCCTGCCGATCAAGGCGGTGCTGCTCAACCTGCTGTCCGTCGGCGCCGCGTACGGCCTGATGGTGCTCGTCTTCCAGGAGGGGATCGGTGCCGAGCTCCTCGGGCTGCAGCAGATCGACCAGGTCGAGCCGTGGGTGCCGGTGTTCCTGTTCTCCGTGCTGTTCGCGCTGTCGATGGACTACCACGTGTTCCTGCTCACGCGGATCCGGGAGCGCTACCTCGCGACCGGCGACACGCTCGACGCCGTCCGGCACGGCATCGGCGCGACCGGGCGGATCATCACCGGCGCCGCCCTGATCATCGTCGTGGTGTTCGTCGGGTTCGCCACCGGCGACCTGGTGGGCTTCCAACAGATGGGGTTCGGCGTCGGCGTGGCGCTGCTGCTCGACGCCACGGTGATCCGGACCGTCCTGGTGCCGTCGAGCATGGTGCTGCTCGGGCGGTGGAACTGGTATCTGCCGGGCTGGCTCGACTGGCTGCCGGAGCTGCACGTGGAGGGCGGCCCCGAGGGCGAGGCCGAGCACCGGGTGATCGAGCTGCCGCGTCAGCCGGGCACCCCCGCGGCCGAGACCGGCGCCACGTCACTGTCCGGAGGGCGAGACGCCGGGGACCGGTGAGGCTGCTCCCGAAGGGTGGCTTTCGGCCGTTTCGGCGCCGGGACCGCGCCCCGTACGGCATGGTTCTGGGAACCTCAAGGACGTGGAGGGTGCCCGTGCGCGCCGTCTCAGAGCCTGGCGGGGCCGGTGCTCGGGACGGGCGGTCGGCGCCGCGTGACGATGCCGCGCGCCTGCGGGCGCTGCTGGACATCGCCCAGGTGATCGGCGCCAGCCGCACCGAGGACCTGGTGGAGCGGCTGGCCGAGTCGGCTCGGCGGGCTCTGGACGGAGCGTCGCTGTCCATCTCTCGCTGGGACCGCGAGCACGGCGTCCTGCGCACCCTGGTCAACGTCGGCATCCTGGGGCCCGCGGAGACCCGGTTCCCGCAGGACGAGACGTACGGGCTCACCCAGTGGCCGGAGATGTCCGACCTCGTGACCGGCCGGTTGTCCTTCGTGACCACCGTCGACGACGGGACGCCCGAGGGCGACCACCTCGCCGAGCTCGAGAAGGACTCCGGCCTGTCCGCGCCGATCCTGGTCGAGGCCCGGGTCTGGGGCGAGCTCTGGGTGTCGCGGCAGGCGGGGCAGCCCCGCTTCACCGAGACAGACCTCGACTTCGCCGAGGCGGTGGCCACCCAGGTCGCCGCCGGGGTGGTGCAGGCCGACCACATGGCCCGCGTCGAGCGGCTGGCGTTCAGCGACCCGCTGACCGGGCTGGCCAACCGGCGCGCGGTCGACGAGCGGCTGGAGGCGGCGCTGGAGAGGCACGCGAGCACCGGCCAGACCGTCTCGATCGTGCTCGCCGACATCAACCGGCTCAAACAGGTCAACGACACCTTCGGCCACGAGGCCGGTGACCGGCTCATCGTCTCGGTTGCCGAGTCGGTGAGCCGCGCGAGCGGTGCCGCGGAGAACAGCCTGGCCGCCCGCATCGGCGGCGACGAGTTCTGCATCGTCGTCGACGGCGAGCCGCTGTCGACGGCGGTGCTCGTCGCCGAGGAGCTCTGCCGCCTGGTCGAGAGCCAGCCGATGAACACCGGCGTGTCCTGCGGCGTGGCCTCCACCGAGGTGCTCGCCGGCACCGTGGACAGTCCCGTCCGCCTCTTCCGGTTGGCCGACGCGGCGCAGTACCGCGCGAAGCGGGCCGCCTCGCGGCGACCGGTCGTCGCTGGTCGCTCGGTGCAGGAGGACCCGAACGAGGCGCCGGCCGACCGACGGGCTCGCCGCGGCCGGCTCAACACCGACGTCCCCGCGGCGCTCGAGGCCGGCCTGCTCGCGCTCGACGAGCTGGGGGCTGCGAGCGCCCGCGAACGGCTGGAGCGGGTCGCCGAGCACGTGCGCGAGCTGCTCGACGCGGCCGCCTGGTGGCTCAGCACGGTCGAGGCGGGCAGCGACCAGCTCGTCACCGTCGCGACGTCCGTGCAGCGCCTCGCGGCGCCCATCGGCGACGACGGGAGCGAGTTCGCCCCGGTCGGCGACGCGTTCGACCTGCGCGACTACCCGGTCACCCGGCGCGCGATCGAGCAGTCGGGCTCGTTCTTCGTCGAGGCAGGCATGCCCGGCAACGACCCGTCCGAGGAGGCCGTCCTCGTGACCGCCGGCTACCTGTCGGTGGTGGGCGCGGGGGCGGCCGGTGACGGTGCCGGGTGGCTGGTCGAGGTCTACGGCGACCCGATCAGCCTGCCGATGGGCTCGTTCGAGCCGGTGCTGCGCTCGCTCGTCGCGGTGGCCGTCGCCGGTGCGCAGGACAGCGACGCGCTCGCCCTGCCCGCGGCGCGGCTGCCCGGGATCCGGTAGCCGCAAGCCACCGCCAGGACCGGCGCCGGCCGACCGTTAGGCTCACCGCGTCCTCGAAGCCCCTTGCTGAGCCCGCCATGAGGTGAGTCCCGCCGTGTCCCCGGTGCAGACCCAGGAGCACAACCCGATCCCCGAGCACCCGCCGGTCCCGGAGCTGCGGGCCCGGGTGGAGGGAGGCGGCGCGGCGAAGTACCACCAGTCCAACGCCGCGAAGGGCAAGCTGTTCGCCCGCGAGCGGGTGCGGCTGCTGGTCGACGAGGGCTCGTTCGTCGAGGACGGGGTGTTCGCCAACGTGGCGGCCGGCGACCTGCCGGCGGACGGCGTCGTCACCGGCAGCGCGACCGTCGACGGCCGGCCGGTGTGCCTGATGGCCAACGACTCGACGGTGAAGGCCGGGTCGTGGGGGGCGCGCACCGTCGAGAAGATCATCCGGATCATCGAGACCGCGTACCGCACCGGTGTGCCCATGGTCTACCTCGTCGACTCGGCGGGGGCCCGGATCACCGACCAGATCGACCTGTTCCCCGGGCGCCGGGGCGCCGGGAAGATCTTCTGGAACCAGGTGCGCGCCAGCGGCTCGATCCCGCAGGTGTGCGCGCTGTTCGGGCCCTCCGCGGCGGGCGGCGCCTACATCCCGGCCTTCTGCGACGTCGTGGTGATGGTCGAGGGCAACGCGTCGATGTACCTCGGCTCCGACCGGATGGTCGAGATGGTCACCGGCGAGAAGACCACGCTGGAGGAGATGGGCGGCGCCCGCGTGCACTGCGCCGAGTCCGGCGTCGGGCACTTCCTGGTCAAGACCGAGCAGGAGGCGCTGGAGACCGTCCGGTCCTACCTCTCCTACCTGCCGTCGAGCTGGCAGGGCGAGCCGCCGGCGGCCGAGCCCGTCGACGCCCCGGCGAACATCGACGTCGCCGCGCTGGTCCCGGACAGCGAGCGGCAGGCCTTCGACATGCGCCGCTACGCCAAGGGGCTGCTCGACGACGGCTCGTTCCTCGAGATCCACGCCCTGTGGGCCCGGGAGCTGACGGTCGGCTTCGGACGCCTTGACGGCGAGGTCGTCGGGGTGGTCGGCAACAACTCGATGTTCAAGGGTGGCGTGCTCTTCGTCGACTCGGCCGACAAGGCCACTCGCTTCGTCCAGCTCTGCGACGCGTTCAACGTGCCGCTGCTGTTCCTCTCCGACGTCCCCGGATTCATGGTCGGGTCGGCCGTGGAGAAGCAGGGCATCATCCGGCACGGCGCCAAGATGATCACCGCCATCTCCGAGGCGACCGTGCCGAAGGTCTGCGTCGTCGTGCGCAAGGCCTACGGCGCCGGGCTGTACGCGATGGCCGGGCCCGGCTTCGAGCCGGACGCCACGATCGCGCTCCCGACGGCGAAGATCGCGGTCATGGGTGCGGAGGCCGCGGTCAACGCGGTCTACGCCAACAAGATCGCCGCGATCG
>DASTVO010000397.1:0-7054 GCA_035759075.1 Actinomycetes bacterium
GGTCAGCGCGGGCAGCCACACCGCCATGACGATGGTGAGCACGAAGACCGTCACGGTGGCGGTCACCTGACCGTGGGCCGTGACCGTGAAGGCGAGCAGGGTGGCGACGGTCAGCACCGGCCCGAGGACGAGAGTGCGCAGGACCGACCAGTCGGCCATCCGCCCGCCGAGGAGGGTGCCGACGGTCATCCCGACGCCGAGCAGGGCCAGCACGAAGGGGATGCGGGCCGGTGACAGCCCGCCGAGCTCGGTGAGGGTCGGCGCGATGTAGCTGTAGACGGCGAAGAACCCGCCGAACCCGATGGTGCCCACCAGCAGCGTCAGCCAGACGACCGGTCGCTGCAGCGCGCTGACCTCCCGGCGCGGGCTGGCGCCCTCGACAGCCGCGACGCGAGGGACGAGCAGCTCGACCGCGACGAGCGTCAGCAGTGCGACGCCCACCACCGTCGCGTACGTCGTTCGCCAGCCCAGCTGCTGCCCCAGCATCGCGGCCAGCGGGACGCCGACGATGTTGGCGACGGTCAGGCCGACCAGCGTGGACGCGACGGCGCGAGCCCGCCGGGCGGGCGGCACGAGCGCGGAGGCGACCACCGCGGCCATCCCGAAGTAGGCACCGTGCGGCAGGCCGCTGACGAACCGGGAGACGACGAGCAGGCCGAACGTCGGCGCGAGGACCGAGAGCAGGTTGCCGACGCCGATGCCGGCCATCAGCCAGATCAGCAGGCCCTTGCGCGGCAGCCGGGCACCCATGATCGCGAAGAGCGGGGCGCCGACCACGACACCGAGTGCGTACGCGGTGATGCTGTGCCCGGCGGTGGGGATCGAGACGCCGAGGTCGTTCGCCACCTCGGGCAGCACGCCCATGCTGGCGAACTCGGTGGTCCCGATGGCGAACCCGCCGATCGCGAGCGCGAACAGGCTCAGCCACACCGGGACGCACCGGCCGCGCACCGCGTTGCGGACGGGGACGGGCGGCGCGGCGGGCGTCAGGCACGCGGTCACGGTGATCCCCTCGGGCGGCGGCACGGCGATGCCCTGCGGGGTGCACAGGGCCGACTGCGCAACACGACGGAGCCGCCGGGCATTCCTGGACCGGTCCAGAAACGTCGGGACGCAGGGGTCAGGCAGGCGGGACGGCCCGCTCCTCCATCAGCGCCACGGGCGTCCCGTCGGGGTCGGCCACGAAGGCGACCCACAGCTCGGTGCCGTCGTCACGGTGCACGACCTGCGGCGCGGAGACGATCTCGGCGCCACGACCAGCGACCTCCGCAAAGGACCGCTCGACGTCCTCGACGCGGTAGTAGACGACCGGCCGGGAGCGGAACCGCTCGTTCTCCGGCTCCCCCAGGTACAGCCGCACGCCCCCGGCGTCGAAGAAGGCCATCGGCTGGCCCGGGACCGTGAACAGGTGGGACAGGCCGAGCACGTCGCGGTACCAGCGCACCGACTCGTCCACATCGCTCACGCTGATGTGCAGCTGCCCGATGCCCAACGGCGAGGTCCCCGCAGTCGTCATGCGGTCATCACATACTTCATGGCGTGAAGTGTCAAGAGGTTCATGCTGTTAACTTCCAGGTATGGCCGCCGACCTTCCTCCACTGCCGGCGGGTTCGGCCCGCACGCGACGGCACCGCGTCGCCAACGCGCTGAACACCACGGCGATCCGGGCCCTGCGAGCCGCCCGCGTCGACGACCGCGAGACGGGACTCACGCCGGAACGGCTCTCGCTGCTGTCCGTCCTGGTCTTCGGCGGGCCGTCCACCATGTCCACGCTGGCCCGCGTGGAGCAGGTCACCCCGCCGGCGATCACCCGGATCGTCTCGGCGTTGGAGGGCGCCGGGCTCGTGCGTCGCGAGGCGGCGCCGGGCGACCGGCGATCCACAGTGGTGACGGCGACGGCGACCGGTGCGCAGCTGCTCGAACGCGGGCGGCTGGCTCGCATCGACCGGTTGGCTGCGGCGCTGCAGGCGCTGGACGACGACGACCTGATGCGTGTCGACCAGGCCCTGGCGCTCGTCCGCGACGCGCTGCGCCCGTTCCCGCCCGGTCACGCATGACGCCGGGCCAGGGCACGTCGCTCGTTCGGCACGTACGCTGGTTCGAGGAGGAACCACCGACAACATGCTGCGCGTCCTGATCATCGTCCTGCCGATCGCCCTGGCGATCTACGCCCTCGTCGACCTCGTGCAGACCGAGGAGGACGACGTCCAGGGCCTGCCCAAGATCGCCTGGGTAGGGGTGATCGTGATCCTGGGCGTGGTCGGACCGCTCGCGTGGATCCTCGCCGGCAAGAAGAGCCGGCGCATCCTGCCGCGGCTGCTCCCGCCGCAGCCCGGGGCCGCCGGCTACGGCGGCGGCCGTCCGGTCGCGCCCGACGACGACCCGGACTTCCTGCGCGGACTGCGCCGCTCCTCCCCGCCGCCGCGGACACCTCCCGCGCCTCCGGCTCCTCCCACCGGGCCCGCCGCGGAAGCTGGGCTCGGCCCGGAGCTCGAGGCGTTCGAGCGGGAGCTGAAGGGCGACGACAGTGCCGACGACCGCGACGAGCAGGGTCCGGACGACCCCCCGCTCACCAGCCGCTGACACGGGACCCCCTGGCGGTTCGGCGACGTTGCGCACCGACACGCCGCGCGACACGCCGACGGTCGCGGACGGAACGTCGCCCAACCGCGAGGGGGAGAGTCCGAGGCCGCCGTCCGCTCAGCCGACGCCGGCGTAGGAGTGGAAGCCGACCAGCCAGATGTTCACCACGAGGTAGTTGAACAGGAAGGTGGCGTAGCCGAGCAGCGCGACGTACGCGGCCTTGCGGCCCTTCCACCCCGCGGTCGCCCGAGCGTGCAGGTAGGCGGTGTAGACCATCCAGGTGATGAACGCCCAGGTCTCCTTGGGGTCCCAGCCCCAGTAACGGCCCCAGGCGTTCTCCGCCCAGATGGCGCCGGCGATGACCGCGAAGGTCCAGATCGGGTAGGCGAAGGCGTGCATGCGGTACGCGGACCGGTCCAGCGCCGCGGCCGCCGGGAACCGGTCCATGAACGACGGGGTGCGCTCGCCGGCCGGCACCCGCTCCCGGCGCTCCTGCACCAGGAACGTCACCGTCTGCGCGAAGGCCACGGTCAGGATCCCGGAGGCGACGATCGCCGCGGCGACGTGGATGACCAGCCACACCGACTTCAGGGCCGGCACCAGCTGCGCGGACTCGGTGTAGAGCACCGCGACGGCCAGTCCCAGCGTCAGCAGGACCGGCAGCACCACGAACGTCCCGAGGTAGCGCAGGTCGCGACGGGTCAGCATCACCAGGAACGCGCCGGTCACCGCCAGCGCCCCGGTCACCGAGAACTCGAACATGTTGCCCCACGGCACCCGCTCGGCGGACAGCCCACGGGCGACCGCCGACCCGAGGTGCAGCGCGAACGCCAGCACCGTCAGCGAGACCGCGACCCGACCGAGCCGCTGCGCCCGGCCCTCGCGCTCCGCGACCTCGCCAGGAGCAGAGGCCGGCACCGGCTCGGCGGTGGGAGGCGACCCGCCACCGACCGCGGCCAGCTCACGCTGCTCGACCGCGACCTCGAGCCGCGACCGGCGCGGTCCGGAGAAGGCGAGCTCGGCCGCGTAGGCCAGCAGCGCCAGCGCGTAGACGACCATCGCGGAGTAGAGCAGGTTGTTGCTCAGCTCGGCCAGCGCCGCACTCGTCATGACGTCCTCTCCAGCCCGATCCGCTCGGCGAGCGCGCCGACCTCGTCGGCCAGCGCGTCCCGGCTCTCGCCCTCGGCGCGGGCCAGGCCGGCGACCTCCACGAGCGTACGACCCTCCGCGGTGGCGACCGCCCGGACCCACACCCGGCGCCTGCGCACGAACAGCGACAGCATCAGCCCGCCGAGGGCCAGCACCGACGCGGCCAGCGCCGGGCCGGTCCCCGGGTTGCGGGCGACCTGCAGCGAGGCCCACCGGCGGACGCCGTCGAAGGTGATGCTCGCCCCGTCCGGGAGCTCCATCGTCGCGCCGGGCGCCAGCGACTGCGCGAGGGGCTGGCCGTTCTCCCCGGTCACCTGGGTCAGCCCGGACCGGTCGAGGGAGTAGACCGACTGCGGGCTCCCGTCGTCGACGCCCAGGTCGCCGGTGAAGGCCGTGAGCACCGCGCGCGGCAGCGTGGTGTCGGGGTACGCCGAGACCGGTCCCTGCGCCGGGTCGAGGACCGCCGTGGGGAGGAACAAGCCCTCGAAGCCCAGCTGCTCGGGCTGCGCGGAGGGCACCTTCACCACGCCGGTCGAGGCCATGTTGCCGTCGCGGGGCAGGAACGGCACCGGCCCGGAGAACACCACCGCACCGGTGGAGTCGCGCACGGTGAACACCGGCGCGTACCCGTTGCCGAGCAGGAACACCTTGGTGCCGTCGATGGTCAGCGGGTGGTTCACGCGCAGCACGCCGCGCCGCTCGGGGGCGTCCGGGGCCGGTGAGTAGGTCACGTCGGCCCGGAAGTCGCGCGGGGCACCGCGCTGCTCGCCGGAGCGCTGGTAGCGCACCGCGAGCTCGTCCAGCCCGAGGGTGAACGGCACGAGCGAACCCTCGTCGAAGCCGACCCCGGAGGAGAACTCGTCGTACGCGGTGACGGTGTTCGAGAACGCCCGGCCCTCGACGACCAGCACCGAGCCCTTGAAGCCGAACAGGTTGCCCAGCGCCACGGCGACGAGCAGCAGCAGCAGGGCGAGGTGGAAGACGAGGTTGCCGGTCTCGCGCCAGTGTCCGCGCTCGGCAGCCACGGACCCGTCGCCGTCCTCGACGCGGAACCGGGCGTCGCGCAGGGCGGTTCGCGCGCCGGCCAGGACCTCGGCTGGCGTCGCCTCGGTGGTCCACGACTCGTGCGCCGGGAGCCGGTCGAGGTTCCGCGGGGCGGCGGGCGGCCGGGCCCGCACCGCGGTCCAGTGCGCCCGGCTGCGCGGCAGCACGCAGCCGATCAGCGAGACGAACAGCAGCAGGTAGGTCGCCGCGAACCAGGGCGAGGAGTAGACGTCGAACAGCGACAGCCGCTCGTACCACCGCGCCAGCGTCGGGTTGTCCTGTGAGAACTCCTGCACCCGCAGCGGGTCGACGCCCCGCTGCGGCACCAGCGACCCGGGCAGCGCCGCGAGCGTGAGCAGGAACAGCAGCACGAGTGCGGTGCGCATCGAGGTGAGCTGCCGCCAGGCCCACCGGGCCAGCTCGGCCGGCCGCATCGCCGGGGCGCGGGTGTCCAGCACGTCAGACCGCCGGCGTGAACCCGTTGACCCACACCTGCATGGCGACGGTGAGGTCCTCCCACAGGCCGCTGACCAGCAGCACGCCGATGGCGACCAGCATCGCCCCGCCCGTGCGCATCACCCACCGGTGATGGCGCTTGACCCAGGCGAACGCCGACATCGCCCGCCCGAACGCGAGCGCGGTGAGGACGAAGGGCAGCCCGAGACCGACGCAGTACGCGACCGCGAGCAGTCCGCCGCGCGCAGCGGTCCCGCTGTCGATGCCCAGCGCCATCACGGCCCCGAGCGTCGGCCCGATGCACGGGGTCCACCCCAGCCCGAACAGCACACCCAGCAGCGGTGCGCCCGCGAGACCGACTCCGGGCCGGGAGTGGAAGCGCAGGTCGCGCTGCAGCCACGGCAGCCCGCCGATGAACGCCAGCCCGAGCACGATCGTCAGCCCGCCGAGCACCCGCTGCAGGACCACCTGGTTCTCCAGCAGGAAGCCCCCGAGGCTGCCGAGCAGCACGCCGGCGCTGACGAAGACCACCGTGAAGCCGCCGACGAACAGCAGCGCGCCGGCGAGCAGCCGCGCGCGGCGGCGGGACGCCTCGTCGAAGACCTCGGCCGCGCTCAGGCCAGTGACGAAGGACAGGTAGCCCGGGACGAGTGGCAGCACGCACGGCGACAGGAAGGACACCAGCCCGGCGGCGACGGCGAGCGGGACGGCCAGCAACAGCGTGCCGTCGGTGATCGTCTCGGTGATGCTCACGCGGACCTGCCCTCCGCCAGCGCGTCGGAGACCAGGGCCCGCAGCGTGGAGCCGGGCACCTGGCCGAGGACGCGGGCAGCGACCCGGCCCCGGCGGTCGAGCACCAGGGTGCTCGGGATGGCCCGCGGCGGCAGGCTGCCGCGCAGCTGCAGCAGCACCCGGCCGGCCTCGTCCTCGATGCTCGGGTACGTCACGCCGAACCGCTGCTCGTGCGCCTTCGCTGCCGCGGTGTTGTCCCGGAAGTCGATGCCGACGAACTGCACGCCCTTCGGCTCGACCTCGCTCCAGACCTGCTGCAGGTCCGGTGCCTCGGCGATGCACGGTGGGCACCACGAGCCCCACACGTTGACGACGACGACCTCGCCCCGGTGGTCGCGCACGTCGAACGTCTCCCCGTCAAGGGTCGTCCCCCGGAACGAGACCGGCTCGTCCCGGGCCGCGGCGCCGACCGCCGTGACGGTGCCGGCGCCGGAGATGTAGCCCTGGTCGGGCACGGCCTGCTCGCCGCCGCGCGCGCACCCGGCCAGGGCGAGGGCGAGGGCCAGGGCGGCGGTCGTACGACGGCGGTGGTGCGAGGTCATCAGGCTCCGGCGACGAACTTCGCGCTCACCCGGACGGGCACCAGGTCGCGGGCGGGCTCCTCGTAGGACACCGACACCAGCTCGTCCCCGCGATAGGTGAACGAGGTCAGGGACGCCAGCGCGCACTGGCGCTTGCGGGGGTCGTGCCAGAGCCGGCGGCCGGTCGCGAACGACCGCGCGGTCCAGATCGGCAGCTGGTGGCTGACCGCGAGCGCCTCGTGGCCGCGCGCCGCGTCCCGCGCGGCGGCGATGGCCGCCAGCATCCGCTCGGCGATCTCGGTGTACGCCTCCCCCCAGGAGGGCCGGAAGGGGTTGCGCAGGTGCTTCCAGTGCGCCGGGCGCTTCAGCGAGCCGTCGCCCACCCCGAAGGTCTTGCCCTCGAACACGTTGCCCGCCTCGACGAGCCGGTCGTCGGTCGCGACCGGCAGGCCGAGCTTCTCCGCCGCCGGCGCAGCCGTCTCCTGCGCGCGCTCGAGCGGCGACGAGAC
>DASTVO010000398.1:0-2845 GCA_035759075.1 Actinomycetes bacterium
CCCCAGGCCCGGCGTACCAGGTCGTCGAAGTCCTGGTCGAGCCGCGACAGCGTGGTGAAGGGGTCCCATCGGGTGAGAGCCATCTGTTCCTCCTCGGTTTCACCGGCCCCGAGGACACCCCTCGGGGCGTTAGCACTCTCGTGCATAGAGTGCTAACTGCGTGGCCGGGTTGTCAAGACCCTTTTCCAGCACCCCCCACCGGTTCGGCGACGTTCCGCCCGCGGGCATCGGCGTGTCGCCCGGCGTGTCGGTCCGCAACGTCGCCGAACTGCGGCAGGTGCGAACGGTTGAAGGTGCGCTCGCGGTCCTCAGCGGGCGCGCACGACCACCGTGCCGGCGGCCTTGTCGTGCAGGCCGCGGCCGTCGCGGTCCCAGATGGTCGCCGGGATCACCACCGCCAGCAGCAACGTGCGGACGACTGCGCGCAGCGGCGGCACCAGGCCCGGCGAGCCGAGCCGGATCACCCGCAGGCCCAGCAGCCTCATCCCGAAGGTCGCGCCCAGAGTGGGCAGCAGCAGCAGGCTCTCGACGACGAACACCAGCAGCGGTACCCAGGGGTCGTCGGTGACGGCACGGGCCACGAGGACGGAGGCGATCCAGTCGACCGTCACCGCGGCGAGCCGCCGGCCGAACGAGGCGACCGACCCCGGGCCGGACTCCGGCAGGCCGAGCCGCTCCCCCGCGTACGCCTGTTCCGGGCCCGGCCGGCGGCCGCCCGGGCCCTCGAGCCAGGACGCGATGTCCTTGCGGTCGACCACGCCGGGAAGCGTACCGTCGGGGATCGGACACGTAACACCGGCGAAACATCAGGGTCATGGCCGGGAAATCACGGGGCCCTACGTTCGGACGCCAGACGGCACACCGGCCGCCTTCACGAGGAGGATGGATGTTCAGCAACGCGGACGAGGTCCTGCGGTTCATCAAGGACGAGGGCGTGCGGTTCGTCGACGTCCGGTTCTGCGACCTGCCCGGGGTGATGCAGCACTTCAACGTCCCGGCGGAGTCGGTGGACGAGGACTTCTTCGTCCACGGCCAGATGTTCGACGGGTCGTCGATCCGCGGCTTCCAGGCGATCCACGAGTCGGACATGAAGCTCATCCCCGACCCGGCGACGGCCTACCTCGACCCGTTCCGCGCTGAGAAGACGCTGGCGCTGAACTTCTCGATCGTCGACCCCTTCACCGACGAGCCCTACAGCCGCGACCCGCGCAACATCGCGGCGAAGGCAGAGGCCTACCTGACCGGCTCGGGCATCGCGGACACCGCGTACTTCGGCCCCGAGGCCGAGTTCTACGTCTTCGACGACGTGCGCTTCGAGACCAAGCAGAACGCGGGCTACTACTACATCGACTCGGTCGAGGGCGCGTGGAACACCGGCCGGCAGGAGGAGGGCGGCAACCGCGGCTACAAGACGCGCTACAAAGGCGGCTACTTCCCCGTCCCGCCGGTCGACCACTACGCAGACCTGCGCGACCAGATGTCCATGGCCCTCGGCGTCGCCGGTATCCAGGTCGAGCGCGCGCACCACGAGGTCGGGACCGCCGGGCAGGCCGAGATCAACTACAAGTTCGACACGCTGCTGCACGCCGGCGACCAGCTGATGCTGTTCAAGTACATCGTCAAGAACGTCGCCTGGGCCGCGGGCAAGACGGCGACCTTCATGCCGAAGCCGCTGTTCGGTGACAACGGCTCGGGCATGCACTGCCACCAGTCGCTGTGGAAGGACGGCTCGCCGTTGTTCTACGACGAGCTCGGGTACGCGGGGCTGTCGGACATGGCACGCCACTACATCGGCGGGCTGCTCAAGCACGCCCCGTCGCTGCTGGCTTTCACGAACCCGACGATGAACAGCTACCACCGGCTGGTGCCGGGCTTCGAGGCGCCGGTCAACCTGGTGTACTCGCAGCGCAACCGCTCGGCGTGCATCCGCATCCCGATCACCGGCGCGAACCCGAAGGCCAAGCGCATCGAGTTCCGGGTGCCGGACCCGTCGTCGAACCCGTACCTCGCGTTCTCGGCGATGCTGATGGCCGGTCTCGACGGCATCCGCAACAAGATCGAGCCCGACCAGCCGGTCGACAAGGACCTCTACGAGCTGCCGCCGGACGAGCACGCCGAGATCGCCCAGGTGCCGTCGTCGCTGCCCGAAGTCCTCGACGCGCTCGAGGAGGACCACGAGTACCTGCTCGAGGGCGGCGTGTTCACCTCGGACCTGATCGAGACGTGGGTCGACTGGAAGCGGGCGAACGAAGTCGATCCGATCCGGCTGCGCCCGCACCCGCACGAGTTCGAGCTCTACTTCGACATCTGACCCGCGCAGGCCGCGAGGGCCGGAGCCTTGCGCTGACCGGCGCACACGCGAAGGGCGGGACCCACCTGGGTCCCGCCCTTCGCACTGCGTCCTTGCACACCACCTCACTCCCAACGGTCGACACCACCTGCGGCAAACAGGCCGGTGACGACGACTTCCCGGCACACCGGTGTCAACCAGCGGCTCAGACGGAGATGGCGACCTTCCCGCGGACGTCACCGTCGATGAGGCGCGTCATCGCCTCCGCAACGTCGTCGAGCAGGTACGTGCGGTCGACGTGTGGTGTCACCTGCCCGGCCTCGAGGAGGGCAGTGAGGCGTTCCAGGTCACGACCGTTCTCGTTCGCGGCGACCATCGTGAGGCGTTGGCTGACGAACGGCGAGAGCAGAGGTGCCCTCAGTGTCCGGCCGAAGCCACCGGTGATCCGACCTCGCCCCTGCTCCCCGCCCAGAAGGACAGCGGTCCCGTGCGGAGTGAGCGCGCGGCGCAGTCGGGCCAGGCTCGGGTTGCCGGCTATGTCGAGGACGAGGTCGT
>DASTVO010000399.1:0-19311 GCA_035759075.1 Actinomycetes bacterium
CAGGGTTGGTACAACCTGTGGGTCCAGCCGGACCCGACCCGCCAGACCGCGTCCGGGGTGCCGACGCGGATGGCGTTCGGCCTCGAGGAGGTCTGGGCGACCGAGGGCACCAAGGATGTCGCCGTGCCGCTGGACGGCACCGTGAAGCCGAAGTTCCACGTCGTCGGCAAGTACTTCGCCGGTGACTCCTGCCAGCTGCTCTCCGCCGGCCTGCCGGTCTGCCCGACCGACCGGGAGCCGACCGACGACAACATCACCACCCACCCGGACCAGCAGGACGCCATCTGGATCGAGGACCCGCTGGTCAAGGGCGGCGTGCAGCTCATCGTCGGCAACGACGGCGGCGCCTACCGCTATCGCTTCGACACCGACCCGGACAGCGAGCTCGACAACGCGCACTGGGGTCTCGGCGACAACGACGGCTTCTCGACGCTGCTGCCGTACTTCGCGTCGATGGCCAAGGACGGCACGGTGTGGGCCGGCCTGCAGGACAACGGCAACATGCGGATCGACCCGCAGACCCGCAAGCAGTACGAGACCTACGGTGGCGACGGCTTCTTCACCGCCGTCGACCCCGACGACAGCGACACCGCGTACGAGGAGTACACCTACGGCGCGATGTCGGTGACGACCGACGGGGGTACGTCCTGGAAGGACATCGACCCGGGCCTGACCGCCTCCCGGTTCTCCAACCCCTTCGTGATGGACCCGACCGACCCCGACCACCTGCTGACCGCAGGCCGCGAGGTCGTCGAGACGCTGTGGGGCCCGGACACCGAGGCCGGCCAGGGTGACAGCGGCAAGACGTGGCGCACGGTGTACGACCTCGGCACCCGCAGCAAGCCCGGGGACGCCTCGGCCACGTCGAGTGCGAGCGACCCCGACAACTCGATGTCCGCTGTCGACGTCCACGGTGACGCCGCGTACGTCGGCTTCTGCGGGCACTGCGACACCTTGAACAAGATGGCCCCGGACAAGACGGTGTTCCGCAACGGCCTGGCGACCAACGTCGGTGGCAGCGAACCGGGTGAGAAGGGCACCGCCAAGGGCTGGCACATCGCCGCGGCGAAGGGCCTGCCCAACCGCTTCATCACCGCCGTGGCGATCGACCCACGCGACGCGGAGAACGTGTTCGTCACCCTCGGCGGCTACACCCGCCGGTGGCTCCCGCCGGGCGCGGTGGGCGACGCCAACGAGCAGCTGGGCACCGGGCACGTGTACCGCTCCACCGACGGCGGCGAGACGTTCACCGACGTCACCGGCAATCTGCCCGACGTCCCGGCCACCTGGGTGGAGCTTCGCGGCGACCAGCTGCTCGTGGGCACGGACGTCGGTGCCTTCGCGTCGCAGACGAAGGGTGCCTACGGCACGCCGAAGTTCGCGCCGTTCGAGGATCTGCCGCCGGTGCCGGTGTCGAGCATCCAGCTCAAGCCGGGCAACCCGAACACGGCGGTCGTCGCGGCCTACGGGCGGGGCGTGTGGACGTACGACTTCGACGCGAAGCTGCCCGTCCCGGTCGAGCCGCCGGCCACGCCGGTGCCGACGGTGGGCCAGGAGTACGCGGCGTTCGACTTCGAGGCCGGGACGCAGGGGTGGACGACGACCGGCGTGCCGACCTGGCTACGCGCAGCGCCCGGGCACGGCACCGGGGCCGGGGAGGCTCCTGGCGGCTCGTCGTTCGCCGTGGCTGGTGACCTCGGCTACGTCGACGCGATGGACGCCTCGCTGGTGTCGCCGGCGACGGCGACCGAGGCCGGCCCGGCCGTGGTCGAGTGGTGGATGCGCCTGGACACCGAGGGCGGCTACGACACCGTCGCGGTCGAGTGGCGTCCGGCCGGCGGTGAGTGGGCCACCCTGGCGACCTATTCCGGCAGGAACGACGCGCACCCGGCCTGGGAGCGGTTCGCGCTGCCGTTCGACGCGCCGGGCGGCGACGTCGAGGTCAGGTTCCGCTTCGTGTCCGACGAGCTGTGCTCGGGCCTCGGTGGCCCGGTGTGCTCGTCACCCGGTGGGTGGGACGGCGTGCACGTCGACGACGTCCGGCTCGGCAAGCCGGCCTGACCGAGAACGTCCGCTGGGCCGACCCATCGCCCGGGCCGGCCCAGCGGGCAGAGCCTCAGCGCGTTGCCGACGCTTCCTCGGCGGCGATCTGGGCCCGGACGTCGTCCATGTCCAGGTCCTTCACAGCGGTGATCAGCTGCTCCAGCGCAGGCGCGGGGAGCGCACCCGGCCGGGCGTAGACCAGGATCCCCTCCCGGAAGGCCATCAGGGTCGGGATCGAGGTGATGGACGCACGGGCCGCGAGCTCGCGCTCGGCCTCGGTGTCCACCTTGGCGAAGCGGATGTCGGGGTGCTGCTCGGACGCCTGCTCGAAGACCGGGGCGAACTGGCGGCACGGGCCGCACCAGGCGGCCCAGAAGTCGACGAGCACGATGCCGTCGTCCTCGACGAGCTCGTCGAAGGTGGCGGCGGTGGCCTCGAGAGTGGCCATGGGGAAGTCTCCTCGGGATCGTGTGCAGTCACCTGGTGCAACCACGCTCGTCCCCGAGTTTCTTCCGTTGCCTGCGTCACCCGAGCTGCCAGAACGGCCCGGCCAGGCCCAGCCGGTCCAGCACGGCCTGGTTCTGCTCGCGCGGGTGCGGCGTCCACTGGGGGGAGAGCCGGTCGTCCCACCAGGCGTGCGCGAGCGCGCTGAGCGTGCCGACCGAGATCGTCGCGCCCGGCGGGCGCGTCCCCAGCCACCTGTCCACGTGCTCCTCCGACCGGAAGAGGTTCATCGTGCTTCAGGTGAAGACGATGTCGTCCCACCACTGCCGCGCCGGCACGAGGCAGTGGAAGAGCAGCGTCGTGTCGTCCGGTTCCCGGTCCTGGACCCGGACCGAGAGCGGGTGTCCGCAGTCGGGACACGAGGTCTCGATCCGGCCGTCGACGCCGAGCGCGGCACAGATGCCGAACGCGTCCCAGGCGCAGTTGGCGTACCACCAGCGACCGTCGGCCTCGACCCGGTACGCGGTCGGCACCGCGGAGAACGGGTTGGCCATCCGGAGCTCGTCGGTCGCCGGGTTCAGCACCAGGGCGTGCGCCTCGTGCAGTCGCCGCCACCCGGGGACCACGGCCTCGACCGGGATGCCGTGCGCGTCCGCCACTTCGGCGGCAGACGGCGCGCGGCCCAGCTCGACGAAGAGCCGGTAGGTCTCCCGGCGCAGCGCGAGGTCGTCCGGTGACATGGTCGGCAGTATGCGGCTTGGCGGCTCAGCCGGTGAAGGCTTCCTGGTACGCGGCGGTGAGCTCGGGCGTCGCCCGCCCGGAGAACCCGCAGCCGTTCACCTGACCGTCGGTCGCGGTCACGAGGTACCGCTCGCCCTCGGTGAACTCCACGCCGTCGAGGGCGACGGACGCCGCGCCTCCCGGCACCGACAAGGTGACGGACGCGGCCTCCCGCTGCGTGGCTCCGGCCTTGTACCAGCGGTCGACCTCGAGGGCGACCTCGTCGTCGGTCACGGCCGTGGCCGTGCCGGAGAACGCGAGGGGCATCTCGCGCAGGAACCCGACGTCGAAGGGCAGGCAGGACGCCATCGTGTCGCCTCCCGGGACGGTGAGCGCAACCGTCCGGCCGGAGCGGCTGTCACGTGCCTCGTCGCCGACACCGCCGACGACGGCTGCGGCGGCAGCTGCGGTGACCAGCACGATGACCGCTGCGGCGGCGAGCCATCGCGACCGTGACGCGTTCGGCCGGGCGCCGCTCCCGTCGCCGCTGCTCCGGGTGGGGTTGTGGGTGACTCGTGTGGTCATGACGGCCTCCTCGATGCGTGTGGAGACGACGTCCGGTGACTCGTCGACCACGTGTGCGGGCCCGCCGGGGCGGGCCGGGTCAGCGGCCGCGAGCCGAGCACGCAGCTCGTCCTGGCGGCGCGGGTGCTGCTCGTGGTGGGTCACGGTGACGTCTCCGACTCCTGTCGAGGCACTACGTGTCCGGCACGGGGGTGCGTCTTTCGTGTTACCCCCAGCCGTCCGCGGAGCCGCTCGGTCGCGCGGTGCAGCCGGATGCTGGCCGCGTTCGCGCTGATGCCGAGCGCCACGCCGATCTCCCGCGGCTCGAGCTGCTCCCAGGCCCATAGCCGCAGGACCTCCCGGTCCGTGTCGGACAGCGTCTCGAGCGCCGCGTACAGCTCGTCGTCGTGCTGCTCCGTGTCGTTGTGCGGGCCGGAGGGGGACCTCTGGACGGGCTGGGCCGCCAGGCGCCTGACGAGGCCGCGCCGCCGGTCGTTCGCACGTCTGGCGTTGGCCAGGCAGCCCCGTGCGACGCCGTAGCACCACGGCAGCCGGGAGCCCTGCGGAAGGTCCTCGACGTCGTCGAACCGGCGCCACATGACCACCAGCGTGTCGCCCAGCACGTCGTCCGCTGTCTCGGGGTCGGTGCGTCGGCGCAGGTAGCGCGCCAGCAGCGGTACCGCCTCGCGGGCGAGACTGTCGAAGCGCATGTGGCGCTGGTCGTCGTCCTGGTCGTTCATGCCGCCGCCTCCGACGGGGGTCCCGCTGCGCGCATCGACACTCCCTCGCTCGAGCCTGTGACGCGAGCGGCCGGGTGGCGGTTCCATCCGCTCCGACGAGTTCGACGACGGCCCGGCTGACCGGCCTGTCAGGCGTCGCGGCGGCGCAGCTGCACGGCGGCCACGGCCAGCACGACCGCGACCCAGGCCGCCATGACGGAGAACCCGACCCACGGGTCAAGCACCGGAGCGGTGCTGGTGGCGCGTGCCTCCGCGAGGCTGTCGTGAGTGGCCAGGAGCTGGTGACCCGCGGTCGCCGGCAGGAACGGGCTGACCTGGCGGAAGAAGTCGACGGGCAGCGTGCGGAACATGACCTCGAGGACCAGCAACAGCCCGAGCACGCTCGCCAGAGCGCCGGCGGACACCCGCACGATGGCGCCGATCCCGAACGCGAACAGCGCCACGCCGGCCAGGTAGAGCACACCACCGAGCAGGATGCGCTGCGTCTCGGCCGCCCCCAGCGCGAGCGCCGCGTCGTGGGAGCGCAGGGTCGGCAGCGCCACGGCCAACGAGAGGACCTCGGCGACGACGACGGTGACGATCGTGACGCCCACGAGCACGAGTGCCTTGGCCCACAAGGCGGGCAGACGCCGCGGCACCGCGGTCAGGGTGGAGCGCACCATGCCGGTGGAGTACTCGCCGGTGATGATGAGCACACCGAGGACGGCGACGACGAGCTTCGCGAGCTCGGTCCCCGTCAGCACGATGCCGGGGTCGTGGAGCAGGCCCGTCAGGACAGCGGCGTCCTGTGGCCTGGTGTCGGGGTCGGTCGCCTCCCGGGCGGTGAAGAAGACGGCGAGCCAGCTGACGGCGGCCATCACCACGACCGTGGTGCCGACGGTCCACGCGGACGAGCGCAGCGACCAGAACTTGATCCACTCGGAATGCAGGATGCGCGGGAACGTCACTCGGTGCGCCGGCGGGGCGGCGGTGCTCGCGGGAGCCATCGCGGTGTGGGTGCTCATCGGTCCTGTCCCATCGCGGCAGAGGCCGTTCGCGCCCCAGCAGTCGCGGCCGAGTGGTACTCGACCGCATCGGCGGTCAGCGACATGTAGGAGTCCTCGAGGCTGCCGCGATGCGGGGCCAGCTCGTGCAGCACGAGGCCGACGGACGCCGCTGCCTCGCCGATGACCTGGGCGGTGGCTCCGCGGACCTCGAGATGGCTGTGGCCGTGCCGGGTGACCGTGACGTCGGGGCCGCGCAGCAGGTCGGCCAGCCGTCCCGGCTCAGGGGTGCGGACGGTGACGCTGGTGCCGCTGGACCGGGCGATGACGTCAGCCACCGGGGAGTCGGCGATGACCCGGCCACGACCGATGACGAGGATGTGGTCGGCGGTCAGGGCCATCTCGCTCATCAGGTGCGAGGACAGGAACACGGTTCGTCCCTCCGCGGCGAGCTGGCGGAGCAAGGTCCGGACCCAGAGCACTCCTTCGGGATCGAGGCCGTTGACCGGCTCGTCGAGGAGGAGCGTGTGCGGGTCGCCGAGCAAGGCGACCGCGAGCCCAAGACGCTGGCCCATGCCGAGTGAGAACCCGCCGACCCGCTTGCCGGCGACGCTGCCGAGGCCTGTCATCTCGACGACCTCGTCGACGCGGCGCCGGCCGAAGCCGGAGGTGGCGGCGACGGCGCGCAGGTGGTCGACCGCGGAGCGGCCCGGGTGCACGGCTCGCGCCTCCAGCAGGACTCCCACCTCGGTCAGCGGCGACCGGTGCTCGGCGTACGGGCGGCCGTTGACGGTGACGGTGCCCGACGTCGGCCGGTCCAGCCCGACGATCATTCGCATCGTGGTGGACTTCCCGGCGCCGTTCGGGCCGAGGAAGCCGGTGACCTTTCCCGGTGCGACATCGAAGCTGATGCCGTCGACGGCGGTCTTGTCGCCGTAGCGCTTGATGAGGTTCCTCGCCTCGATCATGGTGATCATCCGTTCCGTCGTCGGGTGCCTGAGCGATGCGGTGCTCAGCGCGCGCTGGTGGTCTCGGCTTCGGTCATCGACGAGCTGGGTCCGTCGCCCTGCACCGGGACGGTCACCGGGACCGGGTGGGGCTGGTGCACGACCGGGTCGGTCTCGATGCTGAGGTGCGGAAGCACCCGGTCGAGCCAGCCAGGTAGCCACCAGTTGGCCCGGCCCATCAGCGCCATCGTCGCCGGCACCAGAACCATGCGCACGATCGTGGCGTCGATCGCGATGGCGGTGGCCAGTCCCAGGCCGATCATCTTGACGAATGGTGAGGGGTTGGTGACGAAGGCGAGGAAGACGCACATCATGATCAGTGCGCCGGAGGTGATGACCCGTCCGGTGGACGCCAGCCCCCGGGCAACGGACTCGGCGTTGTCCGCGGTCTCGTGGAACGCCTCGCGGATGCGGGACACGAGGAAGACCTCGTAGTCCATCGACAGCCCGAACAGGACGGCGAAGAAGATCACCGGCAGCGGCGAGGCGATCCGGTAGGTGCCGTCGAGGCCGAACACCGAGCCGAGCCACCCCCACTGGAAGACGGCGACGATGACGCCGTACGCCCCGCCGATGGACAGGAGGTTCATCGCGGCGGCCTTCAGCGGGACGGTCACCGACCGGAAGACGACCGTCAGCAGCAGGACGGACGCGGCCAGGATCGCGCCGATGAACAGCGGCAGCTTGTCCGACAGCTGCTTGTCCAGGTCGAGCGTCAGTGCGGTGGGTCCGGTGACGTAGACGCCGCCCGGGGTGACGGAACGGACCCGCTCGAGGGTCTGCACGGTGGCGGGATCAGCCGGCTCGGTGGTAGGCAGCGTGGCCAGGACCACGGTGTCGCCGTTCGCGCTGGCCTGCGGCTCACCGACCTCCGCGATGCCGGGGACGGCGGCGATGCGCGCGGCCAGCTCCGGGATGTCCTCGGCGCCCAGCCGGCTGCCCTGCAGGTCCGCGACCACGAGCAGCGGGGCGGTGAAGCCCGGGCCGAAACCGTCGGTGAGCAGGTCGTACGCCTTCCGCTCGGTCTGGCCCTTCGGGTTGTCGCCGGCGTCCGGGAAGCCGGTGCGCAGCGAGAGCGCCGGGGCGGCCAGGGCCAGGAGGACGAGCGACCCGATGACCAGGTACGGCCAGGGTCGTGCGGAGATCCGGTGGGCCAGCCGCCACCAGGCGGTCGCCTCGGCGGGCTTGGGGGAGCGGCGCCGTCCGACGATCCGGCCGGCGTCGATGCGGTCACCGAGCAGCGACAGGATCGCGGGCAGGAGAGTGACCGCGGTCGCCACCGCGAACAGCACGACGATCGAGGTGCCGAGGCCGATGGAGGCGAGGAAGCCGACGCCGGTGAGGACGAGGGCCGTCATCGCCAGCACCACGGTGCCGCCGGCGAAGAAGACCGCGGTGCCCGAGGACCCCATCGCCGCCGACAGCGCCTGCGCATTGGGCTGCCCGGCGGTGCGGTTCTCGCGGTACCGGGACACGATGAACAGTGCGTAGTCGATGCCGACTCCCAGTCCGACCATCGCGCCGATGGTGGGGGCGGCGGTGGAGACGCTCAGGCCGCCGGCGAGCAGCACGATGCCGCTGAGCCCGACCCCCACAGCGGCGAGCGCGAGGACGATCGGCACGAGTGCGGCCACGACAGTGCCGAAGGCGACGAGGAGGACCACGAGCGCAGCGGCGATGCCGACCGCCTCGGCGCCCGAGGACTCCTCCTCGGCGTTGAGGAACGCGGCGTCACCGCCGAACTCGGCCTGCACCCCGCCGGTTCGGGCCGGCGCAAGAGCCTCGACGAGCTCGGCCGCCGTGTCGCGACCGAACTCGGTCGATGGCACGTCCAGCGTGATCTCGGCGAACGCGACCCGCCCGTCGGCCGAGACCCGGCCGGCCGTGAACGGGTCGCTGACGGTCGCGACGTGCTCGATCGTCGCCACCTGGGCGAGAGCCGACTCGACGCCCGGTCGGAAGCTCTCGACTCGCTCTCCCTCCGGGGCGGCGAACACGGCGACCGCCGTGCCCCCCGCAGCGGCGGGCAAGCGCTCTTCGAGCAGCTCCATGGCCTCGGCGCTCTCGCTGCCGGGTGCGCTGAAGTCGTCGGCGAACGCGCCACCGAGAGCGCCGGACAGCGCGACCACGAGGGCGGCGAGGACCGCCCACGCGCCGATCGTCGTCCAGGGTCTGCGGGCGCTGAGGTCGCCGATGCGGCGGATGAAGCTGGCCATGGTGTTCTCCCGGGATCGTGGTCTGGTGGGTCAACGGGGCTGGGTGGGCACTGCAGGCGGTTCGGGCGCGACCTGCGTGACGGAGACCAGCGGCAGGCCCAGGTCGCGGACCTTCTGCAGCAGGCCGTGCAGGGCGGCCTGGTCGACGATCGGGCCGTGGAGGACGGTGGTGCCGTCGCCCTCTTGGGTGACGGTGAGTCCGTCGAACCACTCCGCCCACCTCTGGTCGAGGTGGCCAGAGATCCGGATCTCGTACTGGCCGGTCTCACGCCAGCTGCCGGTCGATTCGTGCCGATCACTCATCAGGAGTCCTCGGGTCTCGGCTGGGTCAGAACGGCAGCGGACGGCCGGACGGGGTGCTGAGGTCGAGCGCGGCCGGCCGGGTGGGCCGGGGGAGGCGGCGGCGCTGCAATCTGTGCTGGCACATGGGACACCTCGTGCTGGTGGAGGGAGCTGGCTGCGAGGGATCGGCGTCGGCGGACGGTCGTCCATCTCCCCGGAAGGTAGGAAGTGGCGTGGTGAGCCGGGATCACCACACGTGGTGAACGAGGTGGTGATCCTCGGTGCGGCGCCCAGTCAGACGACCGCAAACCGGGACATGCCCTGACCTCGTCGGCTGCCGCCGCGGTCGGGTCAGCGGCGGGCGTGCAGCAGGTCCAGCTCCGTCGCCCGTCGCACCGCCGCTCGTCGGTTGTTCACGCCGAGCTTGGTGTAGATGTTCTTGGTGTGCGTGCGCACGGTGTTCAGGGACAGCACCAGCTCCCGGGCGATGTCCGGGCCGCCGAGGTCGGTCGCGAGCAGCCGGAGCACGTCCAGCTCGCGGTCGCTCAACGGTTCGACCATCCCGGCCGCCGGCGTCCGCCGCGCCCGGGTCTCGTCGAAGCTGGTCATCAGCCGCCGGACGTAGGCCGTGGCGATCCCGCGTTGCGCGGCCGCTGTGAGCAGGGCGTGCATCGGCGGACCCTCGTCGGTGAAGATCCGGACGTAGTCCTCGGGCGCGGCGAGCGTCAGGGCGCGCTCCAACGGCGCGAGAGCGGCCAGGGTGTCGCCGCGCGACTGGTGCCCGAGAGCCTGCAGCACCAGGATCTCGAGGACGGTTCCGGTCCTGCCCCCGTCCTCGGCAGCCTGGAGGAGCCGCTGCAGCAGCTCGAGCGCCTGCTGCCCGGAGCTCACGAGGCGCTCGCGCCGGTACTCCGCCAGCAGCAGCCGGGCGAGCGTGACGTGGTCGAACTCGTGCAGGTAGCTGACGTCGTCCTGTGACGACAGGCCCCGCTCGCGCGCCCACCGACGGGCCTCGTCCAGCTTCCCCTGCGCGATCGACAAGCGAGCCCGCATCGCGGGGATCGGCCGCACGTCCGGGGAGAAGTCACCTGCGTACACCCGGTCCGCGTCGGCGAGCAGGTGCGCTGCAGCGTCCAGGTCGCCTTCGGCCTCCCGGACCCGGGCCGTCGCGACCCGCCAGCGGTGCGGGTTCTGCGGCAGGCCGAGGTGCTCGCCGAGCTCCTCGCAGCGCAGCAGGAGCTCGTTCGCAGTCGCCAGGTCGTTCCGCTCCCGGTGGAGCGCGGCCATCCCGACGTACATGTCAGCCGTGCCTCGCAGGACCGGCCCGTCCTGAACCGCGGCGAGCCGTAACGCCTCCTCGTACGTGCGCATGGCGTCCCGGAGCCGGCCCTGGACGACATGGAGGTCCCCCAGCGTGACTGCCAGGCCGAGGACGTCGGCGATGTGGCCCGCCCGCTGCATGTGTGTCCAGGACTCGGTGTATCCCGCCTGGGCCGCCGCGACGTCCCCGTCCCCCCACGCCGCGAGCCCGATGAGTGCCGAGGCCGCTGCTCGCCCCAGGTGGTCGTCTTCGGAGGCGAGGTCCAGCGCCCTGCGAGCGTGGGTCACGCAGCCGGTCCGGTCGCCGAGCATCAGCGCCTGCCCGGCGCGGTGCATCGCGACCCGCGTGGGAAGGGTCTGGAACCCCTCCTCGTCGACGACCACCATGTCCTGCGGCCGGTCCTGAGGTCTGCGTCCCTCGGTCGAGATGGCGGCCAGCCACCGTTCGGCGTTGCGGAGGTAAGGCTCGACGCCGTCGATCTCACCGGTGGCCATGAGGGACCCCACGTAGTCGTTGCTGAGCACCGGCCGGACCTGGAACTGGGCGTCGGGGATGGCGTCCATCCAGGCGCGCAGGGTGCTTTCCTGCCGGAGCCGCCGCAGCGACGGCGCCGCCAGCTCGACCAGGTCCGCTGCGCGGTCGAAGTCCCCGCCCGCGAGGCTGTGGTCGATGGCGACGGCGAGATCGCCGTTCTCCTCGTACCAGGCGCTTGCGCGCCGGTGCAGCAGATGGACGAGGTCGGGCTGCTCGTCGAGCAGGCGGGCCCGCAGCATGTCGGCGAACAGGTGGTGGTAGCGGTACCACCGGCGGCGGTCGTCCAGCGGCACCAGGAACAGGTTGGCCCGGTCCAGCGAGTCCAGCATTGCCTGCCCGCCGCTGCGCTCCGTCACCGCGTCGCAGAGCGCGCCGCTCAACCGGTCGAGGACAGAGGTCTGCAGCAGGAACGTCTGGACGTCCTCGGGCTGCCGGGCCAGTACGTCTTCGACGAGGTAGTCGACGACGTAACGGGCGTCGCCGGCGAAGCCGGCGATGAACTCGGCGACGTCCCCGCGCCCCTGCATCGACAGCGCCGCCAGCTGGAGGGCCGCAATCCATCCCTCGGTGCGACTCTCCAGCGCCGCGACGTCCGCAACGGTGAGCTTCAGGCCCATCACCCCGTTGAGGTACGTGGCCGCCTCCTCGGGGGTGAAGCGCAGGTCCGCGGCGCGGACTTCGACCAGCTCACCTCGGGCCCGGAGCCGGGCGAGTGGCAACGCCGGGTCTGCGCGGCCCGCCACCACCACGTGCAGCTGCGGGGGTGAGTGGTCGACGAGGAACGCCATCCCCTCATGCACGTCGGCAGAGTCGATGACGTGGTAGTCGTCGAGCACCAGCACGATGTCGCCGTCGGTGGAACCGACGTCGTTGAGCAGCGTCGTGAGCACGGTCGCGGTCGGCGCCGGCGGAACCGCCTGCAGCAGTACGCGGGCCGTCTCTCCGACACCGGGAGCCACCCTCTGCAGCGCCGCGACCACGTAGCTCCAGAAGGTCTGCGGCTGGCTGTCGCCCTGGCCCAGCGACACCCAGGCGACGGCATACCCGCTGCTCGCCGCGACCTGTTCCGCCGGAGCTGCCGGCCGTGCCGCCAGCCACGCGGCCAGCAGGGTCGTCTTGCCGAAGCCCGCCGGTGCGGAGACCAACATCAGCCTCGAGGCCGTCCCCGCGTCCAGCTGCTCGATCAGGCGCGACCGCGGCACCAGGCCGCGGGGCGGCGGCGGGGCGTACAGCTTCGTCTCGAGCAGGAGGGTTGGCGCCACCGACTGCACCGCCTCAGGCTAGGGCGCCGGCACCGGGTGGGTCAGGTCCTCCCGCTGTCAGCGTCGGGTGGTGGGGGTCAGGTCGTCTGCCGGGCTCCGCTGGCGGCCGATGGTGTCGCGCAGGTCGACGCTGTCGGTGACCTCGTGTCCCTCGACGTGGATGTTCGGGAGCAGCCGGTCCAACCAGGCGGGCAGCCACCAGTTGCGGTCCCCGAGCAGCTCCATCGTGGCCGGGACCAGCACCATCCGGATCACGGTGGCGTCGACCAGGATGGCGGTGGCCAGCCCGATGCCGAACATCTTCCCGAGCACGTCGCCGCCGAGGATGAAGGAGCCGAACACGGCGACCATGACGGCCGCGCCGGCCGTGATGACCCGTGCCGACTTGGCGAGGCCGTCGGCGACTGCGACCGCGTTGTCACCGGACCGGTCGTACTCCTCCTTGATGCGGCTCAGGAGGAAGATCTCGTAGTCCATCGACAGGCCGTACAGGATGGCGAAGATGCCGATGGGCAGCTGGATCGGGATCGGTGTCTCCTCGGGGATGCCGACCAGGTCACCGAGCGGGCCGCCACTCACGGCCAGCGCCAGCACGCCGAGCGCGACGGAGGTTGCCAGCAGGTTCATGACAACGGCCTTGGCCGGGACGACGACCGACCGGAACACCAGCATCAGCACCAGGAACGACATCACCAGCACCCCGCCGAAGAAGTACGGCAGGCGTTCGAAGGTGCCGCGCGTGGTGTCGACGTCGGCGGCGACCGACCCGCCCACGTGCACCGTGAGGCCGGTCCCGGCGAGCGCGCTCGGGATGGCCTCGTCGCGCAGGGTGTCGACCAGGTCAGCCGTGGCCTCGTCCTGCGGGGAGGTGACCGGGACAACTCGAAGCAGGGCGGTGTCCCCAGCGGCGTTGAGGACGGCGGGCTCGACCGCGGCCACGCCGTCGACCGCGCCGAGCCTGTCGCCCACCGCGTCCGCCGCGGACTGAAGCGCGGTGTCATCCTGGCCCTGGACAGTGAGCAGCAGCGGCGCGGAGAAGCCCGGGCCGAACCCGTCTGCGAGCAGCTCATAGGCCTGGCGGGTGGTGTAGCTGGGTGGGTCGTTCTTGGCATCCGGGAACCCGAACCGGATGCCGAGGAACGGCGCAGCCAGCGCCAGGAGGACCACCAGGCTCGCGACGGCCGCGACCATGGGTCGACGCTGAACAAACCGGCTCCACCGGTACCAGCGCGATGCGTCGTACGTCCGGACGTCCTTGCTGACGAACGGCACGTGCAGCCGCTCGATGTTGCGGCCGGCGAACGCGAGCAGGGCCGGCAGGAGGGTGAGCGACCCTGCCATCACGACGAGCACCGCGGGGATCACGGCGAACGCGAAGCCGGTCATCGACGGCTGATCCATGAACAGGATGCCGAGCAACGACACGACGACGGTGAGCCCGGCGAAGAGGACTGCCCGTCCGGCGGTGGCGATGGCGGTGAGGACGGCGCGACGAGGGTCCTGCCCGCCCGCGAGACTGCTCCGGAACCGCGTCACGATGAGCAGCGCGTAGTCGATGCCGACCCCGATGCCCACCATCGCCGCGACGGGCGGCGCCCAGTCCGGGACGTCGACCACCCGCATCACGAGGCCACCGAGGCCCATGGCGACACCGAGACCGAACAGGGCGGTCACCAGCGGCAGCCCCATCGCCACCGCGGAACCGAACGTGACGAGCAGGACGAGGGCCGCGGCTACCAGCCCGATGGCCTCCGAGCCGACCGGGGCGGTCTGGGACAGGGCGGCGACGGCGCCGCCGACCTCGACCTGCAGGGCGCCGTCGGCGGCCGCGAGCACCGGGTCCACCAGTGCCTTTGCCTCGTCGACCGTGAACTCGTTGTCCGTCTGGTCCAGGGCGACGACGGCGTAGGCGGTGGTGCCGTCGGCCGAGATCTGGGCAGCGCCGGCGTCGGTGAACGGGCTGGTGACACCGACGACGTGCGGGGCGTCGGCGACGTCGGTGAAGATCTTCTCCGCCTGTGCCCGCAGCTCGGGCGCCGTGACGCCGGTCGCGGCGTGGACGACCACCTGGACCGTGTCCCCGGCGCGCTCTGGGAAGCTCTCGCCGAGCGTGTCGGATGCCGCCTGGGAGTCCGATCCAGGCTGCAGGTAGTTCTGCTTGAACTCCCCACCGAACGCTCCGGCCAGGGCGAATGCGCCTACCAGGGCTGCGATCCACAGGACGACGACCACGCGACGCCTTCGGTAACACCAGTCAGCCAGCTGGACCAACATCGGCGTCTCCTTCGGATGGGTGGATGCGTGCGGGACGCGGGACGTCCGCTGGACGGACGACGGTGCGCGTGCGCGGTGTCCGGCGGATCGGTGACGGAACCTGGGGTGGACGGCAGGGTCGCTAGGCCCGGCCGGGTACCGGGGACGGACGGTGAAGGCGCTGACCTCCAGCGCGTCCTGTCATGAGCCCCGCTCCCCGTCAAGCGTCGATCGACCGCCAGGATCCGAGGCGACGTACCGAGTGAACCACCGCTGGGTCTGCCTGGGTGCGATGTGGCGGGACCGTCTCACGACCGGGCGACGAGCCGGGCCCGGATCCGGTGCAGCTGCGGCATCACGCCGTAGATGACGATCGGCACGGCGACGGTGGCGAGCACGAAGGTCCGCAGGACCACGGGCTGCCCGTCCAGCGGGCCGCTGAGTACGACGTTGAGCAGGACGAGGGTGGGGAAGACGGCCAGCCAGATCATGAGCGCCAGCTGGTGCTTCGACGGCGGCGGGATGTGCGTGGGGTCGGTAGGCATGGGTCAGAGCTCCTTGTCGGTCATGAGGATGTGCGGGTGGGTTCGACGTGGGTGCGCTCGACGGCATCGGCGACGTCCTCCTCGACCAGGTCTGCGTTGAGCGCGATGGCGGCCGCAGAGCCCTCGCCGGCGGCGGTGATCACCTGAGCCCGTGGGTTGGCCGCGTTGCCGGCGACCCAGACACCCTCGACGGTGGTGCGACCGACCGCGTCGGCGACCACCCAGCCGCGGTCGTCCGTGGCGGCGCCCAGGGCGACGAGCAGCTCGTCGTGGGGGACGAACCGGGGCCGGATGAACACCGCGGCCCGCGGGACGACCCGGCCGTCGTGCAGCTGCAGGCCGCTCAGCCGGTCGTCCTCCACGACGAGTCGGGCCACCGGGCCGTCCACGACGTCGATAGCCCGGGCAGCCAGCTGCTGGCGCTGTTCCGCCGTGAGGGCGCCGGTGTGCGGGAACAGCACGACGTCGGCAGACCACTGCCGAACGAGCTGGGCGTACTCGACATCGTCCGCCGTCGCACCCAGCACGGCGATCGGCCGGTCGCGGACCTCGTAGCCGTGGCAGTACGGGCAGTGCAGGACGTCGCGGCCGAACCGCTCCCCCACGCCGGGGATGTCCGGGAGCACGTCGCGCAGCCCGGTGGCGACGACCAGGCGGCGCGCCCGCAGGACCGAGCCGTCGCTGAGCCGGAGCTCGAAGTCAGAGCCGGTGCCACGTACGGCTCTCACGACGGTGCTGTGGATGATGTGGCCGCCGTAGCCCCGGACCTCCTCCCGGCCCATGGCCAGCAGCTCGTCGGGCGGCAGGCCGTCGCGCGAGAGGAACCCGTGCATGTGTGCCGCCGGCGCGTTGCGCGGATGTCCCGCGTCCACCACGGCGACCCGTCGGCGGGCCCGGGACAGGACCAGGGCGGCCGAGAGGCCGGCGGCCCCGCCGCCGACGACCACCACGTCGAACTCGCTCATGAGATGAAGGATGGGGATGCCCGCATCCGTCATCAACGTTCGTTGCCATGTCCGGGAATCGCACCTGGAATGGGCAGGTGGACGACACCTCGGCGATCGACGACGCACTGGATCTCGTGGGCCCGCGCCTGAAGAACGTCCGGGTCCAGCGGGGCATCACCCTCACCGACGTGTCCGAGCGCACCGGGATCTCCAAGAGCACTCTGTCCCGGCTCGAGAACGGTCAGCGACGGCCGAGCCTCGAGCTCCTGCTGCCGCTCGCGCAGGCGTACCGGGTGCCGCTGGACGAGCTCGTCGGCGCACCCGAGGTGGGGGACCCGCGGATCCGGCTCAAGCCGCGGCAGGTGAGCGGGCGCACGGTCCTGCCGCTTACCCGGGGTCCGCACGGCGTCCAGGCCTGGAAGATCATCATCCCGAAGGGTCAGTCGACACCCAGCCCCCGGGTCCACGACGGCTACGAGTGGCTGTACGTCCTGTCCGGCCGGATGCGCCTGGTCCTGGGTGACCAGGATCTCGTCCTCGGCGTGGGTGAGGCCGCCGAGTTCGACACCGCGGTGCCGCACTGGTTCGGCAGCACGGGTGAGGGCGCAGCCGAGGTGCTGAGCATCTTCGGCCGACCCGGGGAGCGAGTCCACGTCGGCATCAAGGCCGACCGCCGGTGAGGGCGGGCAGCGGTGCGGGCAGGCCGAGGGGCCGGTCACCGTGTCGGCGACCGACCCCTCGGGACAGCGCAGTGACTACGAGATGCGGACGAGATCCCACATGCCGTGCACCACGTGCGGTGCGCCGGTGAAGTAGTCAGGCCAGAAGCACGCGATGACGTACTTGCCGGGAGGCAGGTCGTAGCGGAGGAGCTGGCTCTTGCCGGGGGACACCACACCCGAGTCCGCGAAGGCCTTCAGCGCCCAGGGCGGCTGCCCCTGCAGCCCGCGGTTGACGAAGCGGCGGACCTGCGCCTTGGTGGTCGAGTCCTTGACCTGCTGCAGGACCAGGAAGTGCGGCTGGTCCGACTGGTTGCGGAAGCGGACCATGCCCGATGCCGGCAGGCCCCGGGACGAGTGCCAGCCATGGGTGAACGCGGTGTAGGTGCCCTCGTACGCCACCTTCGGCTGCTTGGGTGCGGCCCCGACCATGTGCAGCATGGCGAAGGCCGGGCCGTTCTGGTCCAGCGCCGCGTAGTGCCCCGCACCGAGCTTCACGACCAGGCTCCCCGGACGGTTCGGCCGGGCGCTCGCGCCCCCGAGGAACACCATGCCGTTGTCGATGCGCTGGACGGCCGCGACGTCTCCCTCGAACGCCGACTGGAAGTCCTTCTGCGCCTGCTCGGGCGTGTATCCCTCGTTGAAGCGCGCCAGCTGCAAGGCATGGCCACCCTTGGCGCTACGCACCGTGAAGTGGTAACGGCCAGCGCGCAGCATCGTGACACCGTTGGCGGTCTCGGCGCCGCCCCCACGGAAGGCGATGGCTGTGTCGGACATCGTCACCTTGACTGTCTTCACCTCCGCTGCCTCGGCCGGGGCGGCGGCGAGTGCGACGGCGACGAGCCCGAAGGCTGTACCGGCGGCGAATAGTCTGGTTCGGACCCCTTTGAACCCCATGTGAAACCCCCATGCGAAGCGGACGTGGCCGCCGGAGCCTAGACCGGTTTCGTGATCTCCGGTATGGCCTTTCGTGACGGTTGCACGGCCTGGTGTAATCCGGGTCGCGCACGGTCGCGAGGTGCGAGCATCGGCCCGTGTTCTCGACGCCGGTGCGCCTCGTCGGAGGCCTGCTCGTTCTCGCCGTGGCCACCGTGGCCCCGACGACTCCTGCCAGCCGCGACACCGCCAGCGCCGGGACGCGGGTCACGAGCGCTGCACCGGAGGCCGCGACGGTGCGCATCGACCCGGGCGGCACCTTCGGCGGATTCACCAACCCGGACGTGGAGGTCGCCAAGGGCGGCACGCTCAGCGTGGTGAACTTCGACGGCACCCGGCACTCGGTCACCGCGGACGACCGGGATGCCGCGGGCAACCCGCTCTTCTCCGTGATCGTCGATCCCGAGGGTACGGCGACGGTCGCGGGGGTGGAGGCCCTGGCGCCCGGCACCTACCCGTTCCACTGCATCTTCCATGCGGGGACCATGCGCGGGACCCTGACCGTCTCCGGGACTGGTGACGGCGTGCGACCGGCTCCGCAGTCGTTCGACCAGCCGCTGGTCCAGCCGCGGACGATGACGAAGGCGAAGCTGCGGATTCCCATCAAGCGGTCGGCCGTACGGGTCATGCCGACGGGGCCGTTGACGACCATGTGGACGTACGGCGGAAGCTATCCCGGCCCGACGATCGTGCGCCCGGCCGGGAGATCGACGAGGGTCACCTTCGTCAACCGGCTGCCGACGCGCGACCGGCTCTCGGTGCACCTGCACGGGGACCATCACGCCTACCAGCACGACGGGCAGCCCCACCGGTTCCTCATCGGGCCAGGCCGCTCCCGGACGTACCACTATCCCCTCACCGACGCGGGGCGTCCCGCTCCTGCGTCGTTCCTCTGGTACCACGACCACCGGATGGACGTGACGACGCGGAACAACTGGATGGGTCTGCAGGGGATGTTCATCGTCACAGACCGCCGAGCCCGGCGGCTGGGGCTGCCCACCGGGCGCTACGACGTGCCGCTCATGGTGTCCGAGCGCAGTCTCGACGGCGACAACCAGCTGGTGCCGGTGATGCGGCACATGACCCCGATGACCGGACCGATGGCGCCGCCCAACGACGCCACGGTCGGTGACCGCATCCTGGTCAACGGCCGCTTCGCGCCCTACCTCGACGTCGCGACGGCCCGCTACCGCCTGCGGCTGCTCAACTCGTCACCGTTCACGACCTACAACTTCACCCTCTCCAACGGCCTGCCCTTCATCCAGGTCGCGACGGGTAACGGGCTGCTGCCCGAGGCCGTGGTCCGGCAGAACCTGGTGCTCGGACCCGCGCAGCGGGCGGAGGTCGTCGTCGACTTCCGCGGCCAGCTCGGCTCGGACGTGGTCCTGCAGACCGTCCCGCTGGAGAACGCGCCCCCCGGAGCGGGGACGCCGAATGCACAGATCATGCAGTTCCGCGTGCGTACGGCCGTCTCCGACTCCGGCGGCCTGCCCACGACGCTGCAGAAGCCGCCGGCGATGAAGCGCCCGTCGCGCGTCTCGGCGGTCTGGAGCGTCGGCCTGGGCAAGACCGCACATGGGTCCTTCTGGAAGCTCAACGGCCAGCGCTTCGACCATCGGCGCGTGCTGCTGAAGGTGGACAGGGGGACCACCCAGATGTGGGAGCTGCGCAACGACACGAAGGTGACCCACTTCATGCACCTGCACCAGCAGCTCTGGCGCACCGTGACACGCAACGGGAAGCGACCACCGCCCTGGGAGCGGGGCCTCGAGGACACCTGGCGCCTCGACCCTGG
>DASTVO010000400.1:0-2858 GCA_035759075.1 Actinomycetes bacterium
CCAGGAGCCGCGGTCCGCACCTCGGGCTGTGGACGAGCCGGGGGGTGTGGACCGGCGTTCCTGCCAGGGTCCTGACATGCCGACGACCACCGCAGGCACCGTGGAGGCGCCGCCGATCACCGGCGACCCGGACGCCCTCGAGCAGCTCGCCCGCCGGTGCCGCCGGGCGGCCGACGGGCTGCGCTCCGACGGAACGCTGCTGGACCGGGCCGGCGAGGGAGCCGACTGGTCCGGGCGCGCCGCGCAGGCGTTCACCCGCGCGGTGCACGACCTCCCGCGGGACCTGCGCAGCGCCGCCGACTCCTTCGACGTGGTGGGGCAGGCGCTGGCCGCGTACGCCGTCGACCTGCGCGCCGCCCAGCTCCGCGCCCGGCGCGTGCAGGAGGAGCTGCACCACCTGGCCGGGCAGCGGCTCGCCGACGGCCAGCACCTCGTCGACCCGGTCGCCGACCCGGTGGCCGACGCGGCCAGGGCGGCCCGCGCCGCCCGCTTCGACGAGGAGGCGCGCGCCCTGCGCCGGGCGCTCGCCGCACTCGCCGACGAGGCCGCGCTGTCAGCGGGCACCGCGGCCTGCCGGGTCCGCGGGGCGGCCGTCGCGCCGCAGCAGTCGCCCGGTCTGCTCGAACGGCTCGCGGACCGCGCCGGCGACTGGGTGGAGGCGCACGCCGGCGAGCTGACCGCGCTGTCGTTCGTGTTGAAGAGCCTGGCGACGGTCGCCGGGACGCTGGCGCTGGTGCCTGCCCTGGCGCCGGTCACCGGGCCGATAGCGGTGGGCGCCGGTCTGCTCGCCCTCGGGGTGGACGCCGCGCTCGCCGCCCGTCGTCGCGCGTCCTGGGCGGCGGTCGGGGTCGACGCGTTGGCCGCGGCCGCACCGGGCGTGGGTCGGGTGGGCGCGGTGGCGGTACGCGAGGTGCGCACCCGGCTCGGCTCGGTCGTCGTGTTCCGGGTCGAGGGCGACACCAACACGCGGCTGGTCATCGACGCCGACCGCAACGTCCGCTTCCAGGGCCGCGACATGCTCTACGTCAACGTCAACCAGCGCACCCACGCCGAGATCTACCTCGCCCACAAGATCCGCAGTGGCCTGCCCAACGCCCGGCTGAAGAGCTTCCGGGTGCCGAAGGACGAGGTCGCGGCGCTGCGCGCGCGCACGGTGGCGCAGGCCGAGGCGAGGAGCCAGCCACGGGCGTCGCACCGGGTCGACGAGACGCAGGCACCGGACCTGTTCGGGCTGCGCCGCCACGACTTCCGCGCGCTGCAGGAGAAGATTGTCCCCGGCACCGGCCGGATCGTGCGCTGAACACCTCGCAGACAGCACGAAAAGCCGCAAAACGACCGCGTGGCACTGGCGCGCGACCAAAAAGATCTCACCGTTCGCGACCGCGCGCCGATACCTTCTTCTCGGCGCCGAGGGGGCGTCTTCGGGGACTCGTCAGAGGAGACTCACATGCGTGGCGCCTACAAGGGCATCGCACACCTGATCGCGCTCGGCGTCCTGCTGCAGGCGGCGTTCGTGGCAGCCGCCTGGTTCCAGGTCATCAACGAGGTCGACGGCGGGACGGTCATCAACGCCGACTACGAGGGCAACGCCGGACACGCGCTGCACGGCATCGTCGGGATGATGGTCATGCCGCTGCTCGGCCTGATCTTCTTCATCCTGTCGTTCTTCGCCAAGCTGCCCGGCGGTGTGAAGTGGGCGGGGCTCACGTTCCTGGCGATCGTCGTCCAGGTCGTGCTCGCGTTCGTCTCGTTCGGGGTGCCGGCTATCGGCGCGCTGCACGGCATCAACGCGTTCGTCGTCCTCGGCCTCGCGCTCTTTGCCGGCCGCCGGGTCGCGTCGGCCACGACCGTCGAGCACACGCACGCGGGGACGCCGGCCACTGTCTGAGCGTCCTCGGGGGCACCTGTGGCGGCTCGTCGCCGCCGCGGGTGTCCCCCTGCTCATCCTGGCCCCGCTCGCGTGGTTCTGGTACGCGAGCCTGGTGCCCTCCACCTACTCCGTCATGGAGATGGGTGTCGTCGACTACGGCGGCGGACCGGGTGCCGAGCCGGGCGCCGCGCACGGCTCCGGCCACGGTGGCCCCGACCCGGCCGGGGTCAGCCTGGCGACCCTCACCGGTCCGCAGGACGGGGCGCCGGACCTCGCCGTCACGCTCACGGCGCGGCAGGGGACCTTCGAGCTCGCCTCGGGTGAGCAGGTCGACGGCTACACGCTCAACGGCACGTCGCCCGGGCCTGCGCTGACGGCGACGCAGGGAGACCTCGTCGAGGTCACGCTGGTCAACGAGGACGTCGACGAGGGGGTCACCCTGCACTGGCACGGCGTCGACGTGCCCAACGCCGAGGACGGCGTCGCCGGCGTCACCCAGGACGCGGTCGGGACCGGCGAGCGGCACGTCTACCGCTTCGTGCTGCCGGACCCGGGCACCTACTGGTACCACTCGCACCAGGTCTCGCACCGTCAGGTGCGCGGCGGCCTGTTCGGGACCCTCGTCGTGGCGCCGCAGGACGAGTCGGCCGCGACCGACGAGGACGTGACGGCCACCCTGCACACGTACGACGGCCTCCGGACCCTCAACGGTCGCACCGGCGTGAGCCGGTCCGAGGCGCCGGCGGGCTCGACGGTCCGGCTCCGGGTCGTCAACACCGACAACGGGGCGGCCCCGGTCTGGGTGACCGGAGCGCCCTACCGCGTGCTCGCCGTGGACGGCTTCGACCTGCACGGCCCCACCGAGGTCCGCGGGCAGAAGTACGTCCTGACCGCCGGCGCGCGAGCAGACCTCGAGCTGGTCGTTCCGGCCAGGGGAGCTCGGCTCGACGTCGGCGGCGGGACCGCCCTGGTCGTGGGGCCGGGCGGA
>DASTVO010000401.1:0-3173 GCA_035759075.1 Actinomycetes bacterium
ACCCACCACCGGGTCAAGACCCTCACCGACACCGGCTACCGCCCCGACAACCGAGGCGGGCACACCTGGACCCTGCCCTCGGGACACACCTACACCCGCCCCGCCGAACCCCTCCTCGACCACCCCGGCCTCGTCACACCATCCACCGGCCCACCCGGCCCGGACCCCGCCGGGCTCGACCCACCACCGTTCTGACCTGAACGTGTCGTCGGTGTGCCCGTCGGCCCCGACCCGCAAGCCAGGGGGGCGCGACGAGCTCTGCAGCGCAGTCCCGGCTCCCTGCTCTCCCTGCTCCGTGCGGCAGCCGTCAGAGGCTTCCGCCGGCTCCGTAGTCGTGGTCCCGCGTGTGCTCGGGCGGGCCCGACTTGGCGCCGAGGTCGAGGTGCCCGTGCGGGTCGGTCCCGGTCTCGCCATCGCGGCGGTCACGGCGGGTCCACAGCAGAAGCCCGATCGGGACGGCGATGATGACGGCCAGAGTGATCAACAGCTCCACGGCGGACCCCCGGCTCGACGGTGATGTCGACCGTAGCGTGCGACCTCTACGCTGAGCGACGATCACGAGAGGGAGGTCCCGGCGGTGCGGGTGTGGCGCGGTCTCGACGAGGTCGAGACGCACGGCGGTGTCGAGCGGTCCGTCGTGACCATCGGCAACTTCGACGGCGTCCACCGAGGCCACCAGCGGGTCGTCGCGGGCGTCGTGGCCCGCGCGCATGAGCTCGGCGCCACCAGCGTGGTCACCACCTTCGACCCGCACCCGATGACGGTCATTCACCCCGACTCGGCACCGCTGCGCCTGACCGCTCTCGACCGCCGCCTCGACCTGCTCGAGTACCTCGGCGTCGGTGCCGTCCTCGTCCTCCCGTTCACCCGCGAGCTGTCGAAGTGGGAGCCCGCGGAGTTCGTCGAGCGGGTCCTCGTCGGTGCGCTGAAGGTGACCGAAGTGCACGTGGGCGACAACTTCCGCTACGGCCACCGAGCAGCCGGCAACATCGACACGCTGCGCAACGAGGGCGAGCGGCTCGGGTTCGCCGTCCACGCCCTGCCGCTGGCGGGTGAGCCGCTGCGGTGGTCCTCCACGTACGTCCGGCAGTGCCTCGCCGAGGGTGACGTGGCGGCGGCGGCCGGCGCACTCGGCCGCCCGCACCGCGTCGAGGGGCCGGTCGTCGAGGGCGACAAGCGCGGCCGCGAGCTCGGTTACCCCACGGCCAACCTCGCACTGGCGGACGACGTCGCCATCCCGGCAGACGGCGTGTACGCGGGATGGCTGGTGCGCGCCGACGGCACCCGGCTGCCTGCGGCCATCTCCATCGGCACCAACCCGACCTTCGGCGGCACGACCCGTCGGGTCGAGGCCTATGCCCTCGACCGCGACGACCTCGAGCTCTACGGCGAGCACGTGGGGGTGGAGTTCGCCGAACGGCTGCGTGAGACGGTCACCTTCGATGGGGTCGAGCCCCTGCTCGAGCAGATGGCTCGCGACGTGGAACAGGCGCGGGCCGTCACCGCGGTCGCATGAGCGCCGAGCAGGCCGAGGTCGAACGCGACGTCCGCGAGGTCGAGGGCTGGTTCCTCCGTCGGGGCCTGCCGTTCTTCGTCGAGGACCGCACCATCACCATCGACGACCTCGTCAACGGACGCTCGCTGGCGATCCTCGTCCTGACCTACTTCGGCTCGATCGCCCTGGCCATCCCGGCCGACCTGCCGTGGCCCGAGCGGATCCTCTTCGCGGTGCTGGGGCTGGTCGGTCTCGTGGTCGTCTGGGCGCTGTCCAACCTGGCCCGCCGGCAGCGCGCGCTGGAGCGACCCAGCCGGGTCGGCTGGGTCGAGGTTGCCGTCTTCGTCCTCGCGCCGGCCTCCGCGGTCGCGGTGCTGCGCCAGGACGGCAACCTCGTTCTGACGGTCCTGCTCGTGGACCTGACCGTGCTCGCGGTCGTGGCAGCTGCCGAGATCCTCGACGCGGCGCCGATCGCCCGTTGGGCCGCGACCCGCGCCTTCCAGGAGCTCAGCTCGCTGTTCCGCCTGGTGACCCGGGCCCTGCCGATGCTGCTCCTCTTCACGACCTTCCTCTTCATCAACACCGAGGTGTGGCAGGTCGCCTCGTCCCTGACGACGCCCGTCCTCTGGCTGGCGGTCGCCTTCTTCGGCGTGCTGGCGGTCGCGTTCCTGCTCGCCCGGCTCCCCGAGGAGGTCGCGGCGGTCAACGACAACATCGACGAGCAGGTCGTCCGGGCCGCGCTGGCGCTGACCCCGATCGCGCACCGGGCCGACCACCTGCTCGGCGAGCTCCGGGCCGAGCCGCTGGCCCGCAAGCAGCGGGTCAACCTGCTGCTCGTGCTGCTCGTGACGCAGATGTCGCAGGTCGTCCTGCTCGCCCTCGCCGTCTGGGCGTTCTTCCTGGTCTTCGGCTTCGTCGCGATACACGACGCCGTGATCGAGAGCTGGGTCGGGGCGGGTGCGCCGAACAACGTGCCGTTCCTCCCCGGCCTGAGCCTGTCCCAGGAGCTGCTGCAGGTGAGCATCTTTCTCGCCGCTTTCTCCGGGCTCTACTTCACCGTGTACGCGGTGACCGACTCGGTCTACCGGGAGCAGTTCTTCACCGAGATCTCCGACGAGCTCGAGCAGGCGGTCGGCGTCCGCTGCGCCTACCTGGCCCTTCGCCGGCGAGCGAACGAGCCGACGTAGGGTCGCAGACCATGGAGCACAGAAACCTCGGGGCCAGCGGCACGGTCGTCTCCACGTACTGCTTGGGCACCATGACCTTCGGCAACGAGACCGACGAGGCGGGCAGCCAGGAGCAGCTCGACACCTTCGTCGAGGCCGGCGGCACTTTGGTCGACACCGCCGACGTCTACACGGCCGGCGCGTCGGAGGAGATCATCGGCCGCTGGCTGGCGGACCGTCCGGCTGACGTCACCGAGCGCGTGGTGCTGGCCACCAAGGCGCGGTTCGCGATGGGCGACGACGCCAACCACGTCGGTCTCTCGCGGCGGCGGCTCGACCGCGCCCTCGAAGCCTCGCTGCGCCGGCTGCAGGTCGAGACGATCGACCTGTACCAGGTGCACGCGTGGGACCCCCTGACGCCGGTCGAGGAGACCCTGAGCTGGTTCGACGACGCGGTCCGCGCCGGCAAGGTGCGGTACTTCGGGCTCTCCAACTTCACCGGCTGGCAGATC
>DASTVO010000402.1:0-7967 GCA_035759075.1 Actinomycetes bacterium
CCGCCGGAGATGGCAAGGCCGGCCGGCGGAACCTCGGGGGCTCCGCCGGCCGGCCTGGTCAGGGGGTGACGACCGGCGTCGGCTACTTGAGGAACTCCGGGATGTCGAGGTCGTCCGCGTCGTCGAAGACGATGGTGCGGGCCGGCCGCGGGGCGTGCGACTGCTCCCGGTTGAGGTCGATCGACTCGCTCGAGGCGCGGTGGCTGCCGACCCCCGCCGGCTCCGGGACCCGCTCGGCCGGGCGGGCCGGCTCGGCGTCGCCGGGCGGCGCCGACGACGTGGTCGACGCCGACGACCCGGCCGACGCCGATGCCGAGGCGCCGGCCGACGCCTCCGGGGTCTCCGCCCGGCTGGCGGGCTGCGGTACGGCCCGTCGCGGCTGGCCGCCGTCGAAGCCGGCCGCGATCACGGTGACCCGCACCTCGTCGCCGAGGGCGTCGTCGATCACCGCACCGAAGATGATGTTCGCCTCGGTGTGCGCCGCCTCGGCGACCAGCTGGGCGGCCTCGTTGATCTCGAAGAGCCCGAGGTCCGAGCCGCCGGAGATCGACAGCAGCACGCCGTGGGCGCCGTCGATGGAGGCCTCGAGCAGCGGCGAGGAGATCGCCATCTCGGCCGCCTCGACCGCGCGGTTGTCGCCGCGTGAGGAGCCGATGCCCATCAGGGCGGAGCCGGCGCCGGACATCACCGACTTCACGTCGGCGAAGTCGAGGTTGATCAGGCCGGGCGTGGTGATCAGGTCGGTGATGCCGGAGACGCCCTGCAGCAGCACCTGGTCGGCGGACTTGAAGGCGTCGAGCATCGAGATGTTGCGGTCGGAGATGGACAGCAGCCGGTCGTTCGGGATGACGATGAGGGTGTCGACCTCGTCGCGCAGCTCGTCGATGCCGGTCTCGGCCGAGTTGGCGCGCCGGCGGCCCTCGAAGCCGAACGGACGGGTCACCACACCGATCGTCAGCGCACCCAGCGAGCGGGCGATGCGCGCGACGACCGGGGCGCCGCCGGTGCCGGTGCCGCCACCCTCGCCGGCGGTGACGAAGACCATGTCGGCCCCCTTGAGGACCTCCTCGATCTCCTCCGTGTGGTCCTCGGCCGCCTTGCGGCCGACCTCCGGGTTGGCGCCGGCGCCGAGCCCCCGGGTGAGCTCGCGTCCCACGTCGAGCTTGACGTCGGCGTCAGACATCAGCAGGGCCTGCGCGTCGGTGTTGATGGCGATGAACTCGACGCCCTTGAGCCCGACCTCGATCATCCGGTTGACCGCGTTCACGCCGCCGCCGCCGATGCCGACGACCTTGATGACCGCCAGGTAGTTCTGCGGTGCTGCCACGTCGGTGCCTCTTTCCCCTTCGGCGTGGGACCCCGGCGTCTCCGGAACCCTCACCCTCTAGTTGAGCCTTATAGTTATGTCAACTTCGAGGTTGCGAGGACGGTAGGGACGACCGGGGTCCGACTCAACGACCGACGCGCCGACACGCCGCGCGACTTGCGCTACTTCCGGGTGGTGGGAGTGTCCGGGGCGCTGACGTCGTAGACCGACGCCTTGCGGGAGAGCAGCACGGTGAGCACCGCCGCCTTCCGCTCGGCCCGCTCGGTGCTCCCCCACACCACGCTGCGACCCTTGCTCAGCCGCAGCGTCACCTCCTCCGCGGAGACGACGCTGACCTCCCGGACGTCCGCGCGCACCGCGTCGGGCAGGCTGTCGAGAACCTCGAGGGCGCTGCGCAGCTCGGCGCGTCCCGCGTCGGCGGGGGCGTCCAGGACCGGCAGCCCGGCCAGGCGCCTGCGCTCGGAGGCGAAGGCGACGCCGGTGCGGTCGACCAGCAGCCAGCCCGCACCCTCACGGACCACGGCCGCCGGGGTCCGCTCGCGCACCGCGATCTCGACCGTGCCCGGCCACCGCCGGGCCACGTCGACGGTGCGCACTGCGGCCAGCGCGGTCACCCGCTCGGCGACCGCGTCGGTGTCCAGCCGGGCCAGCGGGGTGCCCGGCTCGATCTGCGCGTGCTCCTCGACGTCGGCCGCGGTGAGCCGCTGCACGCCGGTGACCCGGACCCGGTCCACGCCCAGGGCGTCGGACCCGAGCAGCAGCCAGCCGGCGCCCACGAGCAGCGCCAGCACCACCACGGCGGTGAGCACGGCGAGCAGCCGGGAGCGGCGCCGGGCCCGGCCGCGCACGGCGGCCCGGTGCGGCAGGCTCGTCGACACGCTCACGGCTGCTGCGCCTCCAGCAGGTCGAGCACCTCGGGGCCGATCATCGTCACGTCGCCGGCGCCGCAGGTGAGCACGACGTCGCCGGGCTTGGCGCGGTCGGCCAGGTGACCGGCGACAGACGACCAGGACGGCTCGAACACCACCTGCTGCGGCGGCAGCGGCACGGCCGCCGCGACCAGCGCGCCGGTCACACCGGGGACCGGGTCCTCGCGCGCCGCGTACACGTCCATGACGACGACCTCGTCGGCCAGCCCGAGCGCCTGCCCGAACTCGGCGGCGAAGAACTGGGTGCGGCTGTAGAGGTGCGGCTGGAAGACGACGACGACCCGGCCGCCCTCGACGACGTCGCGCGCCGCGGTCAGGTCGGCGGCGAGCTCGGTCGGGTGGTGCGCGTAGCTGTCGTAGACCCGCACTCCCCCGACGGTGCCCTTGTGCTCGAACCGGCGCCGGGTACCGGTGAAGGACGCCAGCCCCTCGCGCAGCCGCTCGACCGGGAGCCCCAGCGCCACGCCGACGGCCAGCGCGGCCGCCGCGTTGAGCGCGTTGTGCCGCCCGGGCAGCCGCAGGTCGACCCGGCCCAGCCGCCGGCCCCGGAAGACCGCCTCGAACGCGCTGCCCAGGCCCTTGGTCGTGAGGCCGACGACGCGCAGGTCGGCGTCCTCGCTCTCGCCGTAGGTGCGCACGTCCACCCCGCGGGCCCGCGCCGACTCGGCGAGCCGTCGGGCGCCGGGGTCGTCGGCGCAGGCGACGAGGAACCCCGCCGGGTCCAGCCGCGCCGCGAACTTCTCGAACGCCTCGGTCACGGCGTCTGCCGTGCCGTAGTGGTCGAGGTGGTCCGGCTCGACGTTGGTGACGACGGCCGCGTACGGCGAGTAGAGCAGGAACGAGCCGTCGCTCTCGTCGGCCTCGGCGACGAAGACGTCGCCGGACCCGTTGTGCGCGTTGGCCCCGGACTCGTTGAGGTTGCCGCCGATCGCGAAGGACGGGTCGGCGCCGCAGTGCTGGACGGCCACCGTCAGCAGCGACGTCGTCGTGGTCTTGCCGTGGGTTCCGGCCACCGCGACGGCGCGGCGGCCGACCATCACCGACGCGAGCGCCGCCGCGCGGTGGATGACGCGCAGCCCCAGCCGGTCGGCCTCGAGCAGCTCGGGGTTGCTGCGGCGGATCGCCGTGGACACGACGACGGTGTCGCAGCCGTGCACGTTCTCCGCGGAGTGCCCGACGTGGACGGTCGCGCCCAGCGCCCGCAGCGCCGCCAGCGTGACGGTCTCCTTCGCGTCGCTGCCCGACACCGGCAGCCCGCGGGCGAGCATGATCCGCGCGATGCCGGACATGCCGGCGCCGCCGATGCCGACGAAGTGCACCCGGCCCAGGTCCTCGGCGGGGACGGGCTCGGCGACGGCGGCGGTCGTCGGTCCCGCGCTCATCGCCGTCTCCTCTCCCGCACGGCCTCGAGGACCAGGTCGACCAGTCGCTCGTCGGCGTCGCGCCGCCCGGACCCCGCGGCGGCCTTCCCCATGGTCGCCAACCGCTGCGGGTCGGTGAGCAGGGGGGTCAGCGTGTCGCGCACCCAGTCGGGGGTGCACGCGGCGTCCTCGACCATCAGCCCGCCGCCGGCCTCGACGACCGGCCGGGCGATCATCGCCTGCTCGCCGTTGCCGATCGGCAGCGGGACGTACGCCGCCGGCAGCCCGACCGCGGTCAGCTCGACGACGGTGTTGGCCCCGGCCCGGCACAGCACGAGGTCGGCGGCGGCGTAGGCCAGCTCCATCCGGTCGAGGTAGGGCACGACGACGTACGCGGGCGAGCCGGTCGGGTCCGGCACCGTCACGGTGTTGCCCGGCCCGGTCGCGTGCAGCACCTGCACACCCGCCGACCGCAGGTGCGGCGCGGCACCGGCGGCGGCCTCGTTCAGCCGGCGGGCACCCTGCGAGCCACCGGTGACCAGCAGTGTCGGCCGGTCCGGGTCGAGCCCGAACTCGGCGCGGGCCTCGGCCCGGACCGCGTCCCGGTCGAGCGTGGCGACGGCCCGCCGGATCGGAAGCCCCAGCTGCCGACCGTGCCGGATGGGTGTGCCAGGGAAGGTCGTCGCCACGTACGTCGTGAACCGCGCACCGAGCCGGTTCGCCCAGCCCGGTCGCGGGTTCGCCTCGTGCACGACGATCGGGACGCCGAGCCGCCGGGCGGCCAGGTAGGCGGGGCCGGACACGAACCCGCCGAACCCGACCAGCACGTCGGCGTCGTGGCGGCGCAGGACGTCCGCCGCGGCCGCGACGGCGGCCCGCAGGCGGCTCGGCACCTTCAGCAGGTCCGGGCCGGGCCGCCGGGGCATTGGCACCGGCGGGATGAGCTCCAGGTCGTAGCCGCGGGCCGGGATGATCCGGGTGTCCAGGCCGCGCTCGGTGCCCAGCGCCGTGACCCTCGCGTCGGGGTCGCGACGGCGCAGCGCGTCGGCGAAGGCCAGGGCAGGCTCGATGTGGCCGGCGGACCCTCCCCCGGCGATGACGGCGTGCACGGCTACCGGGCCGCCTCTCGCGCCCGGGCGACCTGCACGGCCGAGCGCCCGACCCGGCGGCGGCCGTCCCGCTGGCCGGAGCGGCGCGCGAACGAGAGCAGCATCCCGATGCCGAGCATCGTCGGGACCAGCGCCGAGCCGCCGTAGGACACCAGCGGCAGCGGCACGCCCATGATCGGCAGGATGCCGAGGACGGCGCCGACGTTCACCATGGCCTGCACGAGCAACCAGGCTGTCACGCCCGCCGCGGCGTACCGCACGAACGGGTCGGTGGCGTCCAGCGCGATGCGCAGGCCGGCGTAGCCGACGGCGCCGATCAGGGCGAGGACGGCCAGGGTCCCGACCAGCCCGAGCTCCTCGCCGATGATCGCGAAGATGAAGTCGGTGTGCGCCTCGGGCAGCGCCCCCCACTTCTCCTTCGACCCGCCCAGCCCGACGCCCCACCAGCCGCCGGAGGCCAGCGCGAACTTGCCGTGCAGGGCCTGCAGCCCGGTGCCGAGCGGGTCGGCCTGCTCCGGGTGCAGCCAGTCGGTGATCCGGGCCATGCGGTACGAGTGCGAGTTGACCATGTAGGCGACCGACAGCGCGGCGGGCACCGCGGCCATGACGAACAGCCGGGCGGGGGCGCCGGCGACGTAGAGCAGCGCGCCGAGGATGCCGACGAGGATCACCGCGGTCCCGAGGTCGCCACCGAGCAGCACCAGACCGACGACCGTGCCGCCGACCGGCACCAGCGGGACCAGCAGATGCTTCCACTGGTGCAGCAGCGGCTCCTTGCGGGCCAGCAGGTCGGCGCTCCACAGCACCAGCGCGAGCTTCGCCAGCTCCGAGGGCTGGATCCGGAACGGGCCGCCGAAGTCCAGCCAGTTGCGGTTGCCGTTGACCTCGGTGCCGGCGACCGCGACCAGCGCGAGCAGCGCCAGCGACGCGGCGAGCGCGAGGTAGGCCAGCAGCCGCCACGCCCGCGGCGGCAGCCGGGACGCGAACCACATCAGCGGCAGGCCGATCACGACCCACATCGCCTGCTTGCTCACGATGGCCAGCGACGAGCCGAGGAAGGCGAAGGCGGTGACGCTGGAGGCGGAGAACACCATCACGAGCCCGAGCACCAGCAGCAGGGTGCTGGCGCCGAGCAGGACGTAGTACGGGGTGGCGGGGCGCTCGAGCAGGGCCCGTACGCCGTGCAGCTCGCCCCGGTCCGCGGGGCGCCCGTGGTCGGTGCCCCCCGCGGCCGGGCCGTCGGTCGAGCGCGTCTCCTCGGTCGTCGCCGTCACGAGCCGAGCCGGTGCACGGCGGCGGCGAACGCGTCGCCCCGGGCGGCGTAGTCGCGGAACATGTCCATCGACGCGCACGCCGGTGCGAGCAGCACCGTGTCACCGGGCCGCGCGAGAGCAGCGGCCGCGCGTACGACGTCGTCCATCGCACCAGTGTCCGTGCCCGGCACCTCGACCACGGGGATCTCCGGCGCGTGTCGCGCCAGCGCCTCGGCCACCAGCCCGCGGTCCGTGCCCATCAGGACCGCGCCGCGCAGCCGGCCGGCCGCGGTCGCCACCACCTCGTCGAACCGCGCGCCCTTCGCCAGCCCGCCCGCGACCCAGACCACCCGCGCGTACGCCTGCAGCGACGCCGCGGCCGCGTGCGGGTTGGTCGCCTTCGAGTCGTCCACGTAGTCGACGCCGGCGACGGTCGCGACGTGCGCGATCCGGTGCCCGCCGGGGGTGAAGGAGCGCAGGCCCTCCGCGACGGCCGCCGGCGGGACGCGAAGACGGCTCCCGGTGCCGGACTCGAGCGCCCGGGCCAGCGCGGCGGCGGCCAGCGCGTTGGCCACGTTGTGCGGCGCCGGCGGGTTGATGTCGGCCAGCCGCGCCAGCTCCACGCCGTGCGGACCCACCCCCTCGCCCGGCGCGCTGCCGAAGCAGCGGTCGACGAGCACGCCGTCGACGACTCCGAAGCAGTGCCCGTCGAGCGGGCCGAGGGTGAAGTCCTGCCGGTCCAGGTGCCCGGCCACCAGCTCGCGCACCACCGGGTCGTCGGCGTTGTAGATGCAGTACCAGTCCCCACGCCAGATCGAGGCCTTGGCCGCGGCGTACGCCTCGAACGACCCGTGCCAGTCGAGGTGGTCGGGTGCGATGTTGAGGACGGCGGCGGACTGGAACTCGACCGTCTGCGTCCAGTGCAGCTGGAAGCTGGAGACCTCCACCGCCAGCACGTCGTACGGGTCGGGGTCGAGGACGGCGTCGAGGACGGCCAGGCCCACGTTGCCGCAGGCGACCGCCCGGTGACCGGCGGCGCGCAGGATGGACTCGAGCATCTGCACCGTCGTCGTCTTGCCGTTCGTGCCGGTGACCCCGAGCCACGCCTGGTCGTCGGGACGCAGCCGGTAGGCGAGCTCGACGTCTCCCCAGACGGGGACGCCCGCGTCGGCCGCCGCGACGAGCAGCGGCTGGGTGGGCCGCCAGCCGGGCGAGGTGACCACCAGCTCGGCGCCGGCCGGGAGCTCGTCGGCCGCGCCGAGCCGCACCTGCGCGCCGAGCCCGCGCAGGTCCGCGGCCAGGGCCTGCTCCGAGGGCCCGTCGCGGCCGTCGACGGCGACGACCTCGGCGCCGAGGAGCACCAGCGCCCGCACCGCCGAGACGCCGGAGACCCCGACGCCCGCCACGCAGACCCGGGTGCCGGCGAGGTCGGGCCGGCTCACGTCCCCGCGACCCACTCGGCGTAGAACACGCCCAGCCCGAGCGCGACCAGCAGCCCGGCGATGATCCAGAACCGGATGACGATCGTCACCTCGCCCCACCCCACCAGCTCGAAGTGGTGCTGCAGCGGCGCCATCCGGAAGACCCGGCGGCCGGTGAGCTTGAAGAACCCGACCTGCACGATGACCGACAGCGAGATCAGCACGAACAGCCCGCCGACAAGCACGAGCAGCAGCTCGGTGCGGGTGGTGATCGCCAGCCCGGCGAGCGCGCCGCCGAGGGCCAGCGACCCGGTGTCACCCATGAAGATCTTCGCCGGGGACGCGTTCCACCACAGAAAGCCGAAGCAGGCCCCCATGATGGCCGCCGCCACGACGGCGAGGTCGAGCGGGTCGCGCACCTCGTAGCAGCTGGCCAGCGACTCGTCCGGGAGCACCGAGGCGCAGTTCTGGCCGAACTGCCAGATCCCCATCAGGACGTACGAGGCGAACACCATCACCGACGTGCCGGTGGCCAGGCCGTCCAGCCCGTCGGTCAGGTTCACGCCG
>DASTVO010000403.1:0-8693 GCA_035759075.1 Actinomycetes bacterium
CCAAGCGCGACCTCGTCGACTACCTGGACGCCGTCGCGGACCGGCTGGTTCCGCTGCTCGCGGGGCGGGCGCTGAGCGTCATCCGGGTGCGGCCGGGCCAGGCGCCGTTCATGCAGAAGAACCTGCCCGACTACGCCCCGGCGTCGATCCGGACTCTCGACGTCGCCACCCAGGACGGGAAGCGGGTGGTCCACTATCCGGTCTGCGAGGACCGCGAGACGCTGCTCTGGTTCGCCAACCAGCGGGCGGTGGAGTACCACCCGACCCTGTTCCGGGAGCTGGCCTTCGACACGCCCACCCATCTGGTCGTCGACATCGACCCACCCGCCGGAGCCGACGCCTTCGCGCGGGCCGTGGAGGCGGCGCTCCTGGTGCGGCAGGTGCTCGGCGATGCGGGGACGGCCGCGTTGGCCAAGACCAGCGGGGCCAAGGGCGTGCACGTCGTGGTGCCGTTGGCGCCGGGCCGGTCGTCGAGCGACGTGGCGGCTGGCACCCGTGCGGTCGCGGCCCGTGCCGAGCGGCTGGACCCGACGCTGACGACGACGGCGTTCGTGGTGGAGGAGCGCGGGGGCAAGGTCTTCCTCGACAGCACGCGCGCGGGTGGGGCGACTCTGGTCGCGGCCTACAGCCCGCGGGTCCGGGTCGGTGTCCCGGTGTCGCTGCCGGTGGCCTGGGACGAGCTTGCCGACGTGTCACCGGCGGACTTCACGATCGCCACCGTCCCGCGGCTGCTCGGCGACACGGACCCGTGGACCGAGCTGATGCCGCCGCCGCAGGAGCTCGACGACGGGCTGGTGGACGAGGGGCACACGATCCCGGTCGCCCGGGTGGCGGCGATGCACGCCGGAAAGCGCCGCGCCCGGGAGCGGCGCGCGGCCGAGCAGGAGCCCTGACGGGCGGACCGGTCGTCTCCCGGGGTGGGGCCGTTCGTCCCTGGATCTCGTTGATGCGGGTGGCCGACGCTTGGTATCGGAGCCGCAGCCGACGGTGAAGGGCGGAACCATGCAGATCGAGTACCTCCACGCATCCAAGTACGGCAACGGTGCACGGGTGGCCGCTGAGTTCAAGAAGCAGATGGCCGCGAAGGGCATCCAGGTGCAGGTAGATCACATCCGCGATGTGCGCGCGCAGCAGCTGCCGACGGCCGATCTCTATGTCTTCAGCTCACCCGGGCGAATCGGTCGGCCGATCGGCTCGATGCGCCGCTTCCTGCGGAAGGTCGAGCTGCCGCGCGGCACGACGTACGCCATCCTGACCACGGAGGCGGCACCGCGTCCGGACAAGAAGACCGGCCAGCTACCGAGCGAGGAAGAGATCGCCAGGTGGCAGCGGGTTCGCCCGATCATGAGCCGGATCCTTCAGGAGAAGGGCCTGGTCGAGATCGCCGAGGACAAGGTGCTGGTGACCGGCACGAAGGGTCCGCTCGAGGAGGGTTGGGAGCACAAGGTCGAGTCCTTCGTAGCGCGGATGCCGGCCTAGCTGGTCGAGAGGGCTCGGCGGCTCAGCTCCCGCACCGGCACGGTGAGGTGCCGCAGCGGGGGCAGCCCGATCGGTAGCGGGCGACCGCCTCGTCGAGGGTGATGTCGAGCTGGTTGGCCAGCGACGCGAGCCAGGCCAACGTGTCACCGAGCTCGTGGACCTGCTCCTCCCGGCTGCCCTTCCGTACCGCCTTGGCCAGCTCGCCCATCTCCTCGGCGAGCCAGGCGACCGTGGCCGGGATGCCGCGGGCGCGGTCGCGGGCGCCGTACGTGCGCTCCATCAGGCGTTGCAGCTCGGCCAGGTCAGCCATGGGTCTCCCTGTGAGATGAGGCGTGGACGAGAAGAGCCTCGCGCCCGCGCGCCGTTGTCGGATTCCCGTCGGGTTGCGGTAACCGGGCGTATGCTCCGAATTGTTCCGACGGTCAGGGAGTGTTCATGTCGTTGCCCGACTTGGCAGTTCCGTTCTACCTGGACGCCGGCACCGGCAGCATGCTGGTGCAGATGGCGGTTGCAGGTGTGGCGGGGGTCGCCGTGTTCGCCAAGGTCTTCTGGGCCAGGCTGACGAGCCCGTTCCGGCGCAAGGGCACCGTCCCCGAGGACGAGACCGCCGCCACCGCGCAGCCGACCGACGACTGACAGGCGGTCGTGTCTTCGCTGTCAGGTGTCGACCCGGCGTCGTTCCGGGACCCGCACAGCGCGGTGCTTCTCGCCGGCGACCAGGTCCTCCGGCGGCTCTCTCCACCGGCCGCCGACGACTGGCGGCGGCTGCGGGAGGCGGCGTTCTTCGCCCGGCGGGTGAGCGCGGGCGAGGTCATCGGCACCGAGGAGCTCGACGCCGCCGACCGGCCCGATGTCGGCGACGAGACCGCCTGGCCGGTAGTGCTGCGTCACGACCGGATCCCGTTTGTCTCCTATCCGTACGAGTGGTGCTTCTCGCAGCTGCAGGACGTCGGCGCGCTGCACATCGACCTGCTGCTGGACGCGCTCGCCGAGCGGCTGACGATGAAGGACGGCTACGCCTACAACCTGCAGTTCCGCGGTGCGGCGCCGGTCTTCATCGATGTCGGGTCCTTCGAGGCGTACGGCGGGGGACCGTGGGCGGGCTACCGGCAGTTCTGCCAGACGATCCTCTTCCCGCTGCTTCTGCAGGCGCACCGGAACGTGTCCTACCGTCCGCTCCTGCGCGGGCAGGTCAACGGCATAGAGCCGGTGCAGATGCGTGCGCTGATGGGCGGGCGTGACCTGATGCGCACAGGGGTTCTCAAGCACGTCGTGCTGCACAGCGCGGTCGACGCCCGCAGCGCCGGCAAGGGCGACGGGTCGCGCGCGACCGCGGAGAAGCTGCGCGACTCCGGCTACTCCGACGCGGTCGCGCTCGCCGCTGCGCGCAATGTCGGCACCCTCGTGCGCAGGCTGCGGTGGAAGCCGGGAGAGTCGCACTGGACGACCTATCAGCAGACGAGCACCTACACCGACGACGAGCGCCAGCAGAAGACTGCGTTCGTCACCGAGGCGCTCGCGCGGCAAGCGTCCCGCCTGGTGCTCGACCTCGGCTGCAACGACGGGACCTTCGCGCGCGTTGCGCAGGAGCACGCCGACTACGTGGTCGCGGTCGACGGCGACGAGCAGACGATCGACGCGCTCTACCGGCAGCTCCGCGCGGAGGGCAACCGGGCGATCCTGCCGCTGGTGATGGACCTGACCGACCCGTCCCCGGCGATCGGCTGGCGCTCCCGGGAGCGGGCGTCGTTCCTCGACCGGGCTCGGCCGGACGCGGTCCTGGCGCTGGCCCTGGTGCACCACCTGGCGATCGGGGCGAACGTCCCGCTGCCCGAGGTGGTGTCCTGGCTGCACGGGTTCGGCGGCCGGCTGGTCGTTGAGTTCGTCGAGCCGACCGACCCGATGGCCCAGCGGCTGCTGGCCAACAAGCCCGAGGGACTGTTCCCCGACTACCGGCGGGAGGTCTTCGAGGAGCTGCTGGCCGCCCGCTTCCGGGTCGAGAAGCAGGTGACGCTGACCGGCGGGACGCGCACGCTGTACGCCGCCGTACCCCATGGCTGACGCGGAGGCCGACAAGCCGTCGCAGTCGTACGCGGGACCGCTGCGGCGGCTGCTCGAGCTGCTCGTCCTGTGCTCCTTCGCGATCGCCCAGCCGCTGCTGGACGTCACCGGGCAGAGCCCGGAGACGTTCGTCTTCTACCGGGTCGACGGGCTGCAGATCGTGCTCTTCGTCCTCCTGCTGATCGCGGTGCCGCCGCTGGTCCTCTGGGTGGTGGTGCTGGGGGTTGGTGCGCTGTCGCGCCGGGCCGGACTGGTCGTGCACGTGGCGGTCGCCGGCGGGCTGGTCGCGCTCGTCGCGCTGCAGGCGGCCAAGGCCTGGTCGGCCCTGCGGGGCCCGCTGCTGGTCGCGCTGGCCGTTCTCGTGGCCGTCGGTGCCGTGTGGCTGGTCGCCCGCAGCGCGACTGCTCGCAGCTACGTCACCTTCCTGGCCCCCGCGCCGCTGGCCTTCGCGTTGCTGTTCCTGCTGGTGTCGCCGACCGGCAGCCTGGTCCGCGTCTCCGACGAGGGCTCGGCCGAGGCGGCAGGGAGTTCTCGCGGCGACCGACCGCCGGTCGTGATGATCGTGCTCGACGAGCTGCCGCTGGTCTCGTTGCTGAACTCGCGTGGCCAGGTGGACGGACGCGTCTTCCCGCACTTCGCCCGGCTGGCGTCGACCAGCACGTGGTACCGCAACGCCACCACGGTCAACGGCTTCACGCAGTACGCGGTGCCGGCGATGCTGACGGGGAACTACCCGCGGGAGCGGCTCGCCCCGTCCTTCGTCGACCACCCGGACAACCTGTTCTCGCTGCTCGCGCCGTACTACCGGATCCGGGCCTTCGAGACCATCACCCAGCTCTGCGCCCCCTCGATCTGCGAGACGGTGGCGCCGACCGGTGACGATCGCGGCTTCGACGAGCTGCTCGGCCAGACCTGGCAGGTGGCCAAGGCGCTCGCGGCGCCGTACGACTCGTCCGCCCCGGTGTCCGGCCAGTTCGCCGAGCAGTCGGCAGCCGGCGACGAGAGCGTCCGGCTGCGGGCCGAGGAGCTCTCCGGGCCGCGGTGGGATGCACTGCGGGAGAACCAGCCGCAACGGTTCCGGCAGTTCCTCGCCGGGCTGCGCCCGCGCGACGAGCCGACCGTCGACTTCCTCCATCTCCTGCTCCCGCACCATCCATGGCGGTACCTGCCGTCCGGGATGACCTACCCGCCACGGGATCTCGGCGGACGGAAGGGCGCCTGGGGCTATCAGGAGTGGCCGATGACGGTGAACCGGCAGGCGCACCTGCTGCAGCTCGCCTACACCGACCGGCTGCTCGGGGAGGTGTTCGACCGGCTCGATCGGCGCGGGATGTGGGAGGAGTCGCTGGTCGTTGTGACCGCAGACCACGGCGAGTCCTTCGTGCCCGGCACGCAGGGCCGGCGGGTCGCCGACGACGTCGAGACGCACGCCGAGATCGCCTGGGTGCCGACGTTCGTGAAGCGGCCCGGCCAGAGCGAGCCGGAGGTGAGCGACGCCAACTGGGAACAGATCGACCTGCTCCCGACGATCGCCGACCTGCTCGGTGTCGACGTGCCCGGCGGGCTCGACGGCGTCTCGCACGCGGGCGAGGCGACGGTGGTAGACCGGCCCGAGAAGGTCTTCTACAACGACCCGGGCCTACGTCGCGTGCTCGCTGCCGACGAGGCGTTCGAGGTGGTCCTGGACGGAATGATCGAGGGGATGCTGCGCGACGTGTCCGGTCCGGACGGGCTCTTCACCCTGTCGACCTACCCCCGCTGGGTCGGTATGCGGCTGGTCGACGTCGACGCGGCGGGTGTCGTCGAGAGCGCCGAGCCGAGCGCGATGACGGCCGTGCTGCCCGAGGATCTCGCTCTGGACCGGGTCGACCCGGCATCCGGCGAGGTGCCGGCACTGATCACCGGAGAGCTGCGGAACACGCAGTGGCGCAGCTCGGTCGCGATCGTTCTGAACGGGTACGTCGTCGCCGTCTCCCCGATCTACCGTGCCGGGGGAACCCCGTCCTTCGCCGCGATGGCACCGGACGATTTCAGACCGGGCAGCAACGAGCTGGCGTTGTTCGAGGTCATTGACGGGAAACAGCCGGTGCTGCGACCCATCACCCTCGTGAAGGAATGATCCGACCGAGCCGCGTCCTCCCAGCAACCGTCCTTTGACCGAGGAGACAGCCTCCCGCCGCGGTCGAAAAGCTGCCGGCAGGTTCCCCCTGACCCGAAGTGCTCACGCCAGCCGGGCGCGCCGCAGCTCGTCGAGAAAGGCTGGCCGGCGACGGTTGTCCTCGCGCAGCTGGGCCATGAACTCGGCGAACTCCTGCTCGGTCCCGATGGTCTCGTGCAGGCGGCGTAGCTCCTTCAGCCAGCGCACACATTCGCGATACGCCATGCGGTCGCTCACCGCCAGGGCCTGCACGGCGAAGCCTCGGAAGTAGGGCAGGGCGTCGGCGGGGTGGGTCTTGGCGCGCCGTCTGGCCAGCTGGGTCATCGTCCCGCGGTCGATCTCGACCCGGGCCTCGGTGGCCACCGCCCACGCGCCGTCGACGTCCCCGTCGGACAGCAGCGCCTGCACGTGGTCGCGCGCCGAGTGGGCAGCGACCGCCGCCAGAGCATCGGTGCGGTGGGCGTGCCACAGCGGGCCGGCGGCCTTGCGCAGCGCGCCGTAGGAGCGGACGTCCGGCAGCGCGACCAGCCCCGCTCGCCGTACGGCGATCGCCTCAACCGTCTCGCCCCGCTGGGCTTGCACCGCGGCGGCGAGGTCGTACAACGCCCGGGACTGCCAGCTCGCCGGAAGCGCCATTCCGCGTCGCGCCCAGTCGAGCGCCTCGTCGGTGCGGTCGATCTCGAGCATCGCCTGCGCGACCTCAGCGCAGTGGTACACCGACGACTGATTGCCGCCGAACAGCCGCACCACCGCGTGGGGGTCTCGGTCGACCAGCGCGAGCCGCTGCGCCGCGTACCGGAGACTGTGGTTGTCGGGCGCTGCGGCGAACCGGCGGCCGATCTCCCGCCGGTACGCCGCGAGGCCGGCATCACCCAGCGCATCGACGTACTCCCGCACGTCGGCGACGAAGAAGTCCTGCTCGCCGTCGAACGAGAACCGGACCAGCCAGGTGGCGAGCTTCTTCGGCTCGGGTGGACTGACCCGGCAGGCGACGGCGTGAGCGTCCATCAGCGACGCCACCAGATCGCCGATCAACCCAGACGAGTCGTCAGCCCGCAGGATGGCGCTCACCACGTGCCTGAGCGCTCGCTCGACCACTGGCACGACCTCACCTGCGGCGGGACCGGATGCGGCACCCTGCAGTGCGGCGAGCAGACCCTCCGCGGCAACTGCGTAGTCCATCGCGCGGTGATAGTCGAGCGACCGGCGGGTGCGTAGCACGGCGTCGACCTCGGACCTCAGGGCGTCGACGTCTTCGGAGGTGACCGCGGGTTGCAGGGTCGCTGCCGACTCGGTCCTCGGGACGGGCGCTGAGCCGGCGGCGAGTGCTACGGCCACCATGTGCTTGCAGATGTGGCCTTCCCACGCATGTGGGCAGTCGCACGACGCGCCGCCGGGGTCGAGCCGGACGGTGTAGTCGTTGGTTCCGCGGACGGTTGCCTCGATGGCGTCCCCGACTCCGTGCAGGTCGGTCACCAGGCCGCGTTCGGCGTAGTCCTGCCCGCGCGCCAGCGAGGCGTCGCTGGCGAGCGTGAGGACGTCTCCGTCGGCCGGGGATGGCATGTCGACACGCTAGCGCCGCGCCGCGAGCCGGATGCCCCGTGGCCGCGACGTCAACCGTGCTCGGAGACAAGGCTCTGCGACACGGCGAAGGGCGACGCGATGGTGCGCCTGCTGTACTCGCGCCGACTACGTCCGGCAAGCGCAGCGCCTCGCCGAGCCACCCTGGACGCCCGTGTCGTCCGTGTGAGGATGCCTGCATGATCGAGGTCGACCTGCCCGATGACGAGGCGGTTCCCGCAGTCACTCGGTCCTTCGCCGCATGTGTGGCGTCGGTGACCGAGACGCCCATCGCCGAGGTACCCCAGCCCCACGCCGACTTGCCGGGAGCGATCAGTCACTGGCGAAGTTGGCTCGCGGGCAGGGGCGCAGGGCTGGCGAGGCTCGCGAAGCCCGCCACCTTCAACTGGCCCGGGTACTGGCTGGCCGTCCTGGGACAGCAAAGCCCCAGCGCGGACGCTCATGAGTTCACGGCGGTGCTGATGTTCGGGACACCCTCGGGCGTCGTACTGAGTCCCCAGGACCCGAGCCTGCTCGGACGTGCTGCGACCGACCTCCCGGTCCGAGAGGGATACGTCCTCTGCGGGCTTGACCCAGCGTTTCTTGTCCCTACGTCCCCGCTGCCGAAACTGCGCGGCACGGTCGCGGCGATCGCGCTGGCTGAACGAGCCACCGGCCATATGCATACCGTGGGTCACGCCAGAGCGCTCGCTAACCGGGGGCTCGACGGTGACCGCTACGCCGCCAAGGCAGGCACCTTCACCCCGGCCGACAACACCGCCCGGGTTACGATCTGACGCTGATCGAGGCCGAAGTGCTCGACAGCCTCACGTTGCCCGATGGCCGCACCCTCGGCTACGCCGAGGCACGACGCAACGTCGTCACCCACGGGATCGACCTCAACGCCCTGGTCGGGCGACGCTTCCGGGTGGGCACCGTCGAGTGCCTGGGCCAGCGGCTCTGCGAGCCGTGCTCACACCTGGAACGCCTGACCATCAAGGGCACACTCCGGGGGCTGATCCACCGCGGCGGCCTACGCGCCGATGTTCTCAGCAACGGAGAAGTCACCACCGGCGACCTCATCGAGACCATCGAAGGCACCAGCATCCGCAGGACGAATCCCGTGTCAAGCCGCCCCGAGTCCCCTCGATGAAAGCCCGCTCTCGCGCCTCCGGAACGGACTTGGCCGAGCACGGTGACCTGGGCTGCCCGGAGGGCGCGTCGGCAGGGCGCTGTTCGTGCGGCGTCAGGGGTGCGCCGCGAGGACGTCCTCATGCGGGGTGAGCAGCGGTGCAGCCGCCGGTGAGCGGACCTCGTCGAGGCGCACCAGCGCGATGCCGACGAGCACCAGCGCACCGCCGGTCAGCTGCATGGTGCCGAGGGACTGGCCCAACAGCACCCAGGCGAAGACGACAGCGAACAGGACCTCGGTCAG
>DASTVO010000404.1:0-3830 GCA_035759075.1 Actinomycetes bacterium
GCTTCGTCGAGCGCGTGTACGCCTTCACACCCGCGCAGATCAGCGCAGCGGCGCAGGACTTCATCGATCCGTCGCAGATGACCATCGTCATCGTCGGCGATCTCGCCAAGGTGCGCCCGCAGCTCGAGGCGATGCCGCGGATCAAGCCGTTGCTGCCCAAAAAATAGGACGACAGTGACCGAACGCGACGTCATGCAATACGACGTGCTCGTCGTCGGCGCGGGCCCGGCGGGCCTCGCGTCGGCCGTCTACGCCTCGTCCGAGGGGCTGCGCACCCTGGTCGTCGAGCGTGAGGCGATCGGCGGACAGGCCGGCAGCAGCTCGCTGATCCGCAACTACCTCGGGTTCTCCCGCGGCGTGAGCGGCGCGGAGCTCGCCCAGCGCGGCTACCAGCAGGCCTGGGTCTTCGGCGCGCACTTCCTGCTCATGCGTACGGTCAGCCGGATCGAGCCGACGGCCGACGGGTTCGCCGCGGACGTCGACGACGTCGGCAGGGTCACCGCCCGCGCCGTGGTGCTGGCCACGGGGGTCTCGTACCGACGGCTCGGCGTCCCCGCGATCGACGACCTGACCGGGGCAGGGGTCTACTACGGCGCCAACGTGTCCGAGGCGCACGCGCTGACCGGCCTGCACGCCACGGTGGTCGGCGGCGGCAACTCCGCGGGCCAGGCGGTCCTGCACCTCGCCCGCTACTGCGACCGGGTCGCGCTGCTGGTGCTGACCGCAGACCTCTCGGCGGGCATGTCGAGCTACCTCGTCGACGCGATCGGGGCCGCACCGAACGTGGACGTCCACACCTCGGTGGAGACCGTCGGTGGTGGCGGGGACGGCCGGCTCGAGTTCGTGGTCATCCGTGACCGCGCCACCGGTCGGGAGGAGAAGCTGCCCACCGACGGGCTGTTCGTGATGATCGGTGCGCAGCCCCGCACCGACTGGCTCCCGGAGTCGGTCACCCGCGACGAGCGCGGCTTCGTGCTGGCGGGCGCCGCCGCGGCCGAGAGCGGGCGGTGGCCGCTGGAGCGCAGCCCGGCTCCGTACGAGACGACCCAGCCGGGACTGTTCGCCGTCGGCGACGTGCGGGCCGGCTCGGTGAAGCGCGTCGCGTCCGCGGTGGGCGAGGGCTCGGTCGTGGTCTCGCAGCTGCACGACCACCTCAAGACCTCCCATGGCTGACCGCAGGTTCGTCTACACCCCGCGGATGCTCGTGGCGAGCGCGGTGGCGGCGGCGCTGCCGATGGCGGGGCTGGTGCTGCTGCTCAACCGGCCCGACCTCGACGTCCACTGGGAGCACCAGCCGTCGCACTTCTGGCTCGTGCTGGGGACGGCCGCGGTGAGCGCCGTGCTTGCGTATGCCACAGGTGACGCCGCACTGCGCCGCGCCGACGCCCGGGTCCTGCTGGTCTCCCTCGCCTTCCTCGTGTCCGCGGCCTTCCTCGGGCTGCACGCGCTGGCCACTCCGGGCGTGCTCGTGTCGACAGCCAACGCCGGCTTCGTCGTCGCCACGCCGGTGGGGATCGCGCTCGGGTCGTTGCTGGCCGTGGCGTCGAGCCTGGACCTGAGCGGGGACCGTGCGGTCAGCGCGGTGCGCTGGGGCCGTCGGGTCCGGGTCGGGGTGCTCGTCCTGGTCACCGGGTGGGCCGTGCTCTCGCTGTCCGGTCTGCCGCCGCTGCACGAGGAGAGGCCACCGGAGCGGGCCGACGGGATCCTGGCGGCGCTGGCAGTCCCGTCGGTGCTGCTCTACGCCACCGCTGCCGCACGGTACCTGCGGCTGTGGTGGGTTCGGCCGTCGCTGATGGTCCTGTCGATGGCGGGCGCGTTCGTGCTGCTCGCCGAGGCCATGGTCGCGGTCGTCTTCGCGCGGGACTGGGCGGTGTCCTGGTGGGAGTGGCACCTGCTGCTGCTCGCCGCGTACGCGCTCGTCGCGGCCGGTGCGCGCATCCAGTGGCACGAGGAGCGGTTCGCCGACCTCTACCTCGGGCAGACCGCGGCCGGCCGCCGGGAGATGAGCATCCTGTTCGCCGACCTGCAGGGTTTCACCACGTTCTCCGAGAACCACACGCCGGACGAGGTGACCTCGATGCTCAACGCGTACTTCCAGGTGGCCGTGCCGCCGGTGGTGCGCCGGTACGGGGGCGAGGTGGACCGCATCATCGGCGACGCGCTGATGGTGACGTTCAACAAGCGGGGTGACCAGCCGGACCACGCCCGCCGCGCCGCCGCCGCCGGGCTGGCGCTGCAGCGGGAGACGGCACAGGTCGCGGACGCCCACCCCGGCTGGCCCCGCTTCCGGGTCGGGATCAACAGCGGGGAGGTGTCCGTCGGGCTGCTGGGGACCGAGGGCGGGCGGACGCACACCGTGATCGGGGACACCGTCAACGTCGCCTCCCGGCTGGAGGGCCGGGCCCCCGGCGGGTCCGTCGCGATCGGGCTGACGACCAAGGAGGCGCTGCCGGACGCCGTGACCGAGCCGCTCGGCCTGCTCGAGCTCAAGGGCAAGGCCGAGCCGCTGGCGGCCTTCCGGCTGGTGTCCCTCGACGACGAGACGTGACGGGCGCTCACCCGGCCGGCGCCGGGCGGACGACCAGCACCACCGGCTCGCCAGCGGCCCGGGTCAGCACCACCGTCGCCTCCTCGTCGCCGGTGAGCCGCAGCTGCCGTCGCAGCGCCTCCGGGTCGAGGGCCGAGCCGCGCTTCTTCACCGTGAGCCGGCCGACGTGCCGCTCCCGCAGCAGGGCCCGGAGGCGCTTGAGCCCGAACGGCAGCACGTCGGTCACCTCGTAGGAGCGGACGAACGGCGAGGTCACCGGGTCGTCGGTGCTCAGGTAGGCGATCGTCGGGTCGATCAGGGTCGCCCCGACCGGAGCGGCCACCTCGGCGACCAGCCCGGCCCGGATCACGGCACCGTCGGGCTCGTGCAGCCAGCGCCGGACCGGCCCCACGGGTGCCCTGGCCGTCCCGTCACCGGTCACCGTCGCCTCGGCCGGCAGCAGCGTCGCGCGGCGGGCGCTGCCACCGGCCAGCGGGCCGAACCACAGCGCGCACTCGACGACGTCGCCGCCGTCGGACACCCACTCCGCCTCGGTGCCGGCCGGCAGCACCGCGTGCGGGATCCCCGGCGCGAGCTTGGCGCCGGTGGCCGGCACGGCGGCTGCCATGCCGATGACCGCGTCGAAGGACGGGGAGTACGCCTTCGGGTCGAAGGTCCGTCCGCGCGCGCCGCGCCGGGCCGGGTCGACGAACACGGCATCGACGCCCGCCAGGTCGACCTCGGCCACGTCGGCGCAGCGCACGGTGGCGAGGTCGCCGAGCCCGAGGGCCTCGACGTTGGCCCGGGCCACCTCGCAGGTGAGCCGGTCGCGGTCGACCCCGGTGACCCGCATCTCGGCGCCGGCGAGAGCGAGCAGGTCGCCACCGATGCCGCAGCACAGGTCGACCACCGAAGGGATCCCGCGGTCGGCGTAGCGGCGGGCGTGCCGGGCGGCGACGGCGGGGCGGGTGGCCTGCTGCAGCCCGTCGTCGGTGAGGAAGAGCCGGTCGGCGAGCCCACCGAGCTTGACCCGCGCCCGGGCTCGGAGCCGGGCCTGGGTCAGCGCCGCCGACACCAGCGCCTCGTTGTGGCCGTCCCGGCGCAGCCGCGAGCCGAGCGCGAGAGCCACGTCCGGGTCGTACGCGGGCCGGCTCGCCAGCAGGCGGCGGCCCTCGGGGGACAGCAGTGCCCGGAACGCCTCCAGCTGCGGCCCGCCCATCACGGGATCATCCCAACGCTCAGGGGTGAAGGTTCCGGCCAGGCCTGCCGATGCAGGTCACAGTGCCCCGAGGAGGACCACTAT
>DASTVO010000405.1:0-5105 GCA_035759075.1 Actinomycetes bacterium
ACCCGGACCGTCTCGCTCATCGCAGCGTCTGGACCTCGACGGACAGGACCGCCGGCAGGTCGCGGACGATCGGGGCCCAGGAGTCGCCGGAGTCGCTCGATGCGTAGACCTGGCCGCCGCTGGTGCCGAAGTAGACGCCGCAGGACTCGTGCTGGTCGACGGCCATCGCGTCCCGCAGCACGTTGACGTAGCAGTTCTCCTGCGGCAGGCCCTCGGTCAGCGCCTCCCACTCGTCGCCGCCGGTGCGGCTGCGGTAGACGCGCAGCTTGCCCTCCATCACGAAGTGGTGGGAGTCGCTGGTGATCGGCACGACGTAGACGGTTTCCGGCTCGTGCGCGTGGACCGCGATCGGGAAGCCGAAGTCGGTCGGCAGGTTGCCGCTGACCTCGTGCCAGGTGTCACCGCCGTCCTTGCTGCGCATGACGTCCCAGTGCTTCTGCATGTAGAGCACGTCGGGGTTGTCCGGGTGCATGTCGATGCGGTGGACGCAGTGGCCGACCTCGGAGTCCTGGTCGGGGATCTCCCCCGAGCGCAGGCCCTTGTTGATGGGCTGCCAGGTCTGCCCGCCGTCGGTGGTCCGGAAGGCGCCGGCGGCGGAGATCGCGACGTAGAGGCGGTCGGCGTCGGTCGGGTGCTGGAGGATCGTGTGCAGGCACATGCCACCGGCGCCCGGCTGCCACTGAGGGCCGGTGTCGTGCTGACGCAGCCCGGACAGCTCGGTCCACGAGGTGCCGCCGTCGGTGGACTTGAACAGCGCGGCGTCCTCGACCCCCGCGTACACGGTCTCGGCGTCGTGCAGCGAGGGCTCGAGGTGCCACACCCGGGTGAAGGACCAGGGCCGCAGCGACCCGTCGTACCACTGGTGCTCCCCCGGGACCCCGTCGTAGCTGAAGTCGTTGCCGGCCGTCTCCCACGTCCTGCCGCCGTCGTCGGAGCGCTGGATCACCTGGCCGAACCAGCCGCTGGTCTGCGAGGCGTAGATCCGGTCGGGGTCCACCGGCGAGGCCTTGACGTGGTAGATCTCCCACCCCGGGAAGTGCGGACCGTCGACGGTCCACTCGGTGCGTCGCTCGTCCGAGGTCAGGACGAACGCTCCCTTGCGAGTCCCGACGAGGACACGTGTGCCACCCATGTGCCTATCCCTCCGTGCAGCCGGACGTCTGGCCGCGACGCTACTCGCCCGGCCCGACAAAGGGACCGCGGATCGCACCCCAACTCATCGGCCGCACGCCAAGATCCCGACAGGCGTGCTCAGAAAGGCAGTCGACTGCGTTCCTGAGCACGCCCGTGAGGATCATGGACGCGGCGTGCCCTCAGGCCGCCGACAGTGCCTCCGTCAGCAGCGCCACGAGCGCCTCGAGCTGCACGTCGGCCGACGACGCCACCTCGTCGGCCGAGCCGTCGAGCGCCCTGGCGGCGAGCCCTGCCTTGCTGTCGATCAGCTCGGCGATCTTCGCGTCGATGGTCTGCGCAGCGATGATCCGCCACGCGGTGACCGGCTCGGTCTGGCCGATGCGGTGGCTGCGGTCGATGGCCTGGGTCTGCTCCGCGGCCGTCCAGGAGAGCTCGGCGAGAACGATGTTCGATGCGACCTGGAGGTTGATGCCGACGCCCGCGGCGGTCAGCGAGCAGACGGCGACCGCGACCTCGGGGTCGTTGACGAACGCGTCGATCTGCTTCTGCCGGGCGGGCGACGTCTGGTCCCCGCGAATCGAGGAGAACCGCACGCCGCGCTTCGCGAAGACTTGCTCCGCCGCGTCCATCACGTCGATGTGCTTGGCGAACAGGACGACCTTGCCGGCGCTGCGGGCCAGCTGTGCGGCGTAGTCGGCGGCGAGCTCCGCCTTCGCCTGGCCGATGCGGCGCATCATGCTGAACACGTTGTCGCCGGCCTTCTTCGCCGCCGTGTCCTTCCGTTCCGACAGGGCGACCCGGCGAACGAGCTCGTGGTCGATGCCGTCGACATCGGGCTGGAACTTGCGCCGCGCGAGGGCGCGCTCGTACTTGGTCACCATGCGCCGCGCGAGCTCTCGCTCCGCGTTGCGGATCGAGCGGCTGTCCTTGTCGTCGAGCTCGACGGGCAGGTCGGCGACGCGGCGGGCCGGGATGTCCGCGGCCACGTCGACCTTGCGGCGCCGGACGATGCCGAGGTCGATCACGCAGGTGCGCGCGGCTCGGTAGAAGCCGGAATCGGCCGGTGTCAGGCCGGTCTCCTCCAGCGCGTGCATCAGGTCGCCGATCGGCTTCTTGTCGTCGATCCACCCGAGGAATTGCCAGATGGCCTTGAAGTCCTCGATGTCGTTGATCAGCGGGGTACCGGTGAGGGCCATCAGCAGGGGCCGCGGGACCCGGGACCGGATCCGCTCGGAGAGCTCCAGCACGTGCTGCGAGCGCTGCGAGGACTTGTTCTTGATGAAGTGCGCCTCGTCGACGACCATCCCGCGGAAACCGTGCGTCCCGATCCAGCCGACGTGCCGGTCGAGCACCTCGTAGTTGACGACGACGATGTCAGCGAAGCCGTCGATCGTCTCGCCGTCGCCGTGGATGACGGTGACCGAGCGGCTCGGCGTCCAGAGGCCGACCTCACGGGCCCAGTTGGTCTTCACGACGTTGGGCACGACAGCCAGCAACGGGTACGCGTCGGCGGCCTGCGCGGCGAGCAGGGCCTGAGCGGTCTTGCCGAGGCCCGGTTCGTCGGCGAGCAGGAAGGTCCGGTGGCCGGACGCGGCGGCCGCGACCAGCTGCGCCTGGTGCGGCATCAGCTCCAGGCCGCCCGGAGCCGATCGGGTGGCCGGCTCCGGCAGCGACATGCACGCCGAGTCCCCTGCGTCGGCCCGCTCGAACGAGGAGAAGAGCGGGCCCAGCAGCTCCCAGCCGGCCAGCAGCCGAGGCGTGACCGTCCGCGGCCCGACCGCGTCGAAGTCCGGGGCCAGGAAGGGGTTGGCCAGCTGGCGGGCCACCACCGACTGCGGCACCACCCCACGCCCGGACCCGGCGGTGAGGACCGCAGCCTCGGGTAGCGGGTCCTCGTCCACGGGCTCGTCGATCCCGGCGTCCCTGAGCATGTCGCGCCGGAGCGCCCTGGCCGTGTCGGACACGACCGCGTCCTCGGCGAGGAGCGCGAGCAGCGAGGTGTCGCGCGCCGCGGTCTGCGCCAGGATCAGGGCGATCCCGTCCAGGCGCTTGAGCTGCTCGGCCCGGCGCGACTCGCCCGTGGTCTCGTCCGACCGGACCCGAGCCCGCTCCTCGCGTACCAGCAGGGCCACGACCTGGAACTTCGTGCGCACGGACGGCAGCACCCGCCCGCGCTGGACGGCGCCCTCGACCTCACGGACCGTGCGGGCGAGAACCGGGATGATGCCCTCGTTGTCGCGGTCGCGGACCCGCCGATGATGCCGAGGCGCGGTACGGCGCGCGCCCGACTGGCGCTGGCCACGTCGAGCCACTGACTCCTCCTTCGGAGTGCCCCGGCTGGTTCGCCGCGGCGGAAGTGCCGCCCGCCGCTGCGCGGTCGGGCGACCGAACGTCGAACGACGCACGACGCGTGTGCCTCGCTCCGGAGACGCAGCTGGATCCCTGGACCCTGGAGAGATCGACGCGTCGGGCGCGACGGCCGCCCCCGTGGGAGCCTGCCATCACCTCGACGGCCGGCTCACCGACCGCAGAGCGGATGTCGTCGTTACCAGGGCATCGCCCATAGGTCGGCAGCAAGGGACATAGTACCCGCCCCATCGTCGCGGCGCGCGGCCGGCGCGGAGACCGCGCTGTCACCGGCGGTGCCCAGGCCTCTAACCTGCGGCTGCTCACGGGTGGGGCACGTCTCGCAACCCGACGAGGAGCCGGCGCAGCGCACGCACGACGTCGCCGCGCTCACGAGGCGAGAGGAACTCGAGCAGCCTTGCCTCGTTCGCGACGTGCCCCGCAACCAGGTCCTCGACCAGCTCGAAGCCGGCGGCGGTCAAAGTGACCACCACGCTCCGGCGATGGTCAGGGTCGACGGCACGCTCGACCAGGCCCTTCGCCACCAGCCGGTCGAGGCGATTTGTCAGCGCCGGCGAGCTGACCATCGCCGAGCGGACCAGCTGTCCGACCCGCAGCTGGTAGGGCGAACCTGCGCGGCGGAGGGTCGCCAGCACGTCGAACTCCCACGGCTCCACATCGTGGGTGTCGAAGAACTCCTTCACTCCACGCTCGAGGAGCCGGGACGCCCGCGAGATCCGACCGACGACGTCCATCGGCCAGGTGTCGAGGTCTGGACGTTCGGCGGCCCACTGCTCGGTGATCACGTCGACGTTGTCCCGTGACGGCTTCGTTCCCATGGCAGACATCCTATTGACATGGAACCTCTCGTTGAGGAACATTTCAATGTCGAACTGTTCTGGGAGGCGAGAATGAGAGTTCTGCTGCTCGGCGCGACCGGGTACATCGGTGGCGCCGTTCTGGGTCGGCTGGTGGACAGCGGGCACGAGGTGATCGCCGCGGTGCGATCGCCCGAACGTGCCGCGGCCCAGCTCGGGCAGGCACGGCGGGTTCAGCTGGTGAGAGGCGACGCATCTGACCCGGCCGCCATGGGAGACCTGGTTCGGTCCGTCGGAGCGGAGGCGGTGATCCACGGCGCTGCGGTGGGTGACTACGACGTCGACCGGCGGCTGGTGGCCGCGCTCGCCTCCGCCCTCGCCCACCGGGGCAGCGGGAACGACGAGCGCACCCGCGCACTCGTCTACACCAGCGGGGTGTGGGTGCTGGGCGCGACAAACGGTCGGCCCGCCACCGAGACGTCCGACACCAACCCGATCCCGATCGTCGCCGGTCGGCAGGCCGTGGAAGCCGCGGTGCTTGCCCAGAGCGCGGTGCGGGGTGTTGTCATTCGTCCCGGCATCGTCCACGGTCGCGCTGGTGGTATCCCGGAGATGCTCGTCAACTGGTCCCGCGAGGACGGGATCGGTCGTTTCGTCGCCTCACCCGAGGGGACCTCAGTGGCCTGGCCCATGGTCCACGTCGACGACCTGGCGGACCTCTACGTGCGAGCTGTCGAGAGCGACAGTGCCCGTGGTGTTCTCCACGGTGTCGCCGAAGCCGGCGTCGCCGTGGCTGATCTGGCGGTC
>DASTVO010000406.1:0-2085 GCA_035759075.1 Actinomycetes bacterium
CCTGCGTTCCGCGTAATTCGGCTTGTCTAGAGTCCCTGGCCGCGTGAAGCCCGAGGTCGGGGCGGTGCGGACCACCTCTGAACCCGAAATCGCCTAGAGAAACGGCTCTGACAGGAACCCGCTGCTGGTAGAGGGTTTCAGGGTGTAAGATCTAGAGCGATGTTCGTGAAGACGACGGCGCGGAAGACCAAGAGCGGCACGGTCCGCTACCTGCACCTGGCCCACAGCGAGTGGGACCCGGTCGCCGGCCGCTCGGTCCCGAAGATCCTCTACGGGTTCGGCCGGGAGGATCAGCTCGACCGGGACGCGATCAAACGACTGGTCGGATCGCTGACCCGGCTGCTCGACCCGGCCGACGCGCAGGCCGCCAGCGCGGGCGGGGAGTTGACGTTCTGCGAGTCCCGCCCGTTCGGCGGCACCTTCGTCCTCGACGCGCTGTGGCGCCGCCTGGGCATCGACACCGTGCTACGCGGCCTGGACACCGGCCCGGGCCGCACCCCGCGCCGCGGTCGGCCCCGCGCTACCGAGGTGACCGAGCGGGTGCTGTTCGGGCTGGTCGCCAACCGGGCGCTCGCCCCGTCCTCGAAGCTGGCCGCCGCGGACTGGATCAACCACGACGTGCATATCGACGGCCTGCCCGAGACCAGCGACGACGCCTGCTACCGGGCTATGGACTGGCTCCACGACGTCCGCGAGAAGCTGGAGATCGGGGTGTTTCACCAGGTCGCGAACCTGCTCAACCTCGAAGTCGACCTCCTGTTCTTCGACACCACCTCCACCTACTTCGAACTCGAAGACCCCGACGAAGCCGTGGCCCGCGACGACCGCGGCCACGTCCTGCCCGACCACGCCGGTGAGAAGGACGGCGCCGGTGAGAAGGACGGGCAGGACAACAGCGGCGCGGACAGGGCCGGGTTTCGGACCTACGGCAAGTCCAAGGACTCCCGCGACGACCTGCCCCAGATCGTGATCGGGATGGCGGTGACCCGCGACGGGATCCCGGTGCGGGTGTGGTGCTGGCCCGGCAACACGAACGACCAAGCGCTGATCCGCCAGGTCAAGAACGACATGCGGGACTGGACGCTGTCGAAGATCGTGTGGGTCGCCGACCGCGGGTTCTCCTCCGAGACCAACCGCCGCTACCTGCGGCAGGGCGATCACGCCTACATCATCGGGGAGAAGCTGCGCTCCGAGTCCCCAGAGATCAAGGCCGCGCTGTCGCGCCAAGGCCGCTACACCACCATCGCCGACAACATGCGGATCAAGGAGGTGAAGGTGTCCGACACCGAGCGGTTCGTGATCTGCCACAACCCCGACGCCGCCACCCGTGACGCCCACATCCGCGATCAGCTCGTCGGCCAGCTCGAGGAGCTGATCGCCGGGTCCGACAGCCTGCCGGTGATGAAGCGCGGGGAGCTGCGCGGAAAGATCTCCACCAAGCCCGGCCTGCACCGGTACCTGCGGGTCACTCCCGGCGGGCTGCTGCGCATCGACAAGGCCAAGATCAAGGCTGAGGCGAATCTGGACGGGAAGTACCTGCTGCGCTGCTCCGACCCACACCAGCCCGCTGCCGACATCGCGCTGGGCTACAAGCAACTCCTCGAGGTCGAACGCGGCTGGCGGGACATGAAGCAGATCCTGGACCTGCGCCCGGTCTATCACCGGCTCGAAGAACGCATCCGCGCCCACGTGCTGCTCTGCTGGCTCGCGCTGCTGCTCATCCGCGTCATCGAGACCAGCACCGGCCAGACCTGGCACCACGTGCGCCGCCACCTCGACCGGCTCCACGCCGGCACCCTCACCGGCCCCACCGGCATGTTTCGGCAACGCACCGAGCTGTCCAAGCCCCAACGCGACCTACTCGCCCGCCTCGACATCCCCGCCCCGAAGCAGATCATCGAACTCGCCACCACAAGCCGCTGACCAGCGACAACACCACACCCTAGAGACACGCCTCTCCGCGGCGTTCCGGTGCGTTCCCCCAGGTCAAACCCAAGCTCATGGCCTCTAGCCAACCTGAATTACGCGGAACGCAGGCCGGGGGGACACACGGTGGGACGAGGGTGAGCCGCCTTTGTACCCACC
>DASTVO010000407.1:0-5997 GCA_035759075.1 Actinomycetes bacterium
CCCGCGTCCTTCACCAGGTCGGTGCCGAGCAGGAACGCGTCCCCCGGCCGCAGCGTGGTCGCGACCGCGCGCAGGAACTCCGCGCGCGGCGCCGGCTCGAAGTTGCCGATCGTGCCGCCGAGGAAGACCACGAGCCGGTCGGGGTCGGCCGGCAGCAGCTCGAGGTGCGCCTCGAAGTCGGCCACGACGCCGTGCACCTCGAGGTCGGGGTACTCCTCGGTGAGGGCCTCCGCCGCGGCGATCAGCGCGCTGTCGCTGACGTCGACCGGGACGTAGCGCTCGAGCGTGCCCGCCTCGGCGAGCGCGTCGAGCAACAGCCGGGTCTTCTCCGACGAGCCGGAGCCGAGCTCGACCAGCGTGCGCGCCCGCGCCGCGGCGGCGATGTCGGCGGCGTGCGCGCCGAGGATCTCCCGCTCCCGTCGGGTGGGGTAGTACTCCTCGAGCCGGGTGATCTGCTCGAACAGGTCGCTGCCCGCCTCGTCGTAGAGCCACTTGGGCGGCAGCGTCTTCGGGGTCGACGTCAGGCCGGCCCGGACGTCGGCGGCCAGCGCCGTCCTGGCATCCTCGTCGCGGTAGTGGCGGTCGATGCGCACGCGGGTGGTCACGTCGGTCATCGCTGTCCTCCGGTCGGGGCGGTGTGCGGGTGCAGGGGAGAGGTGTCGAGCGAGTCGGCGGAGGCGACCAGGACGGTGCGGTCGGGGACCGCCTCCCAGCCGCCGTCGTCGTCGGTCGGCTCGGAGGCGACCAGCACGCCGTCCGCGGCCGAGCGGGTGTAGAGGGTGTCGCCGACGACGGTGGCGGCGACCGCGTGCCCGTCGGTCAGCAGCAGGTTCACCCGGCCACCGGTGACGGCGAGCGTGTCGTTGACGACCCCGGCGAGGGCGGATGCCATCGGCTCCCCCGACTCCAGGCGGTGCAGGGTCATCGCCCACAGCAGCGCCGAGTCCGTCGGCGCCTCGACCGCGGCCGACACCCGCGCCGGCAGGTGCGCGCGCAGCTCGGGCGCCGCGTCGGCGAAGTTCTGCAGCGCACCGTTGTGGCTGAACAGCCAGCGGCCGGCGGTGAACGGGGCCGCGCCGGCCTCGTCGGAGGCGAACGGGTGGGTCGCCGACCGGACGGCCGCGAGGATGCAGCCGCTGCGCACGACCGGGGCCATCGACGCGAACGACCGGTCGGTCCACAGCGGCTGACCGCGCCGGTAGCGGGCCGGCTCGGATCGGACCTCAGCCGCGTACCAGCCCACGCCGAAGCCGTCGGCGTTGACGGTCCCGTGGCGCTGCTCCCGCGGCGCGTACGACTGGCGGAGCAAGCCGAACGGCGGGTCAAGGACCACCTCGGCCAGCGTCCGCGGTGCCCCGACCCAGGCCAGGTGCCGGCACATCGCTCAGACCCCCTCGCCCGGCGCGGCGTCCCGGGCGCAGCGGAAGCCGGCGAAGATCTGCCGGCGGATCGGGTGGTCCCAGTTGCGGAAGGTCGTGCGCACCGCGGTCGGGTCGGTCGCCCACGACCCGCCGCGCAGCACCCGGTAGTCGCCGCCGAAGAAGACCTCGGAGTACTCCTTGTACGGGAACGAGCGGTAGCCCGGGTAGCCGGAGAAGCCGCTGGAGGTCCACTCCCACACGTCACCGACCAGCTGGCGCACGCCGTACGCGGAGGAGCCCTTCGGGTAGGAGCCGACGGCAGCGGGCTGGTGATGACGCTGCCCGAGGTTGGCGTGCTCCGCGCTCGGGGGCTCGTCGCCCCACGGGTAGCGGCGCTTGCGCCCGGCGGCCGGGTCCCAGGACGCCGCCTTCTCCCACTCCGCCTCGGTCGGCAACCGCTTGCCGGCCCAGCGGGCGTACGCCTCGGCCTCGTGGAAGCAGACGTGCTGCACCGGCTGTTCCGGCGGGAGCGGCTCGACCCGGCCGAGCCGGCGGCGCAGCCACTGCCCGCCCTCCCGCAGCCAGAACGCCGGGTGCCGCTTGCCGGACCGGTTGCGCCAGTCCCAGCCGGCCTCGCTCCACCAGCGCGGGTCCTCGTAGCCGCCGGCCTCCACGAACGACACGAACGCGCGGTTGGGCACGGGTGTGGTGTCGATCCAGAACGGCGCGACGTGCACCTCGTGCGCGGGACGCTCGTTGTCGTAGGCCCAGCCGTCGTCGGAGGTGCCCATCACGAACGGTCCGCCGGGGACGAGCACCTCGGCGGGCAGGCTTGCCGCGTCGGCCGGTGCCGGGCCGGGCGGGACGTCGCCGAGCACCGCGGCGCCGCGGCGCAGCTGATGGGTGGCGAGCATCGTCTCGTCGTGCTGGTGCTCGTGCTGCACGACCATGCAGTAGACGAACCCCTTGTCCAGCAACGGGTTGTCCGGCCGGAACGGCAACGTCGCGAGCGAGTCGAGCACCTTCGCGCGTACGGTGCCGATGTAGGTCCGCGCCTCGTCCGGCGCCAGCAGCGGCAGGCTCGGACGCTCGCTGCGCGGGTGCTCGAACGCGTCGTAGAGGTCGTCGATCTCCGGGCGCATCGGGTCGATGCCGGCGGCCGAGCGCAGCAGCCACAGCTCCTCGTAGTTGCCGACGTGCGCGAGGTCCCACACCAGCGGTGACATCAGCCGGGAGTGCTGCGCGACCAGCTCGTCGACGTCGAGCACGTCGGTGGTGAGCGAGAAGCTGCGCCGGCGGACCCGCTCGAGCTCGTCCGCGAGCTGCTGCTTGAGGCTGCTCTCCTCGATGACGGTCATGCGTGCTCCTTCCGCCAGTCGTCGAGCGCGTCGTCGGCGGGCGTACGCCCGCGCAGCACGTAGCGCTCCAGGTAGTCGTGCACCGGCCCGGTCAGCGTGGCGTCGCCGTCGAGCCGCGGGAGCGCGTCGAGCGCGGCCTCGACGCAGGTGGTGGCCGCCCGCCGGATCCGCGGGTCGCCGAGGGCGTCGCGGCCGTACGCGGCGAGGTCGACGTCTGCGAGGGAGTCGACGGCCTCGCGGGCCCGGTCGGCCGCGGTGTGGTCCTCGACCAGCGCTGTCGTCACGGCGACCGCGACCGGCCAGTGCTCGTCGGGCAGCGCGTCGATCGCGCGCAGCTCGAGCCAGCCGTGCGGGCGGACCGGCGGGAACAGCGTCGTGAGGTGATAGGCCAGGTCCGCGTACGTCGGGGGCGCGAGTCCTGACGTCCCGGCGACCCACTCGGCGAAGGTCATCCCGGGGTCGGCCACCCACGGTCCGTCCGTCGTCCGGATGAGCATCACACGCGCGGCCAGCGCGTACCGCGTCCATGCCTCGGCCGGGTCGTCGCCGACCGGACGGCCGGTGCGCCCGCCGTCGATACGCGACCAGACGTCGGCGCGCGTGCTGCGCAGGCCCGTCGGCCGGCCGAGCCGGAGGGGGGAGTTGGCGAAGACCGCGGTGAGCAGCGGGGCGAGGTCGTTGAGCAGGTGCCAGCGGCGGCGGATGTCGCGGTCGTCCGCGCCGGCGTCGAGGCAGACCTGCACGGCAGCCGTGCTGGACATCATCACCCGCCCGGCCGGGTCGTCGCCGTCGAAGTACGCCTCCATCGCGACGTAACGCGGGGCGTCGAGCACCCGGTGGGGCGGGCGGAGCGGGGAGACCCCGACACCGACGCGGACCAGGTGGTGGTCGGCGAGGAGCTTGTCGAGGTGACGCAGGTCGTCGCGGAGGAGGTCACACGCGGAGGACGCGTCGCGGGCGCAGGCGGTGCTGAGCTCGAGCTGGCCGCCCGGTTCGAAGGTGACCGCGCTGCCGCCGGGCAGCGGGTCGGCGGCGTCGAGGAGCCGCTGCAGGTCAGCGGGTCGTACGGGGGCGCGGGGGTCGTCGTCGGCGTGGACGAACCACTCCGACTCGATGCCGACGCGCCCCGGGGGACCGGTCTTGAAGCAGGTGCGTGTGACGAAGCCGTGCACGTCGTGCTCCGACCGGACGCGGGCGGCCGCGTCGGGGCCCTTGCTGGGATGCATCGGCCCCTCTTCCCTCGCCCCGTGGTGTCCGGTCAGGCTGTCCCGCGGTCTTCGACCGTAAACCCGGCCTCCGACAGTCCCCTTCCCGGGACGTGGACAACAGTCGACGGACTGCCTGTCGCGTTACGCCCGAGGGGGTGCCCGGGCGCTTCCTTCGGCTCGCGTTCGGCGACGTTGCGTACCGACACGCCGGACGACACGCCGGGCGGTGTGTGCGCAACGTCGCCGAACCGGGGTGGATGTCGACCGCCGGCGGCTGACCGCACCCGTCCGGAGCCAGCTGCGCGCGATGGCCAGGAGCAGCCGTACGCGAGGCGGCTGCGCCCGGAACGCCAAGATTGGAGCGGTTCTGAGCCAGGCATGTGCCTGGAAAACCCTCCGATCATGCGGAAACGGGCACAGCGGTCACGACGGGCACGGCGGCTGCTGCAGGCCAGAACCGCGATCCGCTCAGCCCGCGAAGGGGCTGATCGCCACCCCGGCGTCCGTCAGCGCCGCGCGGACCGTCCGGGCCAGCGCCACCGCGTCCGGGGTGTCGCCGTGGACGCAGACCGACTGGACGGCCATCGACACGACAGTCCCGTCGACGGCGACGACCTCGCCGTCGACGGCCATCCGGCTGACCCGCTCGGCTACTGCGTCGGGGTCGGTCACGAGTGCGCCGGGCTGCCCGCGCGGCACGAGGGCGCCGGCCGAGGTGTAGCCCCGGTCGGCGAAGCCTTCCCGCACCACGGGCAGACCGGCTGACTCGGCGGCCGACAGGAGCGCCGACCCGGGAAGACCCAGCACTGGCAGGGTCGCGTCGTACTCCAGCACGGCCCGAACGACGGCCTGCGCCTGCGGCTCGTGGTGGACCGCGGTGTTGTAGAGCGCACCGTGAGGGTTGACGTAGCTGACCCGAGTGCCGGCGGCCCGCGCGAACGCGTCGAGCGCACCGAGCTGGTAGAGCACGTCGTCGGTGAGCGCGTCCGGCTCGATGTCGATGTGACGGCGGCCGAAGCCGGCGAGGTCGCGGTAGCTGACCTGCGCGCCGACGGCCACGCCGAGCTCGGCGGCGCGGGCACAGACCCGGCGCATGGTCGGCGGGTCGCCGGCGTGGAAGCCGCAGGCCACGCTCGCACTCGTCACGATCCCGAGCAGCGCGTCGTCGTCGCCGAGGCGCCAGACCCCGAAGCCCTCGCCGACGTCGCTGTTGAGGTCCACGGTGATCAGCCAACCAGGTGGAAGCGCAGCTGCGCACCGGGACGCGACTGCGCCACCACCTGCACGTCCTCCGGCTCCAGGACGCCGACGACCGGATAACCACCGGTGGTCGGGTGGTCGGCCAGGAACACCAGCGGCTTGCCGTCGGTCGGCACCTGCACCGCACCGAGCACGATCCCCTCGCTGGGCAGCTCGCCCTCGACGGCACGCCGCAGCGACGGCCCGTCGAGCCGGGCCGCGACCCGGTTGCTGGCGGGCGACACCGTCCACTCGGTCGACGCCAGCAGGTCCAGGGCGTCGGCGGTGAACCAGTCGTGGCGCAGGCCGCGGTGCAGCCGCAGCTCGTGCCGGACCAGCGGCGCCGCGCCGCCGGGCAGCTGGTCGCCGACCGGCTCGCCGATGTCTCCCAGCGGGAGCCGCATCCCGTCGCGCAGCCGCGGCGGCCCGAGCCCGGAGAGCGTGTCGGTGGACCGGCTGCCCAGGACCGGGTCGACCGCGACGCCGCCGGACACCGCGACGTACCCGCGTACGCCGATGGTGGCCGCCCCGACCTCCAGGACCGCGCCCGCCGCCACCTCGACGGCGTGGTCCTGCGCCAGCTCGCGCCCGTCGACGGTCACCCGCGACCGGGCCCCGGTGACCGCGACGAGGCTCGCGGTGGTGAACCGCAGCGCGCACCCGGTCAGCGTCGTCTCCAGGCCGGCCGCGCCGGGCGGGTTCCCGACGATCCGGTTGGCCGCGCGCAGGGCCGGCAGGTCGACGGCGCCGGAGCGCGGTACGCCCAGGTGCGCCCAGCCGGGACGGCCGAGGTCCTGCACGGTCGTGAGCGGTCCGGCCCGCAGCACCTCG
>DASTVO010000408.1:0-2422 GCA_035759075.1 Actinomycetes bacterium
GCCACCCACCGGCTCGAGCCAGATCTCCATGCTGCCCGACAGCGCACCGGTCACCGCCCACTGCTGACCCTTCACCCCTCTGTCGCGCGTCACGTGCGGCACCAGGTCGGGCCACCACCGGATCCACGAGCCCGAGTCGGCCACGACCGGCGCAAGGACCTCCGGCGAGACCCGGACGAACGTCTCGTCGGCGATGTCGAGCGACGGTGACGGTAGTTGCGCGGTCGCGTGGCGGTCGGACACGCCGCAACAGTAGGGTCACGAACAAGTGACCCGCCCGGCCGCGGTGGCCGGCCGACCGACAGAGGAGCGGCCCGGACGTGGACGAGTACACCTCACCGTTGCTGGAACCGCCCGCAGCGACGGGCAACCTGTCCGACATCATCGTGCTCAACGCGGCGCAGGCCCCGCACAAGGTGGTCTTCCGCCGCAAGGCCGGCGACCGGTGGCTCGACGTCACGTGCAGCGACTTCCTCAGCGAGGTGCAGGGCGTCGCCAAGGGGCTGATGGCCTCGGGGGTCGGCGCCGGTGACCGCGTCGGCCTGATGGCCAGGACGCGCTACGAGTGGACGCTCATCGACTTCGCGATCTGGACGGTCGGCGGCGTCACCGTCCCGATCTACGAGACGTCCTCCGCCGAGCAGGTGCAGTGGATCCTCGGTGACTCCGGGGCGGTGGCCTGCGTGGTCGAGGCGCCCGAGCACGCCGCCGTCCTCGACGAGGTCAAAAGCTCGCTGTCAGCCCTGAGAAACACCTGGACGATCGACACCGGTGCTGTCGACGAGCTGACCTCGGCGGGCACCGAGATCTCGGACGAGGACCTCGAAGCCCGGCGCACCACCGCGCAGCCCGACGACCTCGCGACGATCATCTACACCTCGGGCACGACCGGGCGACCCAAGGGTTGCGAGCTCACCCACGGCAACTTCCTGTTCGAGGCCGCCAACGTCATCAGCGGGCGGGACCCGGACGCGACGCTCGCACAGCTGTTCCTGGACGAGAACGCGTCGACCCTGCTGTTCCTGCCGCTGGCCCATGTGTTCGCCCGGATGATCCAGGTCGGGGTCGTGATGGCCCGCTCAACACTCGGGCACACCTCCGACGTCAAGCGGCTGCTCGACGACCTGGCCAGCTTCCAGCCGACGTTCATCCTGTCGGTGCCGCGGGTCTTCGAAAAGGTCTACAACTCCTCGGAGCAGAAGGCCGAGGCCGCCGGGAAGGGCAAGATCTTCCACGCTGCGGCGGCGACCGCCATCGCGTACAGCGAGGCGCAGGACCACGGCGGCGCGGGCATCGGCCTGAAGGCCAAGCACGCGCTGTTCGACAAGCTCGTCTACACCAAGCTGCGGGCCGCGCTCGGCGGCCGGGTGCGCTGGGCAGTCTCCGGCGGGGCGGCGCTCGGCGGCCGGCTGGGGCACTTCTACCGCGGCATCGGGCTCATCGTGCTGGAGGGCTACGGCCTGACCGAGACCACCGCGGCCACGACGGTGAACACGCCCGGCATGATCAAGATCGGCACGGTGGGGCGGCCGTTGGCCGGGGTTTCGGTGCGGATCGCCGAGGACGGCGAGGTGCTGATCAAGGGCGGCCAGGTCTTCCGCGGCTACTACAACAACCCGGAGGCCACCGCCGAGGCCTTCACCGACGGGTGGTTCCGCTCGGGCGACCTGGGCGAGCTCGACAACGACGGCTGCCTGCGCATCACCGGCCGCAAGAAGGAGATCATCGTCACGGCGGGCGGCAAGAACGTCGCCCCGGCGGTGCTCGAGGACCGGCTGCGCGCGCACCGGCTGATCAGCCAGTGCATCGTCGTCGGCGACGCGCAGCCGTACATCGCGTGCCTGGTCACCCTTGACGCGGAGGCGCTTCCGGCCTGGGCCGAACAGCGGGGCAAGGGGTCGCTGTCCGTGCACGACGCGGCGTCCGACCCCGACCTGCTCGCCGAGATCCAGGGCGCCGTGGACGAGGCGAACAAAGCGGTGTCCCGCGCCGAGGCGATCAAGAAGTTCAAGGTGCTGCCGGTGGACTGGACCGAGGAGTCCGGCGCCCTGACCCCCTCGATGAAGCTCAAGCGCGGTGTCGTCCTGAAGGAGCACGCCGCCGAGGTGGACGCCCTCTACAGCTGAACTGCTGCGCGGAACGGCGCCCTCGGCGAGGATTCTGCCGTGACGCCGGTGCTCGAGGTCCGTGGTCTGTCGGTGGCCTTCGGCTCCGTGGTGGCCCTGGACGGGTTCGACCTGTCGGTTCCGGCGGGCGCGTCGGTCGCGCTCGTCGGCCGCAACGGCGCCGGCAAGTCGACGACCCTGCGGGTGCTGGCCGGCGTGCTCCCTCCGACGTCGGGCTCGGTGCGGGTGGCCGGCGTCGACGCCGTACGCGACCCCTCGGCGGCGAAGTTCAAGGTCGGCTACTGCCCGGACGTCGG
>DASTVO010000409.1:0-8049 GCA_035759075.1 Actinomycetes bacterium
GGCTGCCGTTCGCTGCCGGGGACCGCGACGGGGCGCACGACCTGGACGGGTGGGACGCGGCGCAGCGGCGGCGCCTCCTCGCCGGAGAAGTACGCGGCGAAGGCCCGGTCGTACCGGTCGATGTCGTCGGGGCCGGAGCACAACGTCAGCCGGCCCGCCCAGTAGAGGTCGCGGCGACGCGCCGGGTCGAGCCGCGCGGCCGCCCGCACGGTCTGGTGCACCCGCTCGGGCGACGCCTCGACCCCGGCAGCCCGCAGCGTCCGCGCGAACCCGACCAACACGGGCGTCACGTCCTCGCCGGGCGGCACCGTCGTCACCCGACGAATCTACGTCCGTTGACACCCTCGCCACCGCGGCGTTCTGTGTAAGCACCCAACCTGGAGGTCGCCATGGCCCACCGGAACGCCGAGATCTATCGGCAGCTGTACGACATGTTCCTCAAGCAGGACATAGCGGGCGCCAAGGAGCTGGTGGCCGACGACGTCAGGTGGCACGAGGCCGGTGCCCCCGACGCGGTCGTCGGGAAGGACGCGGTGCTGCAGCGGCTGAGCCTCGGCGAGAGCCTGACCGCCGACGTGGACGTGCACGACGTCCTGGCCGACGACGACCACGTGGTCGCGCTGATCACGGCGCACATGCGCAAGCCCAACGGCGACGACATCACGTACCGGGCCGTCGAGGTCGCGCACATGCGGGACGGCAAGGTGACGGAGCGCTGGTCCTTCATGGACGCGGTACCGGACGACGTCGGCCGGTTCTTCGCCGACCTCGGCTGACCCTCAGCCCGTCGCCGCCCACTCGGCGATCCGCCCCGCGACGCGTTCCTGGTCCTCTCGGTACTTCAGGAACGCGCCGAGGCTGGCGCACGCCTTGTCCAGGCCGGCTTCCCCCAGATCGGTGACGCCGAGCGCGACCAACGCCTCGGTCCAGTCCAGCGACTCGGCGACCCCAGGCGGCTTGAGCAGGTCCGCCTCTGCGCGGGCGGCGCGCGCGACCCGGGCCACGGACTCCGCGAGCGAGGCCGTCGCCTGCGGCAGCCGGCGACGGATGATCGCCACCTCGCGCTCCAGGTCCGGGTGCTCGAGCCAGTGATAGAGGCAGCGGCGCTTCAGGGCGTCGTGCACCTCACGGGTGCGGTTCGAGGTGACGACGACGACCGGCGGCTGCTCGGCGGAGATGGTGCCGATCTCCGGGACGGAGATGGTGAAGTCGCTGAGCACCTCGAGCAGGAACGCCTCGAACTCGTCGTCGGCGCGGTCCACCTCGTCGACCAGCAGCACCGCGGGGCGCTCGGCGGTGCTGGTCTCCAGCGCCTGCAGCAACGGGCGGGCGATGAGGAACCGGCGGTCGTACAGCTCGGCCTCCAAACGCTCAGCGTCATGGATGCCGGCGGCCTCGGCGGCCCGCAGGTGCAGCAGCTGGCGAGGGAAGTCCCAGTCGTAGAGCGCCTGCGCCGCGTCCAGCCCCTCGTAGCACTGCAGCCGGATCAGCGGCGCGCCCAGGACTCCGGCCAGCGCACCCGCCAGCGCGGTCTTCCCGACGCCGGCGTCGCCCTCGCAGAACAGCGGACGCCCCATGACCAGGGCCAGGTAGGCCGCCGTCGACACGCCCTCGTCGGCGAGGTAGCCCTGCTCGTCGAGCCGCTCGGCGAGCGCGGCGGGCGAGCTCAGGTCAGGCGTCACCTGGACACCGTACGGCGCGGGCGTGCCAGGTGCGGCAGGCTGGGGACCATGACCACCACGGGTGAGCTGACCCCGGAGGAGCAGCGGGCGCTGGCCGTGCGCCTGTTCAACCGGGCCTGGGAGCTGCTCGAGCTCTCGGAGCACGACAGCGCGGCCGCGCGGGAGGCGCTGGCCGCGGCGATGGCGTCGCGGCTGCACTGGGAGGGCATCGGTACCGCGGAGAACCTCGCGGCCGGCGACTGGATGGTCGCGCACGTGGCCAGCAGGATCGGGTACGCGGACCTGGCGCTGGACTACGCGGCCTCCGCCCACGAGCGGGCGGTCACAGCCGGCGACGACGTGCCGACCTGGCTGCTGGCCTCGACCCAGGAGGGGCTCGCCCGCGCACATGCCGTGGCCGGGCAGGACGAGGAGCGCGACCGCTGGGCCGCTGAGTCGCGCCGCACGCTGGAGGCGGTGGACGACGCGGAGGACCGCGAGCTGGTCGAGAGCCAGCTCGCGAGTGTTCCGGGCCTCGAGGGGTAGGCGGACCGGGTGCCCACGCAGACCCAGAACGAGCAGGAGCCCGTACGCGCGGTGGCGCGGCTCTTCGCGCTGCAGCTGCTGGCCGTCGTCGCGATCGCGACGGTCATCACCGTCGTCGCGACCCTGCTCGCGGGGGACGACCGGGGGACGCTCACGACGACGCTGCCCGGCAGCTCGGAGTCGGCGCCGGCCACCCCGGCCGAGTCGTCGCCGCCGCCGAGTCCTGCGCCCTCCTCGGAGCAGCCGGCCCCGACTCCGCCACCGAGCTCCGCGGAGCCCACGCCGAGCGAGCCGACGCGACAGCGCATGAGGGTCGACGTGCTCAACCAGTCCGCGGGTGCCGGCGCCGCCGAGTCGACCGCTGCGCAGCTGCGAGAGCGCGGATGGCGGATCGGGCGCGTGGATGACTTCCGCGGCACGGTCACCACCACTACCGTCTACTACCCGGCCAACCGCCGGGGGCAGGCCCGGCTGCTCGCCGAGGACCTGCCGGGCTCGCCGCGGCTGCTGGAGCGGTTCAGCACGCTGTCCGACAGCCGGCTCTCGGTGGTCCTGGTCGACTGAGCGGCTGCGAGCCGGCGGGCGCGACGGTCAGCGGCGGCGCTTCTCGCGCACCTTGACGCTGACCTCGATCGGCGTCCCCTCGAACCCGAACTCCTCGCGCAGCCGGCGCTCGACGAACCGGCGGTAGCCGGCCTCCAGGAAGCCGGTCGCGAACAGCACGAACCGCGGCGGCCGGGTGTCGGCCTGGGTGGCGAACAGGATGCGCGGCTGCTTGCCGCCCCGGATCGGGTGCGGGTGCGCAGCGACCAGCTCCCCGAGGAAGCTGTTGAGCCGACCGGTGGGGACGCGGTGGTCCCAGGACTCCAGCGCCCGGTCGAGCGCCGGCACGAGCTTCTCCACGTGCCGGCCGGTCGACGCGGAGATGTTGACCCGGGGCGCCCACGGCACCTGCACGAGGTCACGCTCGATCTCACGCTCGAGGTAGAACCGGCGCTCCTCGTCGAGCAGGTCCCACTTGTTGTAAGCGATGACCAGCGCCCGCCCGGCCTCGACGACCATCGAGATGATCCGGGTGTCCTGCTCGGAGAGCGTCTCGCTGGCGTCGATGAGCACCACGGCCACTTCGGCCCGGTCGAGCGCCGACTGGGTGCGCAGCGTCGCGTAGTAGTCGGTGCCGCTGGACTGGTGCGCGCGCCGGCGGATGCCCGCGGTGTCGACGAAGCGCCACTCCCGGCCACCCAGCTCGATCATCTCGTCGACCGGGTCGCGCGTGGTGCCGGCGACCGCGTCGACGACCACGCGCTCCGAGCCGGCCAGCTTGTTCAGCAGTGACGACTTGCCGACGTTGGGGCGGCCGAGGAGCGCGACGCGGCGCGGGCCGGCCTCCTCGTCGAACCGCTCCTCCGGCGTCTCCGGCAGCGCAGCGAGCACGGCGTCGAGCAGCTCGCCGCTCCCCCGCCCGTGCAGCGCCGACACCGGGTACGGCTCACCGAGCCCGAGGGACCAGAGCTCCGCCGCGTCCGCCTCGGTCTTGGTGTTGTCCACCTTGTTCGCGACCAGCACGACCGGCTTGCCGGCCTTGCGGAGCACGCGGACCACGGCCTCGTCGGTGTCGGTGGCGCCGACCGTCGCGTCGACCACGAACAGCACCGCGTCGGCCGCGTCGATGGCGACCTCCGCCTGCGCAGCGACCTGCGCCTGCAGTCCCTTCGCGTCGTGCTCCCAGCCGCCGGTGTCGACCACGGTGAACCGGCGGCCGTTCCAGGAGGCGTCGTACGGGACCCGGTCGCGGGTGACGCCGGGGACGTCCTCGACGACGGCCTCGCGGCGGCCGAGGATCCGGTTGACCAGCGTCGACTTGCCGACGTTGGGCCGCCCGACCACCGCGACGACGGGGACCGGGCCGGACGCGTCGGTCTCGTCGAGGAGCTGCTCGGTCACGAGCCCGCCCGCGACGACACCGGCGGGACCAGGGCGAGGACGGCCTCGACGGTCTCCTCGAAGCTGAGCACCGACGAGTCGACGAGCGTCACGCCGGCCGCGGCCTCGGTGAACGTGGCGACCGTGGAGTCATGGCTGTCGCGACGTACGACGTGGTCCCGCGTCGCCTCGATCGCGTCCTCGTCGTCGCTGCCGTGGAACTCAAGTGCGCGGCGGGCGAGGCGGGCCTCCTCGGTCGCGGTGAGCAGCACGCGGACGTCGGCGTCCGGCGCGACGACCGTGGTGATGTCGCGGCCCTCGACGACGATGCCGCCGGCCGCGGCGATCTCGCGCTGCCGGCGGACGAGCTCCTCCCGGACGCCGAGGTTCGTCGCGACCGCGCTGACGACGGCGGAGATGCGCGGCTCGCGGATCGCGTCGGTCACGTCCTGGCCGTCGACGCTGACCGTCGTCGCCACCGGCGACGGGTCCATCTCCAGCGGCAGCTTGCGGGCGAGCTCGACCACCTGGGGCGCCGTGGACTCGTCGCGGAGGTCGATCCCCTGCTCGATCGCCCACCAGGTGAGCGCGCGGTACATCGCGCCGGTGTCGAGGTAGCGCAGGCCCAACCGCTCGGCGACGGCACGCGACACGCTGGACTTGCCGGAGCCCGACGGGCCGTCGACGGCGATGACGAGCCGGCTCACCGGCTGCTCGTCGGGACGGGGCGCGGGCATGCGGGACCTCGGGAGCTCGGGCAAAGGGGGGTGGGGACCCGGCCAGGCTACGCCTCTCCCGCGTGAACCACCCAGCCGAGCCCGGTCAGCGCGTCCGTGACCTTGGTCTCGGCGTCGGGGGTGACGGCGAGCTCGACCAGGCCGACCGGCTGGCCGGGCGAGTGCTCGATGCGCAGGTCCTCGATGTTCACGCCCGCGGCACCGACGTCGTTGACCAGGCGGGCGAGCTCGCCGGGCTCGTCGGAGACCACGACCGGCACGACCGCGTACGCGGTGGAGCGCCCGCCGTGCTTGCCCGGCAGCCGGGCCCGTCCGGCGTTTCCGCGCAGCAGCACCTCGCGCAGTGTGGTCCGGGCCCAGTCGGCGTCCTCGGACAGCTCGTGCAGGGCATGGACGACGGCGTCGACGTCCTGGCGCAGCTCGGTCAGGATGCGCGCCACGGGCTCGGCGTTGGCGGCGAGCACGTCGACCCAGAGGTCGGGGTCCGAGGCGGCGACCCGGGTGACGTCCCGGAGTCCCTGTCCGGTCAGCGCCAGCGCCGGGTCCGCGCCCTCCGCCAGCCGGGCGGCCACCAGCGACGCGGCCACCTGCGGGACGTGCGAGACGAGCGCGACCGCCGCGTCGTGGGCGGCGGCGTCCATCTCGACGACGACCCCGCCGCAGAGCGCGACCAGCTGCCGGGCCCGGGCGAGCGACCGTTCGTCGGCGTCGCCCGGAGTGAGCACCCAGGGACGCCCCTCGAAGAGGTCGGCGCGGGCGCTCCCGGGGCCGGACCGTTCCCGGCCGGCCATCGGGTGGGTGCCGACGAAGTGCGGCGTCGGGCCGACGGCGGTCGCGACCTCGTGCAGCACACCGGCCTTGACGCCCGCGGTGTCCACGACCGTGGCGGCGCTGTTGCCGGCGACGAGCCCCGCGACGACCGCGGCGGTGCTCGAGGGTGAGACGGCGACGACGGCGAGGTCGACCTGCTCGGTGGCCGGGTCGACGCGGCCCGCCCCGAGGTCGGCTGCCCGGCGGGCCGCGACGGGGTCCCGGTCGGTGAGGTGCACGTCCACGCCGTGCCGGCGCAGGGCGAGGGCGACCGACGTCCCGATGAGGCCACTGCCGACGACGAGCGCGGTGCGGAGGCCACCGTCGGGCGAGGTCACTGGGCCAGGTCCCGCCGCAGGGCGGCCGCGCCACGCAGGTAGACGTGCCGCAGCTCGGACTTCGTGCGGTCGGTCTCGGCGTGGACCATCACCCGGATCACGCGCGGCATCGCGCCGTCGACGTCGAGCTCCTGCGTGCACAGCAGCGGGACGTCACCGATGCCGAGCTGCCGAGCCGCCAGGGCAGGGAACTCGCTGTGCAGGTCCGGCGTGGCCGTGAACAGCATCGAGATGAGGTCGTCGGTGCCGAGCTCGTTCTGCTCGAGGATGGCCCGGATCAGCTCGTCGACAGACGCGAGCAGGTGGTCACGCTCGTCCGCGTCGAGCTGCACCGCGCCGCGGATCGCACGTACCGGCACCTGCCTCACCTCCTCGCGCGGCAACCTATCCCGCGTACGTGTCGATGCGGTGCGGCACGTCCGGGAGACGGGACACCGGGGCCGTCGGTACCGGCACCTAGGCTCACCGCGTGTCGACCAGGCCTGCACCGACCGATCGCGTCCCCGCGCCGATGCTGGTGCTGGTCTCGATCGCCTCGGTGCAGATCGGCAGCGCGGTCGCCCGGACGGCCTTCGACGTCACGGGCGCGAACGGCATCACGCTGCTTCGGCTCGGGATCTCGGGCCTGCTGCTGACGCTGCTGGTGCGTCCGCGGGTCCGGCGCTGGTCGCGTCAGCAGCTGGGGGCGGCGGCGCTGCTGGGTCTGACGATGGGGCTGATGAACATCACGTTCTACCTGTCGATCCGGACCGTGCCGCTGGGCGTGGCAGTGACCGTGGAGTTCATCGGTCCGCTGCTGGTCGCGCTGGTGCAGACCCGACGCGCGCGGGACGTGTTGTGGGTCGTGCTCGCCGGCACCGGTGTCGCCCTGCTCGGGTTCGAGGGCGGCGACGACGTGCCGCTCGGCGGGCTCGCGCTGGCTCTGCTGGCCGGGCTGTTCTGGGGCGGCTACATCCTCGCGAGCGCACGGGTCGGGCGGCTCGTGCCGGGGGTCTCGGGGTTGGCGGTCGCGCTGCTCGTGGCGGCGGCCCTGGCCTTGCCCTTCGGCGCGTCCGGCGCGGGCCGGGCGTTCACGGACGTCGAGGTGCTGGCGGCCGGCATCGCCGTGGCGCTGCTGTCGTCGATCATCCCGTACGGGCTGGAGCTGTCCGCGCTGCGCCGGATCCCGACCCGGGTGTTCGGGATCCTCATGAGTCTCGAACCCGCGGCGGCCGCGCTGGCCGGGCTCGTCGTGCTGGGGCAGCTGCTGGGGCCGCGCGAGCTGACCGCGCTGGTGCTGGTCAGCCTGGCGAGCCTGGGTGTGACGCTGGGACGCCGCTCGGAGCGCCGAGCCGTCGTGCCGCACGAGTGACGACTTCATCACGGCTTCGCCCCCGTCCTTGACCGTGGCGACTGCGTGCGCTGAGTCTCGGGAGGTCGGGCCGGTTCGCCGGGTGATCCGGCACGGGGAGTGGCCATGCGGGTGCTCGACGGGTCCCGGGACCGCCCGGTCCGCCTCTGGCTGCTCGCCGGCGCAGTAGTCCTTCTCGCCCCTCTCGTCCTGCTCGGGTCGAAGCCCTTCGTCACGCCGGGCACGGAGGCCGACAAGGTCGCTTCGCCCGCTGACCCGGGCCGGGGCCCGAGCGCGTCGTCGTCGGCAGGGTCCGTCCCGACCGACGCCCTGCTCCCGAACCTGGTCGTCCTGCAGGCGGAGGAGCTCGGCATCACCGGCCGGGACCGGCGGGTCCTGCGGTTCGCGACGATCCTCGCCAACGTCGGGACGGGCCCGCTGCAGGTCAACCCGCGTGACGAGCTGTCGTGCCCGCGCGGACAGCGGTACGTCGAGCAGCGCGTCTTCGTCGACGGAGACGCCGACGGCGAGTACGCGCGGAACGGCGACCGTCGCGCAGTCCAGCTGCCCGGCGGCTGCATGCTCTTCCACCCGCGGCACGAGCACTGGCACTTCGACTCCACCGCCGCGTACACGCTCACGCGCGCCGACGACGAGACCGCCATCGTCTCGCGGGAGAAGGTGAGCTTCTGCCTGCGCGACAG
>DASTVO010000410.1:0-6036 GCA_035759075.1 Actinomycetes bacterium
AGGGCGGCGTTGACGTAGTCGCCGGCTGCCGGGATGAACGTGAGCAACGTCCCGGCGACCACCCCCGGCAGGGACAGCGGGAACGTGACCTTGCGTAGTGTCGTCAGGCCGCTGGCGTAGAGGTCGCCGGCGGCCTCCACCAGGCGCGCGTCCACCCTCTCCAGCGACGCGTAGATCGGCAGGATCATGAAGGGCAGGAAGTTGTAGGTGATGCCGATGACCACCGCCGGCGCCGAGTTGATGATGTGGTCCTGCGGGCCGAGGACGTGGAGGAACCGCAGCGCGTCGGCGACCCACGCCTCGTCGGCGAGGATCTGCTTCCACGCGATCGTGCGCAGCAGGAACGAGACGAAGAACGGCGCCACCACCAGCACCAGCAGGACGTTGCGCCACCTGCCCACCTTGAACGCGATGGCGTAGGCGAGCGGGTAGGAGATCGCCAGCGCGAACACCGTCGCTATCAGCGCGTAGAGGAAGGACCGGCCGAAGACGGTGGCGTACTCGGACAGCGTGTCGGTGTAGTTGGCGAAGCGCAGCGTCTGCCGGTAGACGCCGATCTCGGCACCTTCGGGCCGGGTCTGCGTCGACGTCGACAGCAGCGTGACCAGCGGGACGATGAAGAAGACGATCAGCCACGCCATACCCGGCAGGAGCAGCAGGTAGGGCAGGGCGCGCCGCCGGCCGCCGGGCGCGGCCTCCTCCGGGGACGGGCTCCGACCCGAGGTCTGCTGGCGCTCACCGACCCCGATCCCCTGGGCGACACTCACCGCCGGGCCTCCACCGTCAGCCGACCGCGAGGGGCACGACGCCCTCGTCCTCGACGCCGGCGGTCACGTCGCTGCTGCCGTCGAGGGCGAAGGTGTGGGCAGGGTCCCAGTGCAGGTCCACTGCCGTCCCCGGCACCAGCACGTCCCCGACACCCAGGTTCTGGACGAAGACCATGAGCTCCTGGCCCCACGGCGTCCGCACCATGTACTGCGTGCTCACGCCGGTGAAGCTGGCATCCGTGACGACGGCGCCGGGCAGGACGTTCTCCCCGTCCGCGGCGGGGGCGCCCCGCGTGGACAGCCGGATCTTCTCCGGGCGCACGCCGATGAGCAGGTCGTCCTCGCCGCTGGACCGCCGGGCGACCGGCATGGCGAGACGGTTGCCGTGCACGTCCAGCGCGAGGTCGTCGCCGCTGCGCCCCGTCACCGAGGCCCTGATCAGGTTGGACTGGCCGAGGAAGTTCGCGACGAAGGTGGTCGTCGGTGCCTCGTAGAGCACCGTGGGCCCGCCGAGCTGCTCGATGCGACCTGCGTTCATCACCGCGATGGTGTCGGCCATCGTCATGGCCTCCTCCTGGTCGTGCGTGACGTGCACGAAGGTGAGGCCGACCTCGGTCTGGATGCGCTTGAGCTCGATCTGCATCTGCCGACGTAGCTTGAGGTCCAGCGCGCCCAGCGGCTCGTCGAGCAACAGCACCGCGGGCCGGTTGACGATGGCGCGGGCCAGCGCCACCCGCTGCTGCTGCCCGCCGGAGAGCATCGACGGCTTGCGCCGGGCCATCGGCGCCAGCTCGACGAGCTCCAGCGCGTCCTCGACCTGCTTCTTCACGTTCTTGGCGCCACGACGCCGTAGCCCGAACGCGACGTTCTCGAAGATGTCGAGGTGCGGGAAGAGCGCGTAGCTCTGGAAGACGGTGTTGACCGGCCGCTTGTACGGCTTGTCGAACGTCACGTCGTCCTCGCCGATGTGGATGCTGCCCTCGGTCGGCTCCTCAAGCCCGGCCACCATCCGCAGCGTGGTCGTCTTGCCGCATCCCGACGGGCCGAGCAGTGCGAAGAACGAGCCCGACGGGATCGTCAGTGACAGGTCGTCGACGGCGACGAAACCCGCGAACCGCTTGGTGACCCTGTCGAGCCGGAGGTGGCGGCCACCCTCGGCCCCGCCCTCCGCGCCCATCAGTTGCCCAGCACCTTCTGGAAGGCCTCGGCGAACGTGGTCTCCTCGTCCGGGCTGAGCGGCCGGAAGCCCTTCACCTTGGCCAGGTCCTCCTCCGTCGGGAAGATGAGCGGGCTGTCCACGAGGTCCGGGTCGATCTTCTCCATCTCCTCCTTGGCCCCCTCGACCGGGCAGATGTAGTTCACGTAGGCCGCGACCTCCGCGGCGATCGCCGGGTCGTAGTAGAAGTCCATGAGCTTCTCGGCGTTGGTCTTGTGGGGTGACGCGATCGGCACCATGAGGTTGTCCGACCACAGGGTGCCCCCGCTGTCCGGCAGCGTGAAGGTGTAGTTCGGGTCGTCCTCCTCGAACTGCGCGAGCAGGATGTCGCCGGACCAGGCGATGGCCGCGATGGCGTTCCCCGTGCGCAGGTCCTCGAGGTACGAGTTGCCCTTCACCTGGCGGATCTGCCCGGAGTCGACCTGCTTCTGCAGGACGTCGACGGCGTTGAGGAAGTCGTCCTCGGAGAAGTCCGCGGAGATGTCGACGCCCTGGGACATCATGATGAGGCCCACCGTGTCGCGCATCTCGGAGAGCACGACGACCTTGCCCTTGAGGTCGGGCGCCCACAGGTCGTCGATCGTCCTGAGCTCGCGTCCGACCTTGTCCTTCCGGTAGCCGATGCCCGCGTATCCGCTCTGCCAGGTCAGGGAGTACTTGCGGCCGGGGTCGAAGCCGACCTCCTGCAGCGCCGGGTTGAGGTTCGCCGCGTTCGGGATGTTCGCCTTGTCCAGCTCCTGGACGTACCCCTGACGGATCAGCCGCCCCGCCATCCAGTCGGTCAGGACGATGACGTCCTTGCCGATGTCCTGCCCGTTCTTGAGCTGACCCTGGACCTTGCCGTAGTAGGCGTCGTTGTCGTCGATGTCCTCTGCGTAGGTCGCCTTGATCCCGGTCTCCTGCTGGAACTTCTCCAGCGTGGGGTACTTCCCCGTCTCCTCGTCGTAGTCGAGGTACGCGGGCCAGTTGGCCCACCGCACGACCTTCTCGGTCGCGGACTTGTCCTCCACGTCCGGGTCGGGCTTGGCTGCCGTCCCGGTCTCACCGGTGCCGCAGGCCGCGAGCGCCGCTGCGACACTCACCCCGCCGGCGCCCTGGAGCAACGTCCGCCGGGAGAGCTGCGAACGGACGATCTGGCGGAATCGCGGGTCCTGGTCGAGGGCGCTCATGGGTTTCGACATCTCCTGTCGCGTCGGTGTCAGGTGCCAGAGGGTGATGCTGCAGTGCTCATGGTGCCGCCGGACCCGAGAAGACGGTCCGGTGCCAGCTCTTGCGTGCGACCGCCGTGACGTCGTGCATCACGTGCTTGACCAGCGTGTAGTCGTCGAACGAGTAGGTGGACATGTCCTTGCCGAAGCCGGAGGACTTGTATCCGCCGTGCGGCATCTCACTGATGATCGGGATGTGGTCGTTGACCCACACGCACCCGGCGCGCAGCTCGCGGGTCGCGCGCAGCGACCGGAAGACGTCGCGGGTCCAGGCCGAGGCAGCCAGGCCGTACGGGGTGTCGTTGGCCAGCTGGAGGCCGTCGTCGTCGCTGTCGAAGGGCAGCACCACGAGCACCGGGCCGAAGACCTCGTCCTGCACGATCTCCGACTGCTGCGGCGCGTCCACCACGAGCGTCGGCTCGTAGTAGGCGCCGCGGGCCAGCGCGCCGCCCGGGACGGCGCCGCCGCGCACGACCTTCGCTCCCGCCGCCCGGGCGCGGTCGACGAAGCCGGCGACCCGCTCCTGCTGCGCCCGCGACACGAGTGGCCCCTGGTCGGTCCGCTCGTCCAGCGGCTCGCCCAGCACGACGGTGCCCATGACGTCCGCGACGCCGGCGACGAACGCGTCGTAGAGGGGTCGCTGGACGTAGGCGCGGGTGGCCGCCGTGCAGTCCTGCCCGGTGTTGATGAGCGCGCCGGCGACCGCGCCCTGGACCGCCGCGTCGAGGTCGGCGTCGTCGAACACCAGGAAGGGTGCCTTGCCGCCGAGCTCGAGGTGTACGCGCTTCGGTCCGCGGGAGGCGACCTCCATGACCCGTCGTCCGACGGCGGACGAGCCCGTGAACGAGACCATGTCGACGTCGGGATGGGCCATCAGGGCCTCGCCCGCGAGCCGCCCGGTGCCGGTCACGACGTTGACCACGCCGGCGGGGACGCCGGCCTCCTGCGCGGCCTCCGCGAAGACCAGGCTGGTCAGCGGCGTGAGCTCAGCGGGCTTGAGCACGATGGTGTTGCCGGCCGCGATGGCCGGGAGGACCTTCCACGCCGCCATCTGCAGCGGGTAGTTCCAGGGCGCGACGGACCCCACCACGCCCACGGCCTCGCGGCGCACGTAGGAGGTGTGGTCGCCGGAGTACTCGCCGGCCGCCTTGCCCTCGAGGTGGCGGGCGGCGCCGGCGAAGAAGCTGACGTTGTCGACGGTGCCGGGGACGTCGAAGCCGGTCGAGAGCCGGATCGGCTTCCCGGTCTGGCGGCTCTCCAGCCTCGCGACCTCGTCGGCGCGGTCGGCCAGCACCGCAGCCATGCGGGTCAGCGCAGCGGACCGCTCGACCGGGGCGGCGGCGGACCAGGCCGGGAACGCCTCCCGGGCGGCGCGGACGGCGGCGTCGACGTCGGCCGCGTCGGCGAGCCGGACGGTCTCGACCGTCTCCCCGGTGGAGGGGTCGGTCACCGCGAAGGTCTCCGCGGAGCTGCCCACCCGACGCTGGCCGCCGATCAGCTGGTGCACGCCCTGTCCCACCTCCACGAGGGATCGACCTCTCGACCAGGGCCGATCCTGTCAGAGGAGATGGGCCTCGACAAGCGAATCCGTCGCGAGTCTTGCCCGTGGCGACGGAATCGTTACCGGGAGGTCTCGTCCGGGCCGCTCCGCCACGTGCTCCGCCCGGCCAGCCAGGTGCCCCGCACCGCCAGGGCGGGCCAGTCCTGGGGCGCCGCGTCGAGCGGGTCCGCCGCCAGCCACACCAGGTCGGCGCGGCGGCCGACGGAGACGGTCCCCCACCAGTCCTCCTCGAAGGCCTGGACGGCGACCCCACGGCCGTACGCGGCGAGGGCCGCCTGCGCCGGCAGCCGTTCGGCCGGCACCCAGCCTCCCGCCGGCGCTCCGTCGGCGGTCTGGCGGGTCACTGCCTTGGGCAGCCCCTCGAGCGGCCGGTGCGAGCTCACCGGCCAGTCGCTGCCCATGGACAGCGCGGCACCGGAGGCCAGCAGGCTCGCCATCGGGTACTGCCGGACACCCCGGTCAGGACCGAGCCGGGGCAGGGTCAGCTCGGTCTGCAGCGGGTCGAGCTGGGTCCACAGCGGCTCGAAGTTGGCGATCACGCCGAGCCCGGCGAACCGGGGGAGGTCGGCCGGGTCGACGAGCTGGGTGTGGGCGAGCACCGGCCGGCGGTCGCGCGGACCGTTGACGCGAACGGTGTGCTCGACCGCGTCGAGGGCCGCGCGCACGCCGGCGTCCCCGATGGCGTGGATGTGCAGCTGGAATCCGTCGGCGTCGAACGCTGCCGCCGCCTCGGCCAGCTCTCGCGGCTCCCAGACCGGCAGCCCGCAGGTGTGCGGTGCGTCGTCGTACGGCGCGAGCAGCGCCGCGGTGCCGGCCTCGATGACGCCGTCCGCGAAGAACTTCACCGTGCGGGCCGACACCTGGCCGGCGGCCGGCGACGCAGCTGCCAGCTCCCGGGCCGCGACGAAGTCCGCTCGCTGCCGCGGCCACCGGCCCGGCTCGGCGCGCAGAGCCACGTTCACCCGGACGGAGAGACCGCCGCGCTCGGCGACCGCGAGGTATACCGGCACGTCCTCCGGGGCCAGCGCCGCCTCCTGGGCCCAGGTGACGCCGGCCGAGGCGAGCAGCGCCGTCGCGCGCTCCACGCCGCGCTCCTTGTCGGCAGCGGTGGGGCCGGGGGCGTGGCGCAGCACGAGGTCCATCGCGGTCCACTCGACCAGCGTCCCGAGCGGCGTCCCGTCCGGTCGGCGCGCCACCGACGCTGCCGGCGGGTCCGGCGTCGTGGCGTCGACCCCGGCCCGCCGCAGGGCCTCGCTGTTGACCCAGGCGCAGTGGTGGTCCGAG
>DASTVO010000411.1:0-8040 GCA_035759075.1 Actinomycetes bacterium
CGGCGAGGACTCCTACTCGTGGGAGTTCGTCGCGACCGACGGCTCGGTGATGGACTCCGGCACCGCGGCGACGCTCGGCGGCGGCGCGGCCGTCTCCTAGGGCGCGGCCAGCGGCGAGAATGTCGTCCGTGAGCGACCCCAGCGTGACCGTCCGACCCGTCCGCCCGGGCGACGTGCCCGAGATCCTGGCGATGGTCCGCGAGCTCGCGGAGTACGAGCGCGCGCTCGAGGAGGTCTCCGCCACCGAGGAGCACCTGCACCGGACCCTGTTTGCCGAGCAGCCCGCCGTCTTCGGACACGTCGCGGTCACAGGTGCCGGCGAGGTCGCCGGCATGGCGCTGTGGTTCCTCAGCTACTCGACCTGGCTGGGGTCCCACGGGGTCTACCTCGAGGACCTGTACGTGCGGCCCGAGCACCGCGGCAAGGGGATCGGTCGCCGGCTGCTGAGCGCGCTCGCGGCGGTCTGCCTGGAGCGCGGCTACCCCCGCTTCGAGTGGTGGGTGCTGGACTGGAACGACAGCGCCCGCGAGGTCTACCACGCGATCGGCGCCGAGGCGCTGACCGAGTGGGTGCCCTACCGGGTCTCCGGCGACGCGCTGCGCCGGCTCGCGCAGGGCTGACGGGGCCGTTCCGTCATCATCGGAGGCGGATCGAGCCGTGTTTCGAGCGTGCGAACCGCTCCGATCATGGCAATCCGCGGGTGCAGGCACCGACGCAGCGCGCCACGGGTGATCGATTGCCGGGCACGACCAGCGACGGGGTACCGTTCGTGACTGGTGAGACAGTCGCCGACCACCACCGGGACCGGTAACGCAGCGGAGACACAACGGAGGGAAACAGGTGAGCGAACGCGTCGCGACCGAGTCCGGCAGCACGGGAGCACCCGCGCTGACCGTGGCCGGCGAGATCGAGGACGCGGTGGAGATCCGGCTGCCGGCCGACTCCGCGTACCTCTCGATCCTGCGCACCGCAACGGCCGGGCTCGCCGCCCGCCTGGATTTCACCCTCGACGAGATCGAGGACCTGCGGATCGCCGTGGACGAGGCCTGCGCGATGCTGCTCCCGCACGCCGTCGACACCGCGCAGCTCACCTGCCGCTTCCACCTCGACCCCGCGACGCTCGAGGTCACGGTCACGATCCCCACCACCCGCGGCCAGCTGCCGGAGCGCGACACGTTCTCGTGGACGGTGCTCTCCGCCCTGGCCGGTGAGGTGGACACCGGGCTCGACGACGAGCGCCAGGTCTGGATCCGCCTGCGCAAGCGCCGTGGCTCGGCGGGAGCCGCATGAGCCCGGCGGCCGAATCGCGCGCAGCGCAGACCGAGGCGGAGCCCGAAGTCCCGGAGGCCCGAGGCGGGCACTCCGTCCCCGCCGGGCAGACGACCACCGACCTGCAGAAGGCCGACGTCACGCAGGCAACGGCGGCCGGGCCCGACGAGGCGCCCCCGGAGCGCAGCTCACGGCTGACCGTCGACCGCGAGCGCACCCGCGCGCTGTTCCTCGAGCTGCAGGGCGCCCCGGAGGGCGACCCGGTCCGCACCCGCGCCCGGGACGCGCTGGTCGAGCAGCACCTGCCGCTCGTCGAGCACCTGGCCCGGCGGTTCCGCAACCGCGGCGAGCCCTACGACGACCTGGTCCAGGTCGCGACGATCGGCCTGATCAAGTCGGTCGACCGCTTCGACCTTGAGCGCGGGGTGGAGTTCTCCACCTACGCGACCCCGACGATCGTCGGCGAGATCAAGCGGCACTTCCGCGACAAGGGTTGGGCCGTGCGGGTGCCGCGCCGGCTGCAGGAGCTGCGGCTGTCGCTGGCGTCGGCCACCAGCGAGCTGTCCCAGAAGCAGGGCCGGGCGCCCACGGTGTCCGAGCTCGCGGCCCACCTCAAGATCTCCGACGAGGAGGTGCTGGAGGGCCTGGAGTCCGCGAACGCCTACAGCACCCTGTCGCTCGACGCCGGCGACTCCGGCAGCGGCGACGAGCCGATGCCCGTCTCCGAGACGCTGGGTACCGAGGACGAGGGCCTCGAGGGCGTGGAGTACCGCGAGTCGCTCAAGCCGATGCTCGAGCGCCTGCCCCCGCGGGAGAAGAAGATCCTCATGCTGCGGTTCTTCAAGAACATGACGCAGTCCGAGATCGCCGCCGAGATCGGCATCTCCCAGATGCACGTGTCCCGGCTGCTGGCCCGCACGCTCGCCCAGCTCCGTGAGGGCCTGCTCGTCGAGGAGTGAGGCTCAGTCCTCCAGCGCCTCGTCGGTGGCGGGCACGAAGAGCAGCACCAGCACGGCCAGGGCCAGCAGCCCGAGCGGCACCGCGACGTACGCCCGCCCGCCGCGGAGCAGGTCGTAGGCGACCGGCAGCACCAGCAGGTTGCTGACCAGTGCGGGGGCGCGGGCCCACCGCCGGCGGGCGGCCAGCGCCCGGGCCACCAGCCCGAGGCCGACGGCGGCCATCAGGGTCAGCACGGCGGCCACGACCGCCCTCGTCCGGTCGTCGGCCGTGGCGACCGCCGTCTCGACGACGAAGAAGACCGCCGCCGCGAGCAACCCGAGCGCCTCCAGCGCGACCAGGCCCGCGACCGCGAGCAGCGTGGCGCTGGGACGAGCGGCTTCTCCGGACACGGGCCGGACCCTATCCGGCGGCTACGCTGTGTTCATGAGGGCGCTCCTGGTGGTGAACCCCGTCGCCACCACCACGTCGGCGCGGGTCCGCGAGGTCCTCGCCAGCGCCCTCGAGGGCGAGCTGAAGCTCGACATGGTCCAGACCGACCACCGCGGCCACGCCGACGAGCTCGCCCGCCAGGCCCGCACCGACGGGCTGGACGTCGTGGTCACCCTTGGCGGCGACGGCACCGTCAACGAGATCGTGAACGGGCTGCTCGCCGACGGGCCGCATCCCACGGTGCCGGCGCTGGCGGTCGTGCCGGGAGGCGGTACCAACGTCTTCAGCCGGGCGCTCGGCGTGCCCCGGGACCCGGTGGAGGCCACCGGAGCGCTGCTCGCGGCCCTGCGGGAGAAGCGGTTCCGCAGCATCGGGCTGGGCCAGGCCGGCGACCGGTGGTTCACGTTCAACGCCGGGATGGGCTGGGACGCCGAGGTCGTCGCCCGGGTCGACCGGGCCCGCCAGGCCAGCGGCACCGACCGGCCGCCCACCAGCGGCGACTACGTCCGGGCGGCGCTGCAGGAGTTCTTCCTGACCGGCCACCGCCGGAACCCGGCGCTGACGATCTACCGACCCGGCGCGGAACCGGTCTCCGGGGTGCACATGGCGATCGTGGCCAACACCGCACCCTGGACTTACCTCGGCGACCGGGCGCTGGTCACCTCGCCGGAGGCGAGCTTCGACACCGGGCTGGACGTCTACGCCCTCACCCGGCTGGGGACGGTCGGCACCCTCGGGGAGGTCCGGCGGGTGCTCACCGGTACCGGCGGCGGCCGGCGGCGGCACGTGCTGGCGGAGCACGACCTCGCCGAGCTCAGCCTGCGCGCCGTCCGACCGGTCGCGGCCCAGGTGGACGGCGAGGCGCTGGGCGACCTGACCGAGCTCACCCTGCGGTCCGTGCCCGACGCATTACGCGTCGTGGTCTGAGTCCCCTTTTGTCCCGTTTTTCCCGTGTGATGAAGGCCACCGTCCGAATCCGAAAAAGTGGACGTCGAGGCTTGTAACCCGGGCTGTCGTTTGCCAGGGTTGTGATCGTTGGTTCAGGAGCGTGCTTCAGCGGGTAAGGCACGGCCGGACATCCCACGGGCGGACAGGGGTCATCTCGACCCTGGACGTACGTGGTACCGCTCGTGAACCGCTTCACAAGCACGGGGCCATCCGACCACTCCGACCACGACCAGAGGAGCGACACGCATGGACTGGCGCCACCGCGCAGCCTGCCGTGACGAGGACCCCGAGCTGTTCTTCCCGATCGGCAACACGGGTCCCGCACTGCTGCAGATCGAAGAGGCCCGCGCCGTCTGCCGCCGCTGCGACGTCGTAGAGACCTGTCTGCAGTGGGCCCTGGAGTCCGGCCAGGACGCCGGGGTCTGGGGAGCCATGAGCGAGGACGAGCGCCGCGCGCTCAAGCGCCGCACCGCCCGCAACCGCGCCCGCACCGCCTGACACCCCGTCAGCCGAGCGGGCGGGGTACCCGCACCTCCACCCGCGTCCCGCGCTTCTCGCCGGCCGTGACCGTTAGCTGGCCCCCCAGCTCAGCCTCGACCAGCGTGCGCACGATCTGCAGGCCCAGCCCGGCGTGCGAGGAGATCGCGAAGCCGTCGGGCAGGCCCCCGCCCTTGTCGGTCACGGCCACCCGCAGCTCGCCCGGCTGCTGGCGGACCTCGAGGCCGACCTGGCCGCCAGCGGCCCCCAGCCCGTGCTCGACCGCGTTCTGGACCAGCTCGACCAGCACGAGGGCCAGCGGGGTCGCGACCTCGGGGCCGAGCAGCCCGAAGCTGCCGGTCCGGGCGACCCGGACGTCGCCCTGGCCGCCGAGGTTGCCGACCATCCCCGCGACCCGGTCGGCCACCTCGTCGAAGTCCACGCCGTCCTCGCCGGCGCGGGCGAGGGTCTCGTGGACCAGCGCGATCGAGCCGATCCGCTGCTCGGCCTCTCGCAGGGCGTCCCGCGCGATCGTGTCCGAGGACCCCAGCCGCCGGGACTGCAGCCGCAGCAGCGCCGCGACCGTCTGCAGGTTGTTCTTCACCCGGTGGTGGATCTCCCGGATCGTCGCGTCCTTGCCGACCAGCTCCCGCTCCCGCCTGCGCACCTCGGTCACGTCCCGGCAGAGCACCAGCGCGGCGGTGCGCACCCCGTGCGGGGTCAGGGGCACGACGCGCAGTCGTACGGTCGTGCCACCTGCCTCGACCTCCGCCTCCCGCGCCGCCCAGCCGCTGACGACCATCGCCAGCGCCTCGTCGACCGGCTCGGCCCGGTCGGCCGCCCCGGCGAGCTCGGCCGTCACCTCGCCGAGATGGGTGCCGGTGAGGTCGGCCGCGAGGCCGAGGCGACGGTAGGCCGAGAGCGCGTTCGGGCTGGCGAAGGTGACGACCCCCTTCTCGTCCAGGCGGATCAGCCCGTCCCCCACCCGCGGGGCCAGGACCACCTGGTGCTCGGCACCGGCGACCGGGAACCGCCCCTCGGAGACCATGACCGCGAGGTCGTCGGCGGTGCGCAGGTACGTCAGCTCCAGCCGGCTCGGTGTGCGCGCAGCCGCCAGGTTCGTGTGCCGGCTCACCACGGCCACCGCCCGGCCGTCCCGGACGACGGGAATGGTCTCCTCGCGCACCGGCACGTCGCCCGGCCAGTCGGGGTCACGCTCACGGCAGATGCGCTGCTCGTCGTACGCGCGGTCGAGCTGCGGCCGCCGGCCGCGCGGGACCTCGGTGCCGACGACGTCGTCGTGGTGCGCGGTCGGGCCCGTCGTCGGGCGCATCTGGGCCGCCGCTACGAAGCCGCCGCGGTCGCGCAGCGGGAGCCACAGCAGCAGGTCCGCGAAGGAGAGGTCGGCCAGCATCTGCCAGTCCGCCAGCAGCAGGTGCAGCCAGTCGAGGTCCTCGGCGGACAGGTCGGTCCGCGTCAGCGCGAGGTCCTGGAGCGACGGCACGGTCCCGAGCCTAGGTCGCTCGTCGGGTGCGGTGACCCTACGTCCGCAGCAGGGTGCGGATCGTGCGCAGCGCGACCGACAGCGTGGCGAGGTCGTACTTGTCCGAGGTGACGATCTCACCCAGGGTCGACTGGGCGCGGGTGACGCCCTCCCGGTTCGCCTCCTCCCACTGCGCGATCCGTTCCGCCGGGCCGTCGTTGGAGGACGTCGCGGTCAGGACGTTGGCGGTGAGGCCGGCCAGCGCCGCGTACAGGTCGTAGCGCAGCGCCGAGCGGGCCAGGGCCGTCCAGCGGTCGTCGCGCGGGAGCCCGGTGATCCGGGTGAGCATCTTGTCGACCTCGATGCGCTCGGACACCGCGAAGTAGACCGCCGCGACCTCCTCCGCCGGCAGCTTCTCCGCCGTCGCGATCTCGACGACGTCGAGCAGCGAGAACGTGTCGAGCAGACCGGACGCGCGCTCGGCCAGGTCCCGCGGCACGCCGAGCCCGGCGAACTCCTCGGCCCGCATCAGCAGCCGCTCCCGCTCCGAGCCGACCAGCATGTCCGGCACCATCGGGGAGAGCCGCTCGACGTCGGGCCGGAAGTGCTCGACCTCGGCCTGCACGTCGATGCTGGCGCGACGGGTCTGCACCAGCCACCGGACGCTGCGGTCGACCAGTCGCCGGCCCTCGAGGTAGAGCATCGCCTGCACCGTCGTGGGCAGCTTGTTGTCCAGCTCGCCGACGGCCCGCCAGAAGTCCTGCAGCCCGTAGAGCTCGCGCACGACCGAGTAGGCGCGCACGATCTCGACCGGGCTCGCACCGGTCTCCTCCTGGGCCCGGAACACGAAGCTGAGCCCGGCCCGGTTGACCATGTCGTTGACGACCCACGTCGTCACGATCTCCCGGCGCAGCGGGTGGGAGTCGAGCCGGTCGGTCAGCTCGGCGACGATCCGCTTCGGGAAGTAGCCGCGCAGCGCGCCGTTGAACCACGGCTCGTCCGGCAGCTCGGACTCCAGGACGGTCGCCGTGAGGGTGATCTTCGCGTAGGCCGCGAGGACCGCGAGCTCGCTCGAGGTCAGTCCCAGGCCGGCCGCCTCCCGGGCCTCGATGACCTCCCGCGGCGGGAGGAACTCCAGCTCCCGGTCGAGCTCGCCGCGCTGCTCCAGGTGCTTGATGAAGCGCTCGTGCACCGACAGCATCGCCGGCGCCTGCACGCGCGCGTTGCCGAGCAGGACGTTCTGCTCGTAGTTGTTGCTCAGGACCAGCTGCGCCACCTCGTCGGTCATCTCGGCGAGGAGCTCGTTGCGGGCCGGCCCGTCCATGACCCCGTCACGGACCGCCTGGTCGAGCAGGATCTTGATGTTGACCTCGTGGTCGGAGGTGTCGACGCCCGCACTGTTGTCGATGGCGTCGGTGTTGATGCGACCGCCTTCGCCGTCGGCGCCGCGCAGGCTGTACTCGATGCGGCCGAGCTGGGTGCAGCCGAGGTTGCCGCCCTCCCCCACGACCTTCGCCCGTACCTGTGCCCCGTTGACCCGGATCGCGTCGTTGGCCTTGTCGCCGACGTCGGCGTGGGACTCCGTCGTCGCCTTGACGTAGGTGCCGATGCCACCGTTCCAGAGCAGGTCGACCGGCGCACTGAGGATCGCCTTGAGCAGCTCAGGCGGCGAGAGTGCGGTGGCGTTCGCGGCGAGCCCGAGGCGGGCCCGCACCTGCGGCGAGATCGGGACCGACTTCGCCGACCGCGGGTAGATCCCGCCGCCCTGGGAGAGCAGCGAGCCGTCGTAGTCCGCCCACGACGAGCGGGGCAGGTCGAACAACCGGCGGCGCTCGGCGTAGGAGGCGGCCGCGTCCGGGTTCGGGTCGAGGAAGATGTGCCGGTGGTCGAAGGCCGCGACCAGGCGGATGTGCTGTGACAGCAGCATGCCGTTGCCGAACACGTCGCCGGACATGTCGCCGACGCCGACCACGGTGAAGTCCTCGGCCTGGGTGTCGACACCCATCTCGCGGAAGTGCCGCTTGACCGACTCCCAGGCGCCGCGGGCGGTGATGCCCATCGCCTTGTGGTCGTAGCCGACGGAGCCGCCGGAGGCGAAGGCGTCACCGAGCCAGAAGTCGTAGTCGGTGGCGACCTGGTTGGCGATGTCGGAGAACGTCGCGGTGCCCTTGTCGGCGGCGACGACGAGGTAGGTGTCGTCCTTGTCGCGGCGCACCACGCGCGGCGGCGGCACGACCTCGGTGCGCCCGTCGACCGCGACCAGGTTGTCTGTGACGTCGAGCAGGCCGCTGATGAAGGTTCGGTAGCAGGCGATGCCCTCGGCCAGCACCGCCTCGCGGTCGGTCGGGTCGGCCGGCGGGCGCTTCACGACGAAGCCGCCCTTGGCGCCGACCGGCACGATGACGGAGTTCTTCACCATCTGCGCCTTGACCAGGCCGAGGACCTCGGTGCGGAAGTCCTCACGACGGTCGGAC
>DASTVO010000412.1:0-4686 GCA_035759075.1 Actinomycetes bacterium
CTGCTCGGCATGGCGATCGATCCCGACACCATGCGCCCGGTCCTCGGCGGTGTCACCGGCGGGCTGTCCGGCCCGGCGGTGAAGCCGGTCGCGGTGCGCTGCATCTGGCAGGTGCACGCGGCCCTTCCGGACGTGCCGATCATCGGGATGGGCGGGGTGCGCAGCGGGCTGGACGCGCTGGAGCTGGTCCTCGCCGGCGCCAGCGCCGTCTCGGTCGGCACCGCGGTCTTCGGTGACCCGGGCGCGCCGGCCCGGGTCCTGCGCGAGCTGCGGCACGCCCTGGCCGACCGCGGCTTCCCCAGCGTCCGCGACGCCGTCGGCTTCGCCCACCGATCCCTGGAGGACCGTCCGTGACCCCGCCCGCCCCCCTCGCCGTCGCCCTCGACACCGACGACCTGGAGACCGCGCTGTCCTGGGCCGCGGCGACCGGTCCGTACGTCAGCACGGTGAAGGTCGGGCTCGCGCTGTTCCTCCGCCACGGCGGGGACGCCGTGCGCAAGGCCCGCGAGGCGAGCGGCGGCCGGGACGTCTTCCTCGACCTCAAGCTGCACGACATCCCCAACACCGTCGCCGGTGCCGCCCACGCGGTCGCCGAGCTGGACCCCACCTACCTCACCGTGCACGCCGGCGGCGGCCCGGACATGGTCCGCGCGGCGGCCGAGGCGCTGCCCCGGACCAAGGTGGCGGCGGTCACGGTCCTGACGTCGCTGTCGGCCACCGACCTCGAGGCGATCGGCGTCGCCGGCACCCCACGCGACGTCGTCCGCCGGCTCGCGGCGCTGGCCGTCGGCGCCGGCGCGCGGGCCCTGGTGTGCTCGCCGCTGGAGGTCGCCGACGTACGCGGTGAGGTCGGTCCGGACGTCGTCCTCATCACCCCCGGGGTCCGCCCGGCCGGAGCAGGGCTCGGTGACCAGTCGCGGGTCGCGACGCCGGAGCAGGCGCTCTCCGACGGCGCCGACCTGCTCGTGGTCGGCCGACCACTCACCGCAGCCGACGACCCGGCGGCCGCGGCCCGCGACCTGGCGGAGTCCCTTACGATCAAAGGGTTCTCGCATCGGACGAACGGCTGAAACTTGCGGACGTGACGTAACCCGCATTGCCCGCAACCCGTTGGGGTCGCTAGGTTCCTTCACTCGTAGGGCCGTTGCGTCCTACCCGTCCCGTCCGTCTGCCGCTCGTACCCGAGGTGACCTCACGTGGCCCTTCCCCCGTTGACCCCCGAGCAGAGAGCTGCCGCACTGGAGAAGGCGGCCATCGCGCGACGGGAGCGGGCGGCCGTGAAGAACCGCCTCAAGCACTCCGGCGCGTCGCTGATCGAGGTGCTCAAGGAAGGCAGCCGCGAGGGCGGCAACGACATCGTCGGCAAGATGAAGGTGGCCTCCGTCCTGGAGTCGCTGCCCGGCGTCGGCAAGGTGCGCGCGCGCAAGATCATGGAAGAGATCGGCATCTCCGAGAGCCGTCGCGTGCGCGGCCTGGGGGCGCAGCAGATGGCTGCTCTCGAGCGGGAGTTCGGCGGCACCGCCTGAGCACCGCACGACCCCGGGAGCCCCGCCTGATCGTCCTGTCCGGACCCTCCGGCGTCGGCAAGAGCACCGTCGTCCGCGAGCTGCGCCAGCACCACCCCGAGGTGTGGCTGTCGGTCTCGGCCACCACCCGCTTCCCGCGGCCCGGCGAGGTCGACGGCGTGCACTACCACTTCGTGACCCGGGAGCGGTTCCAGGAGCTGGTCGAGGCGGGCGGGCTGCTGGAGTGGGCTGAGTTCGCCGGCAACCTCTACGGCACGCCGAGGCAGCCGGTGCTCGAGCGCCTCGAGGACGGCCGCCCTGTCGTGCTCGAGATCGACCTGCAGGGCGCCCGGCAGGTGCGCGCGGCGATGCCGGAGGCCCGGCTGGTCTTCCTGGCCCCGCCGAGCTGGGACGAGCTGGTGCGCCGGCTGACCGGCCGTGGCACCGAGCCTCCGGAGGTCGTCGAGCGGCGGCTGCAGGTGGCCAAGGAGGAGCTGGCCGCCGAGCCGGAGTTCGACGTCACCCTGGTGAACACGAGCGTCCAGGACGTTGTCGACAGCCTGCTAGCCTTGACGCAGTCCCCATGACGTGCACGAGCGTCATCACCAACCGGAAGGTCACCCGTGTCCGGCACTGTCGCCGCGCCTGAGGGCATCACCAACCCGCCGATCGACGAGCTGCTCGCAGCCACCGACTCCAAGTACAGCCTGGTCATCTACGCGGCCAAGCGCGCTCGTCAGATCAACGCGTACTACTCCCAGCTGGGTGAGGGACTGCTCGAGTACGTCGGCCCGCTGGTCGAGACGCACGTCCACGAGAAGCCGCTGTCCATCGCCATGCGCGAGATCAACGCCGGCCTGCTGACCGTGGAGAAGGTCGACCAGGCCTGACCGGGCCGGTCACCGCCCGCAGGGTCGCGTCGTGTCCCGGATCGTCCTCGGCGTCGGGGGCGGGATCGCTGCCTACAAGGTCGCCGCGCTGCTGCGGCTGCTGACCGAGGACGGGCACGACGTCCGGGTCGTGCCGACCCGGGCCGCCCTGGAGTTCGTCGGCGCCGCCACCTGGGCCGCGCTGTCCGGGAAACCCGTCACCAGCGAGGTCTGGGACGACGTCGAGGGCGTGCCGCACGTCCGGATCGGTCAGCAGGCCGACCTGGTCGTCGTTGCCCCCGCCACCGCCGACCTGCTCGCCCGCGCGGCGCACGGCCTGGCCGACGACCTGCTGACCAACACCCTGCTCACCGCCCGGTGCCCGGTGCTGATGGCCCCGGCCATGCACACCGAGATGTGGCAGCACCCGGCGACCCAGGCCAACGTCGCGACCCTGCGGGACCGGGGCGTGGACGTGCTCGACCCCGCCTCCGGGCGGCTCACCGGCGCCGACACCGGCCCGGGCCGGCTGCCGGAGCCGGCCGAGATCCACCAGGCCGTGACCGCGCTGCTGGCCCGCGGCGGCGCGCCGGGTGAGCCGCGCGACCTCGCCGGCCGCCACGTCGTCGTCAGCGCCGGGGGCACCCGGGAGCACCTCGACCCGGTGCGCTTCCTCGGCAACCGGTCCTCGGGCCGGCAGGGCTACGCGCTGGCCACCACCGCCCGGGCCCGCGGCGCCGAGGTGACCCTGGTGGCCGCGAACGTCGCGCTGCCCGACCCGGCCGGCGTCAAGGTCGTCCCGGTGGTCTCCGCCGAGGACCTGCGCGAGGCGGTCCGCGCCGCCGCCGCCGACGCCGACGCGGTCGTGATGGCCGCCGCGGTCGCCGACTTCCGGCCCCGCGACCGCGCCGACACCAAGATCAAGAAGGGTCCGGCCGAGCCCACCGAGGTGGCCCTGGTCCGCACCACCGACGTGCTCGCGGAGCTGGCCCGGGAGCCCCGGCTTCGGCCCGGGCAGGTCGTCGTCGGGTTCGCCGCCGAGACCGGGGACGCCGAGGGCGACGTGCTCGCCCACGGCCGCGCCAAGCTGGCCCGCAAGGGCTGCGACCTGCTCGTGGTCAACGAGGTGGGCGCCGCCGGGCACCCCACCGGGTTCGAGGGCACCCACAACGCCGCCGTCGTGCTCGGCTCCGACGGCTCCGAGACCCCGGTGCCGCTGGGCAGCAAGGAGTCCGTCGCCGACGCGGTCTGGGACCTCGTGTCTCACCGGTTGGCCGAGGCTCGGCCGCCCGCAGAGTAGGGGCGGATAGACTCTCCCGTCGACGTACGCGTCTCCGCCGGCCGTCCGCGGCCGTGCTGTCCGCCTCCCGTCCACCAGCCGCCCAGCCCGTAGGAGCACTGTGTCCCGCCGCCTGTTCACCTCCGAGTCCGTCACCGAGGGCCACCCGGACAAGATCGCTGACCAGATCAGCGACTCGATCCTGGACGCGCTGCTCGCGGAGGACCCGGCCAGCCGGGTGGCCGTCGAGACCCTGATCACCACCGGGCAGGTGCACGTCGCGGGCGAGGTCACGACCGAGGGGTACGCGGACATCCCGCGGATCGTCCGGGACCGGGTGCTCGCGATCGGCTACGACTCGTCGGCCAAGGGCTTCGACGGGCACTCCTGCGGGGTCTCGGTGTCGATCGGCGCGCAGTCGCCCGACATCGCGCAGGGCGTCGACGACGCGTACGAGGAGCGCAGCGAGGGAAGTGCGGACCCGCTGGACCGGCAGGGCGCCGGCGACCAGGGCCTGATGTTCGGCTACGCCTGCGACGACACCCCCGAGCTGATGCCGCTGCCCATCTGGCTCGCTCACCGGCTCTCCCAGCAGCTGACCGCGGTCCGCAAGGACGGCGCCGTGCCCTACCTGCGTCCGGACGGCAAGACCCAGGTGACGATCGAGTACGACGGTGACCGGGCGGTCCGCGTCGACACAGTCGTGGTCTCCAGCCAGCACGCCAGCGACATCGGCCTCGAGGCGATGCTCACCCCGGACATCGCCGAGCAGGTCGTCAAGCCCGTCCTGGACGCGGTCGACATCGACAGCTCCGGCGTGCGGCTGCTGGTGAACCCGACCGGCCGGTTCGAGATCGGCGGCCCGATGGGCGACGCTGGGCTGACCGGCCGGAAGATCATCGTCGACACGTACGGCGGCATGGCCCGCCACGGCGGCGGTGCCTTCTCCGGCAAGGACCCGTCCAAGGTCGACCGGTCGGGCGCCTACGCGATGCGCTGGGTCGCGAAGAACGTGGTGGCCGCCGGCCTGGCC
>DASTVO010000413.1:0-9064 GCA_035759075.1 Actinomycetes bacterium
GCGGGGTGAAACGCGGCGGGCCCGGCCGGTCGAGGTCAGGAGGGCGGCGAAGCCGGCTGAGACGAAGGCGTCGTTCATGCTCGAGATTGTCGCTGGCAGGGCGCACCCGGCGCGTGGATATCCTCGACGCCTCGCCGTGAACCCCTGCTGAGGAGAGCCCGTGCTGCTGCGCATGTCGACCCTGTTCCTGCGCACCCTGCGCGAGGACCCGGCCGACGCGGAGGTCCCGAGCCATCGGCTTCTCGTCCGCGCCGGGTACATCCGCCGCGCCGCGCCCGGCGGCTACACCTGGCTCCCGCTCGGCTGGCGCGTCCTGCGCAAGATCGAGGCGGTCATCCGGGACGAGATGGACGCGATGGGCGCCCAGGAGGTGCACTTCCCGGCGCTGCTGCCCAAGGAGCCCTACGACCGCAGCAACCGGTGGACCGAGTACGGGGACGACCTGTTCCGGCTCAAGGACCGCAAGGGCGCGGACCTGCTGCTCGGCCCGACCCACGAGGAGATGTTCACGCTCCTCGTGAAAGACCTCTACTCCTCCTACAAGGACCTGCCGCTCTGGCTCTACCAGATCCAGACGAAGTTCCGCGACGAGCAGCGGCCGCGCGCCGGGCTGCTGCGCGGTCGTGAGTTCGTGATGAAGGACTCCTACTCCTTCGACGTCGACGACGCCGGCCTCGACAGGTCGTACGCGGCGCACCGTGAGGCCTACGTCCGGATCTTCGACCGGCTCGGCCTCGACTACGTCATCGTCTCGGCGATGTCCGGCGCGATGGGCGGGTCGAAGAGCGAGGAGTTCCTGACGCCGGCCGCCGTCGGCGAGGACACCTACGTGCGGTGCACGAGCTGCGACTACGCGGCCAACGTGGAGGCGCTGCGCACGCTGGTCCCGCCGGCCCAGCCGTACGACGGCGTCCCGGCAGCGCACGTCGAGGACACGCCGGGCACCCCCACGATCGAGACCCTGGTCGACCTGGCCAACGCCCGCCCCGACCTGCGCCGTCCGGACCGCGACTGGACAGCCGCGGACACGCTCAAGAACGTCGTCGTCAAGCTCAAGCACCCGGACGGCAAGACCGAGCTGCTGGCCGTCGGGCTGCCCGGCGACCGCGACGTCGACGCCAAGCGGCTGGAGGCCGTCGTGCATCCGGCGGTCGTCGAGCCGTTCACCGAGGAGGACTTCGCGTCGGCCCCCGGGCTGGTCCGGGGCTACATCGGGCCGGCGGCGCTCGGCGCCGACAAGCCGGCCGGCGTGCGCTACCTGCTCGATCCGCGCGTCGTCGAGGGCACCCGCTGGATCACCGGCGCCAACGAATCGGGCCGGCACGTCTTCGACCTCGTCGCCGGCCGCGACTTCCGCGGCGACGGGACCATCGAGGCGGCCACCGTGTTCGAGGGCGACCCCTGCCCCAACGGCGACGGCGGCAGCCTGGTCGCCGCGCGCGGCATCGAGATGGGCCACATCTTCCAGCTCGGCCGCAAGTTCGCTGAGGCACTCGACCTGAAGGTCCTCGACGAGCACGGCAGGCAGGTCGTCGTGACGATGGGGTCCTACGGCATCGGCCCGTCCCGCGCCGTCGCGGCCATCGCCGAGGCCACCTCGGACGACATTGGTCTCTGCTGGCCGCGGGAGGTCGCCCCGGCCGACGTCCACCTGGTCGCGACCGGCAAGGACCACACGGTGTTCGACGCGGCGCAGGCGCTGGCCGACGACCTGGTGGCGCAGGGGCTCGACGTGCTCTACGACGACCGGCGCGGCGTCTCGCCCGGGGTGAAGTACAAGGACGCCGAGCTGCTCGGCATGCCCACGATCGTGGTGGTGGGCAAGGGCCTCGCCGACGGCGTCGTCGAGGTCCGCGACCGGCGCAGCGGGGAGCGCGAGGACGTGCCCGTCGCCGACGCGGCCGCACACGTCCGGCGCGCCTGCCGATCGTGAGCGTCCCGGTCGAGGCGGTCATCTTCGACTGGGGCGGGACCCTGACGCCCTGGCACACGATCGACCTGCGCGAGCAGTGGCGGCACTACGCCGAGGCCTATGACCCGGACCGGGCCGACGAGCTGTCGGCGTTGATCCTCTCGGCCGAGGACGACGTCTGGCGGGCCGGCCGGGAGCACCAGCGTTCGGCGACGTTGGACGAGATCTTCCAGTCGGTGGGCGTAGAGCCGCACGGGCAGCGTCACGAGCGCGCCCTGGCCGCGTACCACGCCTTCTGGGAGCCGCACACCTACCTCGACCCGGACGTGCCGGACCTGTTCGTCGCGCTGCGCGAGCGCGACGTGCGGGTGGGCGTGCTCTCGAACACGCTCTGGACCCGCGAGCACCACGAGGACGTGTTCCGCCGGGACGGGATCCTGCACCTGATCGACGGTGCGGTGTACTCCAGCGAGATCCCGTACACGAAGCCGCACCCGCAGGCGTTCCGGGCGGCGATGGGCGCGGTCGGTGCGGACGACCCGGCGCGGGTCGTGTTCGTCGGTGACCGGCCCTTCGAGGACATCCACGGCGCCAAGGACATCGGCATGCGCGCCGTGCTCGTCCCGCACAGTGCGATCCCGGACGACCAGAAAGGGCACGTGGAGGGGGATCCGGACGCGGTCGTGGACCGGCTGGCGGACCTGCTGCGGGTCCTCGACGACTGGGCCTCCTGAGCGGTGCCGGACCCCGAGGTCGTCGTCCTGCTCCTGCTCGCCGCGGGCTTCGCCGGCTGGGTCGACGCGGTCAGCGGCGGCGGGGGGCTGGTGCAGCTGCCGGCTCTGCTGATCGCCCTGCCGGGCGCCTCACCGGCCGCCGTGCTCGCCACCAACAAGCTGTCGAGCATCTGCGGCACCAGCGCCGCCGCCCTCACCTACCACCGCCGGGTCCGACCCGACCTGCGCACCGCGCTGCCCATGGCCGGCTTCGCCCTGCTCGGCTCGGCGCTGGGTGCGCTCTCGGCCTCGCTCCTGCCGCGGTCGGTCTTCACCCCGGTCGTGCTGGTGCTGCTCGTCGCGGTGGCGACCTTCACCGCGCTCCGCCCGGACTTCGGTCAGCTGCAGGCGCTGCGCTGGGCCGACCGGCGCCGGCACCACGTCGCCGCCGGCGTCGGTGGGGCGGTCATCGGCTTCTACGACGGCATCTTCGGGCCGGGCACCGGCGCCTTCCTCGTCGTGCTGCTGGTCGCGCTGCTGGGCTACTCGCTGATCCAGGCCTCGGCGAAGGCACGCATCGTCAACCTGGCCACCAACCTCGGGGCGCTCGTCGTCTTCGTCCCGCAGGGTGCGCCGATGTGGACGCTCGGCCTCGCGATGGGTGCGTGCAACGTCGCGGGCGGCTGGCTCGGGGCGCACACGGCCATCACCCGCGGCAACAGGTTCGTCCGCGTGGTCTTCCTCGGCGTCGTCACGGCACTGATCGTGCGGCTGGGATGGGACGTCCTGACGTGATCCCGTTCCCGCTGCCCGAGACACTGCTGGCCGACGTCCTGGACCGGTGGGCGCTGACCCTGGACGAGCCGGCACGCCCGGGAGGGACCTCGTCGTGGGTGGCGCCGGTCCACGACGCCGCGGGGGAGGCCCGGTTCCTCAAGCTGGCCCGGCACCACGCAGATGCAGCGCACGAGGCCGAGGGCCTGGCGATGTGGAACGGCGACGGGACCGTGCTCCTGCACGGTCATCACCGCGCCGACGGCGCGTACGCGCTGCTGCTCGAGCGCTGCGAACCGGGGACCGAGCTGGGGGAGGTGGTCGCGGAGCCCGAGCAGGACGTGGTCGTCGCCGGCTTCCTGCGGCGGCTCTGGCGGGAGCCGGAGCCGGGGCAACCGTTCCGGCGGCTCACCGAGATGTGCGAGCAGTGGGCCGAGGAGTACGAGGAGGAGCCGTGCGAGGACCTCGACCCGGGGCACGAGCGTCTCGGTCTCGAGCTGTACCGCTCGCTGGCCGCGCCCGCTGCCGACGACCGGGTCCTGCTGACGGACCTGCACGCCGGCAACATCCTCGCCGCGGAACGGGAGCCGTGGCTGGTGATCGACCCGAAGCCGTTCGTCGGGGACCGCACCTACGACGTGACGAACCACCTGCTGAACTGCCGGGACCGGCTGTTCGGCGACCCGGGGGCGCTGGTGGAGCGGATGGCGGGGCTGTGCGGCGTCGACACCGAGCGGCTGCGGCTGTGGACCTTCGGCCGCCTCGTCGTCGAGACGTCGTGGTGGCCCGAGCTCGCCGAGGTGGTGCCCCGGCTCGCCCCGCGCTGACCGACGGGTCACCCGGTTGGCGTAACTTTTGGTGATTGCGTTACCACTGACGGTAACGATGCCGACTCTTGACCCGATGGACCGGCACAGGCAGAGGTGGCCGGAAGACCGGAGGGGACTGCTGATGCAGCGACGGGGTGCTCGTTCTCGCTTCGCCGCGGGAGGTGTGGCGGCCGCGTTGTCCGTTGCCATGGTCGGCGCGCCTGCGGCGCCCGCGCAGGCCGGGCTTCTCGGCGACCTCACCGGAACGGTGACCGGGATCGTCGGCACGACCACGTCGGTGCTGACCACCGCGGTGGGCAGCCTGCTCGGCCCGACCGGCTGGATCGTCGACGACGGCGTCACCGAGCTCGACCACGTCGCGACCGTCATCGGGGCGGACCGGCTCTACAGCCGCGGCTACAGCGGCCGGGGTGTCGGCGTCGCGCTGGTGGACACCGGCGTCGTCCCCGTGGAGGGCCTCACGTCGGGCAACGTCGTGAACGGGCCCGACCTGTCCTTCGAGAGCCAGTCCGACGAGCACCGCTACCTCGACACGTTCGGCCACGGCACCCACATGGCCGGGATCATCGCCGGCAACGAGCCGTCGGGCCTGCTCGACAGCGACCGCTTCCGCGGCATCGCACCGGGCGCCCGCCTCACCAGCCTGAAGGTCGGCACCACCGAGGGTGCGGTCGACGTGTCCCAGGTGGTCGCCGCCATCGACTGGGTGGTGCAGCACCGCAACGACGACCCGCGGAACCCGATCCGGGTGCTCAACCTGTCCTACGGGACCGACGGCGTGCAGGACTACCGGCTCGACCCGCTCACCCACGCGGTCGAGAACGCCTGGCGGGCCGGCATCGTCGTGGTGGTGTCGGGCGGGAACAGCGGCACCGAGCAGCCGAAGCTCAACAACCCCGCGTACGACCCGTACGTGCTCGCCGTCGGGGCCGCGGACACCAAGGGCACCGTCGACGCGTCCGACGACGTGGTGCCGGAGTTCAGCAGCCGTGGCGACGCCAGCCGCCGCGTCGACCTCGTGGCGCCCGGCCGCTCGATCAAGTCCCTGCGCAACCCCGGCTCGTACCTCGACGAGGCGCACCCGGGCGCGCGCGTCGGCGACCGCTACTTCAAGGGCAGCGGCTCCTCACAGGCGGCCGCGGTCGTCTCCGGCGCCGTCGCCCTGCTCCTTGAGAGCCGGCCCACACTGAAGCCGGACCAGGTCAAGCAGCTGCTGCGCGACTCGGCAGAGTCGATGCCGTACGCGGACTCCGCGGGACGCGGCGCCGGCGAGCTCGACGTCTACCGCGCCTACCTGCGGTCGACGCCGAGCACGGTGCAGAAGTGGGAGCGCTCCACCGGACTCGGCTCGATGGAGCAGGCCCGCGGGACGCAGCACGTCGCCGACAACGGCGTCGAGCTGACCGGCGAGAAGCACGTCCTGGGCAACTTCAACGCGCGGAAGTGGGCGCCCGCGAGCTCCGCGTTCAGCGCCTGGACCGGCGGCACCTGGGCGGGCAGCGACTTCACCGGCGTCTGCCTCTGCGCGGACAGCTGGGCGGGGAAGTCATGGTCCGGCAAGTCCTGGTCTGGTGACACGTGGTCGGGCAAGTCGTGGTCGGGCAAGTCGTGGTCGGGCAAGTCCTGGTCCAGTGACGGCTGGACCGGCGACAGCTGGGTCGGCAAGTCGTGGTCAGGCAAGTCCTGGTCCGCCGCGGGGTGGGACCTGCCGTGACCACCGGCGTCATCGCGCCCGTGGTGGGTGACGGTGACGCCCTGCCTCGGCGTGGTTACGTGGGACGGGTATGGCTCGTCCTGCTCGGTCTCGTCGCCCTGTGCGTGGCCCTGCAAGTCGTGGTCGTCACGAGGATGGAGTCGACTGCACTCCTCTCCGACCGCCTTCCCTTCGCGGTTCTGCTCACCGGACTCCTGGCCGGCTTTGCTCTCGCTGAGATCGCCGTCGTCCACATCCCCGTAGGCCGTAACAGCTACACCCTGACCCTGAGCGATATCCCTCTGGTGACGGGCCTGTTCTTCCTCGGGCCGGCACTGTTCGTCGTTGTCAGGGTCGTCGGCGCGCTCGTCCCGCTGGCTGTCAGGAACAGGAAGAGCCCAAGGAAGCTCGTCTTCAATCTCACGTGGTTCGGGATCGAGGCATCGGTCGCCGTACTGATGTGGCAGGCGGTGGCCGGGGACGCCGTCAACCTGGGACCCACCGCGTGGATGGCGGCTGCCGGTGTCGTAGTTGTCGTCGATCTTCTGGGAACGCTGTTGATCTCGCTCGTCATGGCCGTGGACGCGGGAGTGCGGCCGCGGGTCAGCGAGATCATCTCTGAGGCCAACTCCCTGGTTGCGCTGGTCAACGCCAGTACGGCGCTCGTGATCGTCTATGTCGTCACGGTGGACTGGCGCGCGATCTGGACCGTCTTCGTGATCGTTGCCGTCATGGTCTTCGCGCAGAGGTCACACAACCGTCTCCGTCGACGCACCGAGAGCCTCGAGCAGCTCGGCCAGTTCACCAGCGACGTGGGTGGCCAGCTCGAGGTCGAGACCGCGGTGCGGACCGCACTGCTCTGGATGACGCGATCACTGAAGGCCGAGACCGCGGAGCTCGTCCTCGAGGAGCGCTTCGCCGGCAGCTCCCGACGGTGGACCGCGGCCTTCGACGGGTCCGTGTCAGACCAGCCCGGCGCGGCGTACGCGGTGGCGCTGGAGCCGTGGCTGGCCGACGGCCCGGTGCTCGCCCGGCGGCGCACGCGTGACCGGGCACTCGCCGCCGCCCTGCGCACCGCCGGGCTCCGTGACGCCATCGCGATGCCGCTGCACGGTGACGGCGAGGTCATCGGCACCCTGCTGGTCGGGGACCGGCTCGGCGACGTCGAGACCTTCGCCGCGAGCGACCTGCGCGAGCTGCAGGCCCTCGGCAACCACCTCAGCGTGACCCTGCGCAACGCCCGGCGCGCCGACCTGATCCGGGAGAACGCCGACGAGCAGCTGCGCCGGTCGCTGGTCGACGAGCTCACCGGCCTGCCGAACCGGCGCCACCTGCAGGAGCAGCTCGGCAGACACCTCGACGCCGGCGGCCGGGCCACGGCGATCCTGCTCGACCTGGACCGCTTCAAGGACATCAACGACACGCTCGGCCACCGGACCGGCGACGAGCTGCTGAAGATGGTCGCCGAGCGGCTGGACCGCAGCGCGCCGCACGACGCCCTGGTCGCCCGGCTGGGCGGCGACGAGTACGCGGTGCTGCTGCTCTCCGACGACGACGCGACCACCGCGTACGTCGTGGCCTTGATCCGGCACGCCTTCTCCCAGCCGTTCGAGCTCGAGCAGCTGCAGGTGACCGTCGAGGCGAGCCTCGGTGTCGCCGTCGTCGACAGCTCCGCCGGCCCCACCGACCTGCTGCGCCGCGCCGACATCGCGATGTTCGCGGCGAAGTCCCGCCGTACCGGGGTGGAGACCTACCGCCCCGAGCTGGAGGTCGGCAGCCCGCAGCGGCTGACGCTGCTGACCGACCTGCGCGAGGCGATCACCCGCGGCGAGCTGACCGTGCACTTCCAGCCGAAGGTCCGCCTGCGCGACGGCCAGGTGGTCGGCGCCGAGGCGCTGGTCCGCTGGATCCACCCGCAGCGCGGCTTCATCGGGCCCGACGAGTTCGTCCCGGTCGCCGAGCACAGCGGGCTCATCACGCCGCTGACCTTCGCGGTCCTGCGGCAGTCCCTGGACGCCTGCGCGAGCTGGCGGCGCGCCGGTCGCCCGCTCGGCGTCGCCGTGAACATCTCGCCGCGCAGCCTGCTCGACCCGTCGTTCGTCGACGAGGTGGCCAGGGCGCTCGCCGTCGTCGAGGTGCCCGCGTCGGCGGTCACCCTCGAGATCACCGAGTCCAGCCTGATGGCGGACCCGGAGCGGGCGATCGAGGCGATGCAGCGGCTGCGCACCCTCGGGCTGCACCTGTCCATCGACGACCTCGGCACCGGCTACTCGTCGCTGTCCTACCTCCAGCGCCTGCCCGTCTCCGAGGTCAAGATCGACCGGTCGTTCCTGCGCCCGGACGACACCGAGGGCGACTCGTTCGCGATCGTCGGCGCCATCGTCGACCTGGGCCACCGGCTCGGCCGGCACGTCGTCGCCGAAGGGGTCGAGGACGAGGCCACGTGGGCGCGCCTGCAGCAGCTCGGCTGCGACTCGGCACAGGGCTACTGGATGAGCCGGCCGCTGCCGGCCGCCGACTTCACCACCTGGCTCGAGCAGTGGCGGCCGGCGCAGGTGGCCCCGCTGCGCGCCATCGGCTGAGCCGGCTCAGCCCGCGCGCTCCGGCAGGCCGGGGAAGGGAACGCTGCCGCCGCGCCACCGGGCCGCGGCGACCGCCGCCTCCGTCATCCGGTCCACCGCCAGCCGTCGCAGGTCGCCGGTGAGATCGGCGACCGCGTCCGCCCACACCGCCGCCAGGCGCTCCTCGAGCAGCGTCGCGAGCGCCCGCGCCTGCTCCGCCGTCCGGACCGGAAAGGGCAGCGCGTACGCGGGTGCCGCTGCGACGGGGTCGCCACCGCGGTCGCGCACGATGCTCACGAGCTCGTCCCGACCGGCCCGGTGCCGGTCCACGAGCCGTTCGGCGCGGCGTCGTGCCGTGCCGGAGAGCCGCGCCCCGGCCACCCCGTAGCCGTACACGACGGCATGCTCCGCCGCGAGCGCGTCCCGCAGCGCCGCGGTGTCGCGGCGCCTGCCGGTGGCCGTCATGCCTCGCGCTCCAGCAGCGCCGCGTGCGTGGCTTCGCAGGCGGCGATCGACGCGAGCAGGCGCGCCGTGCGTGCGGGCGCCGTGACGGCCTGACGGGTCCGGCGCTCGCTCGCGGC
>DASTVO010000414.1:0-4945 GCA_035759075.1 Actinomycetes bacterium
CCCGACCTGGGATCGCTCACCGCCGGTGCCGTCTACTCCGTCGTCTTCGGCTTCGTCTTCGTCGAGTCCGGCCTGCTGGTCGGTTTCCTGCTCCCGGGCGACACCATCCTGTTCGGCGCCGGGCTGGTGTCGGCCGAGCCCCGGTCCGGCGTCGACCTGTCGGTGCTGGTCGTGGGCGCGTTCGTGGCCGCGGTGAGCGGGGACTCCGTGGGCTACGCCACCGGGTCCCGGCTCGGCCGGGCGTGGCTTGAGCGCCGGGTGGCCGCCGGGCGGCTCGACCCCAGGCACCTGCGCCGGGCCGAGCAGTTCTACGAGCGGTTCGGCTGGTGGGCCGTGGTGGCGGCCCGGTGGGTCCCCTGGGTGCGCACGTTCACCCCGATCCTGGCCGGCACCAGCCGCATGGGCTACGGCCGGTTCCTCTCGGCGAACGTCGTGGGGGCGCTGGCCTGGGCCGTCGGGCTGCCGGTCCTCGGGCACCTCGCCGCGTCGGACCCGACACTGCGCTGGACCGCGTACGCGCTGGCCGCGCTGTTCGTCGGCGGATCGTTCGTCCTGGGTGTCGCGGGCTGGGTCCGCCGTCGGCGCGCGGCGGAGCGGTAACGTCCGGCGGGTGGGTCGGCACACCGCACCGGGCACCGGGCAGCCCACGCCTGACCAGGGGTTCTGGGTCCGGCTGGGGGTCGCGGGAGTCGCGGCACTGCTCGTCGCGACGTGGTTCCTGACCCGCGGCGACGACCCGGTCACGACAGCCGAGCAGTCGCCCCCGCGTACGCCCGCGCCCACCGCCACGGCCACCGCCAGTCCGACGGCCACCACCAGCGAGGCCGCGGCGACCAGCACGACCGCCTCCGCGGCCCCCAGCCCGACGGCGACGACGCGACCGCCCACGCTGCGGTTCGTGGTCCGGCGCGAGAGCTACATCACGGTGCGGGTGCCCGGCGGGCGGACGCTGGTGTCCAAGCCCTTCCGCAAGGGCGCCGAGCGCAGCTTCGACCAGAAGCGGCTGCAGGTGGTCAACGGGCGCCCGAGCGCGGTGACCTTCTTCGTGAACGGCACGAAGCGCAAGCCCGGCCCGGCCGACGAGCCGGAGACGTTCACGGTCCGACGCCGCTGACGGCACCGGTAGCCTGCCTCGGTGCACGTCACCGCGCTCGGCCCCACCTGGCTCGACCCCGAGCACCTGATCCAGACCTTCGGCCTGATCGGCCTGCTGGTCATCGTGTTCGCGGAGTCCGGGCTGCTGGTCGGCTTCTTCCTGCCGGGGGACTCGCTGCTCTTCACCGCGGGTCTGCTCTCGGCGACCACCGACCTGCTGCCGCCGCTGGTGGTCATCGCGCCGCTGGTCGTCGTCGCGGCGATCGTCGGCGACCAGGTGGGTTACGTCATCGGCGCCAAGGCCGGGCCGCGGATCTTCCACCGGCCGGAGTCGCGGTTCTTCAAGCAGGAGTACGTCGACAAGGCGTACGCGTACTTCGACCGGTACGGGGGCCGGACCATCGTGCTGGCCCGGTTCGTCCCGATCGTGCGCACGTTCGCACCGGTCGTCGCCGGGGTGAGCCGGATGCGCTACCGCACGTTCGTCACCTACAACGTGATCGGCGGACTGCTCTGGGGCGCGGGCGTCACGACGCTGGGCTACTACCTCGGCCAGGTCCAGTTCGTCGCCGACAACGTCGAGCCGATCATCATCGGGATCGTCCTCCTGTCGGTCATCCCGATCGCCAGCGAGCTGCTGCGACAGCGGTCCCGCGCGCGTGACCCGCGCTACGACGACTCCGCCGAGCGGGCCCGGGTCGAGCGCGAGGCGATCCCGCCCGAGGACTGACCGGCCGCCCCCGGCCCGTCGGCGTTCGGCGACGTTGCGCACCGACACGCCGCACGACACGCCGAGTCCGGCGGGCGGAACGTCGCCGAACCGGGGCGTGGGTCGGACCGCTCACGCAGCCGCCGAAATACGCACCATTGGAGTGGTTTTTCGCGCTCCGCGGTGGCTCAGAACCGCTCCGATGTTCGGAAAACCGCGGCTGGTGCGGCCCCGGCGAGCGTCCCCGCGCCGGGGCCCGACCGGGAGAGCCGTCAGGAGAAGTCGACCGAAGGGGCGGAGCGGACGGCCTCGTCCTCCACCTCGAAGTACTCCTCCTTGGAGAAGCCGAACGTGCTCGCCACGATGTTCGACGGCACCGACTCGACCCGGGTGTTCAGCGCTCGGACGTTGGCGTTGTAGAAACGGCGGCCGGCCGCGATGCGGTCCTCGGTCTCGGTCAGCTCCTGCTGCAGGTGCAGGAAGTTGCTGCTGGCCTTGAGCTCGGGGTAGGCCTCGGCCACCGCGAAGAGGCGGCCGAGTGCCCGGCCCAGGATCCCCTCCTGGTGGCCCTGCTCCGCCGGCGACGACCCCGGCGCGGCAGCCGTCGCCCGCGCCCGGGTGACCTCGTCGAAGACCTCGCGCTCGTGCGTCGCATAGCCCTTGACCGTCTCGACCAGGTTCGGGATCAGGTCGTGCCGCCGCTTGAGCTCGACGTCGACCTGCCGCCAGGACTCCTGCACCAGGTTGCGCTGCGAGACGAAGCGGTTGTACGACACCGCGACCGCGACCGCCAGCAGGACGACCAGGCCGAGCACGATCCAGAGTGCCGTCATGGTTGGGGATCGTAGCCACTCACGGGCCGCGCCCCGGCGTCCTTCCAGACGAAGGACGGGATCCCGTCGAGCACCCTGCCCAGCACGGCGCAGGTGCGCACCACCTCGGCCGGCTCCAGCCGGCCCGGGTGCCAGGACAGGATGTGCCCGCCCTGCAGCCGCCAGGCCGCCGGCTGCGCCGCGATGAGGAAGTGCATGGTGCGGGGTGTGAGCACGTCGGAGGCGAGCTTCCGGTCGCTGGCGAGGACGCGGAACCGGCGGTTGAAGTCCTCGCTCTCGAGGTCGATGGACGACAGCAGCCCGGCTGCGCCGGCCGCCCGGGTGAACAGGTCCTCCGAACGCACCTCGACCGTGCCGAGCGGGGTCGGCAGCGGGACGGCGCACACCCCGAACCGGTGGGTCGTGGTCGAGGTGTGGCCCTTGGAGTCGGTCGAGCGGGTGACGTAGCTGTAGTCGAAGGCGGTGAAGGGCCGGCCGTTCTCGACCCCGGTGAGCACGTGACGGGCCCGGCGCCGCTCGCCCTTGCCGAAGGGGTCGCCATCCCAGCGGTCCACGAGCAGGGGGTCCTCGGCGACGAACCGCCACCCGCGGTTGCGGGCGAAGAGCATGACCCGTTCCCGTCGCTTCTGCTCCAGCAGGAAGCCGCCCACGACCACCGCGACGGCACCCACCGCGAACAGCCACGGCAGCACGGGCGCGAGGTCGGTCACCCTCTGCTCATCGGCGTGGCACTCGCTTCACTTCATCCCACGCGGCGGCCGAGCGCCGCGGTCACGACAGGCCGAGGTCTGCGAGCTCGTACGCGGCGAGGTAGGTCAGTCCCTCCGACCGCACCCGCTCGGCTGCGCCGCGCTCGACGATCACGGCCACGCCGACCACCTCGGCACCCGCCTCGCGCAGGGCCTCGACAGCGGTGAGGACCGATCCGCCGGTGGTGGAGGTGTCCTCGACGGCCAGGACCCGTCGACCCGACACGTCCGGCCCCTCGATCCGTCGCTGCAGCCCGTGCGCCTTGCCCTCCTTGCGCACCACGAAGGCGTCCAATCGCCGGCCGCGGGCGGCGGCCGCGTGCAGCATCGCGACGGCCACCGGGTCAGCCCCGAGCGTCAGGCCGCCGACCGCGTCGTAGTCGAGGTCGGCAGTGACGTCGAGCATCACCTCGCCGACCAGCGGGGCGGCCTCGCCGTCCAGCGTGACGCGACGCAAATCGACGTAGTAGTCGGCCTCCCGGCCGGAGGACAGGACCACCTTGCCGTGCACGACTGCCTTGTCCTTGACCTGCTGCAGCAGCGCCGACCGCGCGTCCTCACCCATGGGCCGGGAGCCTAGGGCAGGGTGTTGGCGTGCCCGTACCCGCTCGCACGCTCGTACTCGCGCACAGCCCGCTCACGGGGGCGGCGGCGTGGGGCGAGCTGCCGGACGTCCTGCGGGCGAGAGGTCACGAGGTCGTGGTCCTCGACGTGACCGACGACGACGAGCCGCCGTACGCGAGCCGATACGTGGCGAGGGCCGCCGTACAGATCACCGCGGCAGCACCGTCCCGACCGGTGCACCTCGTCGGCCACTCCGGCGCCGGCTACCTGCTGCCGCAGATCGGGGCGGCGCGGCGATCGGCCCGCGACGGCGTCGCAGGCTACGTCTTCGTCGACGCCGGCGCGCCACACGGCCGGAACGCGACCCGGTTGACCCTGCTGCGCGGTGAGGACCCGACGGCGGCCGGTGAGCTCGAGGAACTGCTGGCACGGGGCGGCCGGTTCCCGTCGTGGCGCGACGAGGACCTGCGCGAGCTCGTGCCCGACGACACGCGGCGCACGGCCCTGGTGGCATCCCTCCGTCCTCGCGGCCCGGACTTCTTCACCGAGACGCTTCCCTACCCGGGCGACTGGCCGGACGCGCCGTGCGGGTTCCTGAAGCTGTCGTCGTCATACGACGTGCCGGCGCGGGTCGCTCGGTCGCGTGGGTGGCCGATGGTCTCCGCAGCTCTGACCGGCGGGCACTTCGCGGCGTGCACGGACCCCGTCGGTGTCGCTGAAGCCCTCGAGAACCTGCTGACCCGGATGTAGGTCACAGGACGGAGCGCCGAAGCCGTTTGTCGACGGCGACCACCAGCGAGGCGAGCACGGCGACTGCCAGGATGCGCAGCCAGGCGTCGGCGGAGATGGGCGCAGACCGGAACAGGGAGTTCATGACCGGCGTGTACGTGATGGCGAGCTGCCCTGCCCACTGCAGCGCGACGCCGCCCAGGATCCAGCGGTTGCTGAGGACGCCGATCCGCCACATCGAGCTCGTCAACGAGCGGCAGCTGAAC
>DASTVO010000415.1:0-2459 GCA_035759075.1 Actinomycetes bacterium
GACAGGGACGTTCGCCGCGGTCTGCGGCCGGACGGCCCCATCTGAGCCACTCGGGACTGGCGGGACGGCACCCGCGCAGCGGCGACTAGCCTGTGGGCGTGCGGCGGAGCCGCCGCCCGTCGACCCCCGGCCATCGCGCCGGATCCGTAGCGAGGACCAGGGATCTCACCGTGCCCACCGGCAGAGTCAAGTGGTTCAACCCGGAGAAGGGTTTCGGCTTCCTCGCGCGCGAGGACGGCCCGGACGTCTTCGTGCACAAGGACGCCCTGCCCAGCGGCACGACCGAGCTCAAGCCCGGTCAGCGCGTGGAGTTCGGCATCGTCGCCGGACGGCGCGGTGACCAGGCGCTGCAGGTGCGCGTGCTCGACCCGCTGCCGTCGGTGGCCGCCACCGTCGCGGCGAAGAGCCGCAAGAAGCCCGACGAGCTCGTCCCGATCATCGAGGACCTGATCAAGCTGCTCGACGACGTCGGCGAGGGCCTGCGGCACGGCCGGCACCCCGATCGCTCGGAGTCGCGCAAGGTCGCCTCGGTGCTGCGCGCGGTCGCGGCCGACCTGGAGGGCTAGCTGTACTGACCGGGAAGGTTGGTCAAGCGGCTGATGGGTGGGTGGCCGCCGATCCCGGTGTGGGGCCGATGGTGGTTGTAGCCGTGTAGCCAAGCAGGAAAGGCCGCGCGGCGGTCGGTCTCGCTGGTGAACAGCTGGGCGAATGCCCATTCGCTGGTCATGGTGCGGTTGAAGCGTTCAACTTTGCCGTTGGTCTGCGGCCGGTAGGGCCGGGTCCGCTTGGGTGTGATGCCCAGCTCGGCGCAGGCGGCCGTCCAGTTCCGGCTGCGGTAGCAGCCGCCGTTGTCGGTGAGCACACGTCGGGCGGTGATGCCGCGGGTGGCGAACCAGGCGACCGCTCGGCGCAGCACCGCGGTCGCGGTGACGCCGAGCTCGTCGTCGTGGATCTCGGCGTAGGCCAGCCGGGAGTGGTCGTCGAGGACGACGTGGATGAACCCGTGGCGCATCAGCGGCTGGCGGTAGCGGCTGCGGGCGCGGCCGCCGTCCAGGTGGCGGTTGGCCCTGCCCTCGATTCGGCCGAGGAAGCGCCAGCCGCCCCCGGCGGGGATGTTGCCCAGCTTCTTCACATCGGCATGGAGCAGGTCGCCGGGTGCGGCGTGCTCGTAGCGCACCACGTGCTGTTCGCGGCGGTCGAGCCGAGACAGCCGGCTGATCTGGCAGCGGCGCAGCACCGCCCCGGCGGTGGCCGGCGCGACGCCGGTCTCGGCGGCCAGCCGGACCGGGCCCCAGCGCTTGCGCAGCCGCAAGGAGACGATCCGCTTCGTCGTGGCCGTATCGGTCTTGGCTGGGCTTGAGTGGGGCCGGCTGGACCTATCGACCATGCCGGCCTTGCCCAGGGTCCGATACCGCTCGGCCCATCGGTCGGCGGTCTTCCAAGCCACTCCGAAGAACTCCGCAGCGCGGCTCTTGGGCCACTTCTCCTCGACCACCAGCCGGGCCAGGCGCAGACGCTGGCGTGGGGTCAGGACGGCGTTAGCGTGGAGCACGAGGACCTCCGGGTGCGTGTTGTGGTCGCCTTCAGCAGCTCCACTCCACGTCCGGAGGTCCTCCCTCCACAAGAACCCTCAGTCAGATCCGGGGGTCACACGCCTTCGACCAACGTCTCCGGTCAGTACAGCTAGTCCCCGGGTCGGAGCGGGACCAGGGCGGACAGCACGGTGCCGCCGCCCGCGCGTCCCTCGAGGCGCACCTCGCCGTCGAGGTCCTCGATCCGTTCCCGCACCAGCCGCAGGCCCAGGTGGCCGTCGCCGCCGGCGTCCGCGACCGGGGGATCGGGCAGCCCGACCCCGTCGTCGGCCACGGTGAGCAGGACCGCGTCGTCGTCGCCGTGCTTCACGCAGCTCACGTCCACCCACACCTGCTTGGCGTCGGCGTGGCGGCTCACGTTCGCCAGCGCCTCCTTGGCGGTGCGGTAGAGCACGGCGGCGTACTCGGCCTGCAACCCCGGGAGCGGGTCGGCGGTGACGGACACCTCGGTCCCGGCCTCGCGCAGCCGGACGGACAGGTCGTCGATCGCCGGGCCGAGGCTGGTGCCGCTCAGGTCGGGCGGGTAGATGTCGACCATCAGCCGGCGCAGCGAGGCGACGGCGTGCTGGACCGTCGTGGTGAGCCGGTCCACGATGGCGCGGCGCTCCTCGGGGATGGCCGGCCGGAGGGCGGCGAGGGCGTAGCTCACCCCGGCGAGGTCCTGGACCGGGCCGTCGTGCACGTCCCCGGCGATCGACCGGCGCTCCCGGTCGGACGCGGTGAGGGCCCGCGCCATGAGCGAGAGCCGCTCGGCCTCGTGCTGGCGTGCCCGCCGGGACATCGACGCGGCGATCGGCAGCTGCACCAGCTGCAGCACCACCAGGGCGCCGACCGCCAGGGGCACGATCTCGCCCCGCAGCAGCGCCG
>DASTVO010000416.1:0-3196 GCA_035759075.1 Actinomycetes bacterium
GACCGGCGCGAGCGGGCACCCGTTCCACGACAACTACACCGACCAGGTAGAGCCGTGGCGCGAGGGCCGGACGACCGCCTGGCCGGTCAGCCAGGCGGCCGTCGAGAACGCCGCGCGCCACACGCTCGTGCTGGAGCCCTAGCGGGTCACCGCTGGGCCGGCGGCACGTTCTGGTTGTGCCGGAACACGTTCTCGGGGTCCATGCGGGCCTTGAGCAGGGTGAGCCGCCGCCACGTGTCGTCGGCGTAAGCCTCCCGGATGCGCTCCGTGCCCTCCGCCTCGAGGTGGTTGACGTAGGTGCCGCGGGCCAGGTGCCGGGTCGCTGCCCAGGTGCTCCGGGCCCAGTCGACCTGCCCATGTGACTGGTCGTCGGCCTGCCATGCGCCGACGACGGTGAGCAGGTGCGCGGCGTCGCGGTGCGCGAACGCGGTGGCGGCCGGCGCGACGTCGGCCATGGCCCCGCCGAGGTTGCGCAGGAGGATGTGGGACTGCGGGTTGCAGAACGCCTCGGCGCCGGCGACCAGCCCGGCGATCCCCGCGTCGTCCAGCGGACCCAGGAAGTCGCTCTTGATGTAGGACTTCATCCCCCAGGGGGCGCTGCCGTCCGCCGACTGCTGCAGTACGCAGTAGGGCGTCACATCGAACGTGTCCAGGACTGGCCGGCCGAGCGCCGTCCGCAGCGGGGACAGGGCGTGCTCGCCCTCGGCCGGGTCGCCGAAGTACGCGCCGGCCAGGCCCACGGCGGGGCGGCCGCGCAGCTCCTCCGGGACGAACGGCGCCGGCGGCGCGGTGACGAGCACGGTCTCCAGCGACAGCTCGCGTGGCGCGGTGGTCGCGAGCTCCTGGTAGAGGCGCAGCGCGTCCGTGCGCCGGTCGCCCGGGTAGAGCGCCATGCCCGCGAGCATCGGAGCCACCGGGTGCAGCCGGAAGACGAACGACGTGACCACACCGAAGTTGCCGCCGCCGCCGCGCAGCCCCCACATCAGCTCGGGGTCGGAGTCGTCGTCGACGCGGCGCACCTCGCCGTCGGCCGTCACGAGCTCGACCGCGACGAGGTTGTCGCATGCGAGCCCGTGCATGCGGGTCAGCCAGCCGATCCCGCCGCCGAGGGTGAGCCCGGCGACGCCGGTGTGCGAGATCTCGCCGCCCGGGCAGGCCAGGCCGTGCTCCTGGGTGGCGGCGTCGAGCTCGCTCCAGGTCACACCCGGCTGCACCGCCGCGGTGCGCTTCTCCTGTTCGACCCGGACGGCCCGCATCCGGGTGAGGTCGACCACCAGCCCGCCGTCGCACACCGAGTAGCCGGGCAGGCTGTGACCGCCGCCGCGCACGGCGACGACGAGGTCGTGGCGGCGGGCGAAGCCGAGCGCGGCCGCGACGTCCTCCGCGGAGCGGCAGCGGGCGATGAAGGCGGGACGGCGGTCGATCGCGCCGTTGGCGACCCGACGAGCGTCGTCGTACGCGGGGGACTCCGGGGTCAGCAGCTCTCCGGAGAACCCGTCGAGCGTCAGGGCACCGAGTGCGGTGCTGGTCATGGTGGTCTCCTCGGTGAGGTTGATCGGCGATGGGCCTGCTCAGCGTGCGGTGGGCCGGTGCGGTGGGCCATCCCTCGTCTTGGGGGTGTTGCCGGGCGGCCGTCCGCGTCACACTCCCGTCATGGACCGGGGAGCGAGCCGCCGCGCGCTGGGGGCCGTCGACGAGGTCTGCCGGACGGCGACCACGCCGACCGAGCTGCACCGGGGGCTCGCGCGGGTGCTGTCGGCGGCCGTGCCCTTCGACCGCTGGTGCGGCCTGACGTTCGACCCCGAGACGGGGCTGCCGACGGGCGGGTACCACGCGGAGGGGTTCCCGATGGAGCTCATGCCGAGGCTGCTCGAGCTGGAGTACGGCGCGGTCTGGGACGTGGGACGACTGGCCGAGGTGGCGCGGGCGGACAGCCCGGTGAGCATCCTGTCCCGCGCGACGGCGGACGACCCGGCGCGCAGCGCCCGGTTCCGGGACGTGATCGAGCCCGCCGGGCTGCGGCACGAGATGCGGGTCGTGCACCGCCGCGGCGACGTCTCCTGGGGGGCCCTCGTCCTGGCCCGGTCGGGCGACCTGGCCGATTTCACGCCGGCCGAGACGGCGTTCATGGAGACCGTCGCCCCGCGGGTCGCCGCGGCGCTGCAGCGGGTGACGGTGCTCGTCGAGGACGGCGAACCGGTGGAGAAGGACACGCCCGGTGTCGTCACCCTCACCGTCGACGACGCCGGGGTCGCCGTGGCGTCGGGCACGCCCACGGCGCGGCAGTGGATGGGGGCGATCGACGACGCGATGCTCGACGAGGTGCCGATCGCGGTGGCCTCGCTGGCCCGGACCGCGGTGGTGCGCGAGGGCCCGGTCCGGTGCCGGCTGCGCGCCCGGACGGGACGGTGGCTCACGCTGCACGCCGAGCGGCTGTCCGACGGCACGGTGAGCGTCGTGATCGAGCCCTCCCGGCCGAGCGACGTCGCCTCGATCCTCGGTGAGGCGTACCGGCTGACCGCCCGGGAGAGGGAGATCGTGGGTCTGGTCGTCCGCGGCTTCAGCAACGCCGAGATCGCCCGGCGGCTGTGGCTCTCGCCGTACACCGTTGCCGACCACCTCAAGAGCGTCTTCGAGAAGACCGGGGTCGGCAGCCGGGGCGAGCTCACCAGCAGGCTGTTCTTCGGCCACTACCTCCCGCGAGCGGACGGCGCAGCGCTGGCGGACGGAAAGGCTCCGGAGCGGGCCGCGCACGGGAAGGGGTGACGACATGGCGGACGAGTCGGCGCGGATGCCGACGGTGGTTCCCATGATCTCGTACGAGGACGTCGCCGCCGCGGCCGACTGGCTGGTCGAGGCCTTTGGGTTCGAGGAAGCCGGTAGGTGGAGCGGCGCGGACGGACGCGTCCTCCACGTCAACCTCCGGGTCGGCGACGGAGTCGTCATGCTGGGCTTTCCCAGCGAGGACTACGAGTCGCCCACGCATCACGCTGAGCACTGCTCGGCCGCTCGGGAGTGGGGGAGGTCGCCGTTCATCGTGGACGGCGTACTCGTCGAGGTCGCCGAGCTGGACGGGCACCTCGAGCGCGCCCGCGCGGCCGGCGCGACGATCCTTTCGGAGCTGGAGGAGAACGTCGAGGCGGGCCAGCGGCAGTACCGGGTCGCCGACCCGGAGGGGCACCGGTGGATGTTCGTC